>JAZQWK010000402.1:0-3527 GCA_045632325.1 Eubacteriales bacterium
TACCGTGACCGTCCGTTTGGCATCCTCGAGGAGCTGACAGGCGCGAAGTGGATGTACGGTATCCCCGACAGAGAAAACCGCGTCACAGGCTCCTTTGCCGACGGAACACCGC
Organism: Eubacteriales bacterium; assembly: GCA_045632325.1. Taxonomy (GTDB): domain Bacteria; phylum Bacillota; class Clostridia; order Oscillospirales; family CAG-272; genus RGIG3925. The sequence goes on from JAZQWK010000402.1 coordinate 113, forward strand.
TCGGAAGCACGCTGTGGTACGACATTTACGACGCAGACGAATGTGATACCATTGCACGCGTCGCAGGAGGTCATTCCTCCATTGACGGCAAGGCATGCATCGTCCGCCGCAAGGTTGGTAACGGTCAGGTCATCCTGCTCGGTACGTTCCCCGATTACAACGCGATGAAGTCCATTTTCACCGCCGCGCTCAACGATGCCGGTGTTGAAAACGGCCGAGCAGAGGGTGAGCTGATGGTCATCCCGCGTGTCGGTGAGAATATCAGCGGTCTGATTCTCGTTGAGTATGCAGGCAAGCCTGCTACGTATACGCTTGACAAGCCGATGACGTGTGCAAAGACCGGGGCTGTTGTGGAAGGCAAGATCGACATTGAGCCTTATGGCATTATCATTTTGCAGAATCTTTAATCCAAAAGTGAACGGACCACAAACGTGGTCCGTTTTTCATGTAGGTCTTTTCTCAAGCTGTAGGGGCGATTCATGAATCGCCCGCTGTGATATGCATTTTCAGATAAACGGTCTTCTGTCCAGCACCAGCTTCAGCGGCACATCAGAAACGAGCTTTCCGCGCAGGGTCTGCTGTAATTCCGCAAGACCGCAAACACCGCCGAACAGCATATGCAGGTCGTTGACCGATTCGTTGTGTTCCCAAGCGACGTTGTACCAGAAGTCAAGATAATGCTCGGTAAATGCTTCCAGCCGCTCTCTGACCTCATAGAACCGATGCGGCGTCTGTCTTTGTGCACGGGTCAGACAGAAGATCCAGTCAATTTCCAGGAAGTTCGACGAGTTACCGAACGATTTGGGCAGACCGTTTTCGCGGTCGTCATACATCGCAATGCAGGAATCGATCATCTTTTCAGGATAGCGAAGCGGCATGTGCGCGTATTCGTGGTTAAACAGATAGTGGAACGAGCCTGCCATGTAGTAGTAGATCGGTGCTTTTCGCTCGATTTCCATGTACCGCGGCTGCATCCACATTCCCGTTTCGGGGTCGGTATTGTCCCAGAACCATGCAAAATAATCGTCGTTCCACTTTCGTGTTGCCGCACCCGACAGATTCAGCGCAACGTAGACACCCGCGCCCTTGTGCGACTCCGACCAGGGATTACCGGACCAATTCAGACCGTCCATCAGACCCTTGAAGTTCTCGTAATCGAGATACGGAAGCAGTGCAGTACACGGACGTACAGGTGCTGCGTCAAACAGCTCCAGTGCCGCCGAGCAGTGCGCTGTCGTGTGAATCGGGTGGTGCGTGCGCTCATGAAACTGTCCGTCCTCACCCTGCATAGCCTGCAAGGTTTTCACCCACGCAGAACGCTCGTCGGGATCACGCGGAAATGCGCCGATGGAATAGAGAATGTTTGCCGCATCCGCACATCCGTAAGGGTTGGAGCCCATTTCACGGTCGCCCTTTTCATTCTGCCACAGCCAGCGCGCATAACTGCCCGTTTCGATGCGGTGCGATTCGACCGTTTTGTGAATATTTTCGATAATCGGGGTAATGTCGTAGGTTTTCATAGCCTTTTTCCTCCTCAGATTCAAAGATTTTATGTTCCGTTTTGTTTTTCCCATGCTTTGCGCGTCAGAAGCATCGAATGTCCCGTTCGAATTTCACCGAGCAGGCTCACTTCCAGACCCTCGGTGGTGCGCTGATAGACGAATCCCAACTTCTCCATCACACGGCGGCTTTTGGTGTTGCCGTCGTAATAGCCGCACCAAATGCGCGCCATCCCGAGATCCTCAAATGCATGACGGAGCAGCTCCCGCGCGGCTTCGGGAATCAACCCCTGTCCCCAGAACGGCTTACCGAGCCAATAACCAAGCTCATACTCGTCATCCTGCTCTGCAAGATCATTGCGGTGCAGACCGATACTGCCGATGGGTGTTCCGCTCTCTTTCAGACAAACCGCATAGATTTCGGGTGCGGAAAACACCGTGCGAATGATCTCACGGCTGTGCTCCACGCTCGTATGCGGCGGCCAGCCTGCCGGAAGACCGACTTCGGGGTCACGGGCGTAGGTATATAAATCTTCCGCATCCTCCTCACGCCAAGGACGGAGCAGAAGACGCTTGGTTTCCAAAATCATAGGCTTTCCATCCCTCCTCCTCTCACACAGATAACGTACAACGGGTTCTCCATCGTAAATTTTGATCGTTTCCGTCACCGAAAATCCGCATTTCCGATAAAATCCAACCGCATCACAATCGGTTTCTGCGGTAACGGAACAACCGTCAAGCCGATCCGACAACGTCCGAATCAGAAAGGAACCGATTCCCCGTCGTCGGTTACCTGCATCCACCGCAATCCCGACGATCTCCATCTTGCGGCCATCCGAACATGACACGACCGCAGCACCCAAAATTTCCCCGTCGGACAGACAGGCATACATGGTCAATGCCGGATCACCAAGGACGGCGTCCATGATCTTGCCGTATTTATCCTCGGTCGGCAAATACATACAGTGCCGATAGACGCCATATGCCCGTTCCATGGCATCCCGCCCCGTCAGTTCCGCAAGTTGATAATCCATGATACCCTCCCGTCAACGCCGCCGTTGTTCTGCTATCACTATACCACACAAATCGCACGTTGTCAAGTTGGAATTTTGATTATTTCTGCATTTCCTCTTGCATTTCCGCTGTAAATATGGTATGATAGCAATAAGAAAATAACCTGCTGCGTTCGTTTCACGGCAGGATCGGAAAGGACTACAGATTATGAACATCGGATTATTACCGCAGGCACATATGCATGCGCTTCTCAAAGCCGTTACCCCGAAATCCCGCTGGGACGGAAGTGAAGATATCCGTCTCTGGCAGGCACAGGCGCGCGACACGCTGTCTGCCCTGCTCGGCATGAACCGCATTGCCGAATACGCCACCGAACCCGTCATGCAGATCGAGCTTGACCGCATCGATGAGGAAATGGGCGCGCGTGAGATCCGCTTCCGCTTCGTGACGGAGGAGCGCGTCACCGTTCCCTGTCATCTCGTGATTCCCAAGGGTGCCGTCGAGCCGCTTCCCGTCGTGCTTTGTCTGCAGGGTCACTCCAAGGGTATGCACATCTCCCTCGGACGTCCGAAGTATCCGGGAGACGAGGAAACCTGCCACGGCGGCGACCGCGACTTCTGTGCACGCGCCGTCAAGGAAGGCGTTTGCGCCGTTGCCATTGAACAGCGCTGCTTCGGAGAATCGGGCGGTACGCCGAACGGTCCCGATTGCCGCCAGGCATCGATGCGCGCACTGTTATTGGGCAGAACCATGGTCGGTGAGCGCGTCTGGGATATCATGCGCTGTATCGACGTGCTCTGCGCCCATTTCACCGCGTATATTGACCCTGACCGTATTCTTTGTCTCGGCAACTCCGGCGGCGGTACGGCTACCGTCTACGCAGGTGCGCTTGACGAACGCAT
>JAZQWK010000403.1:0-4232 GCA_045632325.1 Eubacteriales bacterium
AAGCTGGTGGTGAGAAGCCTGCCGGACTTCACGTTCGTCCTGGAGGACACCGTTGAAACGCCGATTGAACGCGAGCCAAACGTCATCAAGAGAAGCCGTGAGGAGTGTGTCTCACTTCCGAAGCTGATCGTCACGGGAAGCGGCTTTATGATCAACAGCAAAGCTGCCTTGAAAACAGAAATCATCTGGTTTTTGAGAGGGCATCATGCGGGAGATTACTGCCTCGGATGCAATATCGAGCCGCTCAATCATCCGCTCAAGCGGTTTCTGATCGGCAGAAAACTGAACCGATTCCGGCTGATTACGTGCCGTGACCGTGCATCATACTGTTGGTTGTGTCGGAATACCCGGCGCCCCGAGGTGCATTATCTGCCGGAGCTTTTGTTTTCGCTACCAGACGAATGGCTTCCTCCACGCGATCACCCGGATAAGCTCGGCATCAGTCTGATGCATCGGGCAGGAGACAGCGAGGATTGTGCGTACTACCGCGCAATGGCAGTGTTTGCTGACGAATGGATTCGTACGACGGGAAAGGGCGTGCTTCTGCTGGCATTTGATACCGGCAAGGAGGATGACCTGTTTGCCTGTCATGCGGTCAAAGCTCTTATGCAGAATTCGGATGGTACAGAGATCATCGCGCACAAAGACGGCACGGAGATTCCTACCGCGTTTGCACGGTGTGAAAAGATCATCGGTGCGAGATTTCATTCCATGGTATTGTCGTTGCGGATGGGAATTCCTCTCTATCCGCTTATTTATCGGGAGAAGGCGCGAAATTTGTTGGGGGATATCGGATATCCGTATCCCGTGAGTGATCTGGATCACATTGACGTCGAGTCGCTGCGCGCGTTTATCGCCGAAGAGCAGGAGCTGTATCACTTGGAGAAGGATTTGTTTGAGCGTGCGGGGGAGCATGTGCGGTTATTCTCGGAACGGTGGGGGCGTTGACTCACTTTAATGCTATAATACGCCAAAACACGGTTTCCGTGGGATAAAGAATGAACGCGTGACATTATGATTAGATATGGATCTCCGCAGTTTTGGCGCAGCAATTTCCCTATATTGAAAACAGACACAAATTTGAGCAGGAAGATTGAACCATGAGAAATACCGTATCACCAAAAAACAAAACGCATAATAAAGCAGTAAAAATATTTGAGCACCGACACATCGTGGCTGTGCTTTTGGTACTGTATGATTTGACCACTGTTGTAGGAGCGTATTTTTTTGCCCTTTGGCTCAGATTTGACTGCCATTTTACGGAAATACCGTCTGAATATCTTCTTGCGTGGCTTCGTTTTTCACCGTACTATGCGATGATCAGTATTTTGATTTTTCGGAGTGCGCATCTTTATCGGAGCATATGGCGGTTTGCCAGCTTCATTGAATTGGAGCGAGTGGCTGTCAGCACGGTTGTTTTAGGTGTGATTCACGCCGTAGGTGTCACGGTCTTCTTTGAAAGAATGCCCATGACGTACTATATCGTCGGAATAGCAATGCAGTTTCTGTTGACCATTTCCGTTCGATTTGCATATCGTTTCGTTTTGCTGGAACGCGGCAAACGGACGCGGGCACTGCAGAAAGCGATGGCAAGCCGCGTTATGCTGATCGGTGCAGGCTCGGCGGGACAGTTGATTCTGCGAGATTTGCACGGGGCGTGTGAGATCAACGAGAGAGTATGCTGTATCATTGACGATAACAGCAACAATTGGGGACGGTTTATTGATGGTGTCCCAATCGTTGGCGGCAGGGACGATATTTTGCTCAACATCCAAAAATACCGAATTGAGAAGATCTTTTTGACGATCCCGAGTGCAACGGCGGAGCAGCGGCGTGATATATTGGATATCTGTAAGGAAACCAACTGCGAGCTTAAGATCATGCCTGATGTGTATGCCTTTGTTGCGGGGAACATTACTGCAAAATCCATGCAGGACGTTGCGGTCGAGGATCTGCTCGGACGGGAACCCGTAACGGTAAATATGGAGGAGATCTATCGGTTCATCGCAGACAAGGTGATCATGGTCACGGGAGGCGGCGGTTCCATTGGCAGTGAACTTTGCAGACAAATTGCGAAACATCATCCGAAGCAGCTGATCGTTTTCGATATTTATGAAAACAACGCACACGCCATCGGGCTGGAGTTGAGGGATGCATTTCCTGAACTGAATCTTGAGGTTCTGATTGGTTCCGTACGCGACAGCAAACGCATCTGTCAGGTTTTTGAAAAATATAAGCCGGAGATCGTATATCATGCCGCGGCTCACAAGCACGTTCCGCTGATGGAGGACAGCCCGTGTGAAGCCATCAAAAATAACGCGATCGGCACTTACAAAACTGCATATGCGGCTATGATGAACGGATGCAGACGGTTTGTTTTGATTTCCTCGGATAAAGCGGTAAATCCGACCAACATTATGGGGGCATCCAAACGCCTTTGCGAAATGATCATTCAAACGTTTGACAGAAAGATCAGAGAAGGGAAGGCAAACGAGCTGCATCCGCTTTGTTTCCATACGGAAAATGCGATATGCGGCATGGATAAGACGGCAGCTGCTCCGTGTAACCCTGAAACCGAATTTGTTGCCGTGCGTTTTGGAAACGTGTTGGGCAGCAACGGCTCCGTTGTTCCGCGATTCAAGGAGCAGATCGCCAAGGGCGGTCCCGTTACCGTCACGCATCCCGACATGATTCGTTATTTTATGACGATCCCGGAAGCGGTCTCGTTGGTTCTTCAAGCGGGAACGTACGCAGACGGCGGCGAGATCTTTGTGCTGGATATGGGAGAACCTGTCCACATTGATACGCTTGCCAGAAATCTGATCCGTCTTTCGGGATTACAGCCGGATGTTGACATTCAGATATCCTATACAGGGCTCCGTGCAGGTGAAAAGCTCTATGAGGAAAAGCTGATGGCCGAAGAAGGTATGAAAACGACACCCAACCACCTGATACATATCGGCAGTCCCATCCCATTTGATACAGATGAATTTTTGCGGCAGCTGCGAATATTGATGGAAGCTGCATACGAAGGACAAGAGGATGTGATTCGCTCTCTCGTTGCAGAGGTCGTGTCAACCTACCGTCCGTCAGATGGGAACGGCTATCAGAATAACAGCTGAAAGCCTGCAAGTTTCAATAATAAGAGCAATATAAGTGTATGAAAATAAATACGTTTAAAAACAAAGTGTGGCTTGCCACTCCCACGATGCATGGCGATGAGATGAAGTACGTTCAGTTGGCATACAATACCAACTGGATGAGTACTGTTGGCGAAAATATCAACGAAGTCGAACGCATCGCTGCAGAAAAAGCGGAAATGAAATATGCGGTCGGTTTATCGTGCTGTACGGCGGCGCTGCATCTTGCTGTGAAGGACGCGGGTGAGACGTTATACGGCAGACCTGCCATTGGTCACGGTGCATTGGAAGGGAAGCGTGTCTTCTGTTCTGACGTGACCTTTGCGGCAACGCTAAATCCCGTTGTTTATGAAGGCGGGATTCCCGTGTTTATCGACACGGAGGAATCCTCCTGGAATATGGATCCTGGTGCACTGGAAAAAGCGTTTGAACTTTACCCGGACGTAAAACTTGTGGTTGCTGCGGAGCTCTACGGTTTCCCCGGACGGATGGATATGATTAGAGACGTCTGTCACGCACACGGTGCTCTGCTGATTGAAGATGCGGCGGAAGCCCTGGGCGCAACGATCGACGGAAAACAATGCGGTTCCTTCGGGGACTACGCGGCAATCAGCTATAACGGCAACAAGATCATCACCGGTTCATCCGGAGGATGTTTGCTGACCAACGATAAAGAAACTGCGGATAAGATGCGGAAATGGTCTACGCAGAGCCGTGAGAACGCACCGTGGTATCAGCATGAGGAAGTCGGCTACAATTACCGTATGAGCAACGTCGTCGCCGGTGTTGTGCGAGGGCAGTATCCATATTTGGAAGAACACGTACGGCTGAAACGTGCGATTTATGAGCGGTACAGGGACGGATTTAAGAATCTCCCCGTATCGATGAATCCGATCGTGGATGGAACGGAACCGAACTACTGGCTGAGTTGTATGATCATTGATCGTGATGCAATGTGTATGCAGAGCAGAGATGATTTCAGTGCCCGGTATGAAAAAAAGCCGGGTAAGTCATGTCCCACCGAACTGCTGGAAAAGTTGAATCTGTATAACGCAGAAGGTCGTCCGATCTGGAAGCCGATGCATATGCAGC
>JAZQWK010000404.1:0-13790 GCA_045632325.1 Eubacteriales bacterium
TCTTTTCGTTTTAAGAAATGGGTATTTTCCTCGGTTACACCGCATAGAAGTTGTTTTGCGATACAGATAGCTTCTTCGGCATTCGCACGTTCCTGCCTAAGTTGTATTCTGTATTCCTCTGTTAGAGAAAGAGCGGTATCAAAATCTTTCGTAGCCGCAGTTTTTACCATTAAAACGATTTTTTTACGCAATCCATTTTGCAGCACTTCAATTTTGAATGCAAGTCGGGCAAGTCTTAATTGCTCGATGTGGAAATCCGTAAATATGCGATAGCCGTTAGCCTTTCGTTCTATGGGCGGCAATAGCCCCCATTCCTCGTACAGCCGTACGGTATTGGGATGTATGCCTATGATTTTGGCTACCTCCATCGTCGTATATGTATGCATTGAAGTTCACCTGCCAATTCAGCGTTCCACCGTGGTATTACAGAAATTTCACACGTATTTTCAGCTTAAACGGTCAAACCATCCCCACGGTACCTCGTTCCAATCCGGCAAACACACGATATCGGGGTTTTCAAATACCGGCTTTTTTGCCTGCCGCTTCTGCATTCGTGCGGACAGCGGCTTTTCTTGTTTGGGTTCTGATTTCGTCATATTTGCAGGGTGTACAAACGCCAGATGATACGACCACAGCGCAATGCCCGCCATCGAAATATCAGCCGGACGGTGTCCTCCGTACTTACCGTCACAGAGAATCGGCGTGCCGTGATGCGACAGCTGACAGCGAATCTGATGGCTGCGTCCCGTACCAAGGGTCACACGGAGCAGCGAATAGACTTCCCCGTCACGCTCGACGGTCTGCAATACACAGTACGACAACGATGCTTCCTTGACACCGTTTCGCGTTCTGTCCACAACGTATACTTTGTTGGCTTTGGCGTCTTTCCACAGAAGATCGCGGTATTCACCTTCGTCCTCGGCAGGTCTGCCGCTGACCACACACAAATACTCTTTGGTGAAATCGCGTCCGCGGATTGCTTCGGAAAGAGCCGATGCGGCATATGGCTTTTTGGCATAGACCATCGCGCCGCCGACACCCGCATCCAGACGGTGTACCACGCCGATATACGGCTCCGTGTTGCCAAGCTCGGCTTCGCGCGCTGTCAAAAGTGTGACCAGATCGGGAAGCGAGGAATCTCCCGCACCGCTCTGTGATAATACGCCAATCGGCTTTTCGACACAGACAATATGTTTATCTTCATACAGAATCTTCATCGCATCCACACTCCTCCTCCGATTTCAGAATCGGTCGTTCTTCATCGTCGTTCAGAATTTCGCAGAGAATGACGGGAGTATCACGCCGTGCCACCGCCAGCGTATAGTCCTCGTCCTGCACAAGTCCTCTGCGCTGCAGTGCCGCACGGGCAGTCAGATACGCAAGCTCCGGGGTATTGTTCTCCGGCGACAGATGCGCAAGCAGAAGATGCTTTGCGCCATTGTCGGTCAATTCACACAGAAATTCCGCCGCGCAGGTATTGGACAAATGCCCGTGATCAGACAGAATCCGCCGTTTCAGATCATACGGATACGGACCCATCATCAGCATATTTTCGTCGTGATTGGATTCCAATATGACTTCCCTTGCACCGCAGAGTGAGGTACGGATCTCCTCCGTCACACACCCCATATCCGTTGCGATCGCGGCACAGTATTGATATCCCTCTCCGACCGCGCAGAAGCGGTAGCCGACACAGCATCGGCTGTCGTGCGGGATCGGAAACGATTGCACAGCAATGACGGGCGATGCTTTGTCCGCCGCAACGTTGACCGAAAAGCACGGTGCGTGTACCGCAAAGCAATCCGACGGGAAGCCGCTGAGGCACAGTTCTTTTGCCGTTGCGTCCGCGATATGTACGGGAACGGGATGCTTTTTCAGAAGCACGGGAAGTGCCTTGGTATGGTCGGAATGTTCGTGGGTAATGAAGATCGCATTGATATCAGCAAGCTGTTCTCCGACGGTACACAGTGCACGTTCGATTGCCCGACAGCTCATGCCGGCATCGATCAGAATGCGGGTGTTGCCGACGCGAACCAGCGTACAGTTGCCCTTGGAACCGGAAAACAGAGAAATGATGCGGTAAATGGGGGTTTTCAAAACAATTTCCTTTCATGAAAACGGGCTGCCGCAGGTTGGGCAGTCCGTATGATGATATTGACGATATCGAAAATCTTAACGGTTCTTATACAGATAATACAAAACCAGCACCGCAACGCCGATCACGCCTGCAATCGCGGAAAACACGTAATCGCGCCGCCGTACCGTGATTTCCACCGTACCCGGGATCAGATGCAGCTTCTGCAAGATCGGCACCAAACGGCGGTAGAGGATCAGCATCAGTGCGGCTTCGATCGGCAGCATCGCGATATTCTTGATCGCGCCGGAAATAAAATAGACAATATATGCGTTTCCGTACAGAACGTGCTTCCAGACACTGCCGAGAATGACGTTGATCAGCACGTTGACGGTCAGCCGTGCAATAAAAATTCTTGACAGCGACAAATGCGCACGGTAGAAAAACAGCGCATAAATCAGAAAAGACAGCATCGACGACAGTGCGTATCCCGGAAAATATCCCGCAGGGTCACCGCCGGAGAACAGAAAGCTCAGCGTATCTACCAAAAATCCTGCAGGAACAGCCGCAAACGGTCCCGCGATCATACACAGAAGTCCCGCCACGATAAACGAAAAATAGATCCGCAGGAATGCCCCGCCAATCATCAGATAAAAGACGTCGATAAGGGCACAGATTGCACACAAAAGTGCGGTGATACACAAAATCCGCGTGGATTTCAGACTGTTCAATGCACAGCGGAAATACGTCGGCGTAAAAGGGGTACGAAACAAAACCGTGTTCGATGATAATGCTTTTTCTACATACTTCATAGGGTAATTTCTCCTTAGCGGGATGCGCCCATTTTACCGCAATCCGAATCGGATCTTCCTTCGTTTCGGATTTTCGTTCGCGGAACAACTCCCCGTTTCCGTGACACTTTACGCAGAATGAGCTACTCTAATTTACGGTATTCACCGTATGTGCATCATTATACCATATTTTTTGCAAAAATGCTATAGGTTCCGTTAAATTTTTCAGAAATCCGAAAAAATAACGGCATCCGCCATTGATTTTTTTTTGCAGATAGGGTATAATTATATAAGATAACGACAGATTTCACAGTATGCGTGATCCCATCTCCGTATTGGACGGATCACAAGATATATCAGACAAAGGAACCAGTTCCAAATATGAGAATGAACAAAAAACACATCCTCCGTCTTTTGAGCGGAGCCCTCCTGCTGTCTCAGCTGAACGCCTGCTCCTCTCCGATCATCATCCACGATACACCGCTCTCCGACGCCGTTACGGCAGAAGAAACCGCACCCGTCACCCTTGACGCCGCGGTAACGGAAACCGCGCCTGTCACCGAGCCCGTCGTTACCGAAAGTGCTGTGACGGAAGAACCCGTCGATCCGACCAAGCTTGCAAAAGAGGCACTTTCCAAGCTGCGCCGTGACGATCTCGACGGCAAGAATATTCTGATCGCATCCGCCGACGACTCCGCGGTATTCGGCGATTTCTTTGACGGCGAAAATGCAGGCAGCACGGTTTTGCCCGAAACCCGCATGGCTCGTACGCGAATGGTCGAGGAACGGTATAACGTTCGGATTCTGAACTCGGTCTATGAAAAAGAAGCGATGTTTGACGAGATCAAAAAAGCAAGCCTGTCCGACCTTCCGTACGTTGCAGATTTCTACGCACTGCCTTACGATCAGATCGGCCGCTATTTCGCAAACGGGCTGCTTCTGAATCTGCGCACGCTGCCGTTCACGGATTTCAGCGCAGCGTATTATGATAAAACCGCCATGAAGTCTCTGTCCGCAGGATACGGCGTTTGGGGTGCCGTCGGCGATTACACCTTCTCTCCCGAAAACGTTTACGCTGTTTATTTCAATAAGGATCTGAACGAGAAGTTGGCACTGTCCTCTCCGTATACACAGGTCAAGGACGGCGTCTGGACGTGGGATGCATTGTTTGAAGCATCTCTTACCGCGCGTGCCTCTTTGGATGCGGACGGAAACGCTTCCGTCTGGGGGGACAATCTCGGCACGCTGGGATTGACCGTTTGTGAGCCGCTGTTCATCGATGCCGCGGCACTGACGATCACAACGACGGGAACCGACCGCACGCCGACACTTTCCGCCGACATCGATCGGATGTCAGCCGTCGCCGCCCTTCTGAAAAAGGGTGTTCAGAACAGCACGACCGCTCCGACGGATACCGATCATGCTGCGGGAATTTCCGCAGCCGAAGCACTGTTTACGGACGGTGATATGCTGTTCTGCTGTTCTACGCTCTCCAATATGGCAAAATGGGCAGACGTCAGTACGCCTTGGGGCATCGTTCCCCTGCCGAAAGCGGATGCCGCACAGAAAAACTACAGCAGCTACGTCGGAGAAACCGCAGTTCTGTGCGTTCCCTCAACCAACGGTGCACTGGAAGCAACGGGGACTGTCCTGCAGGCACTGTTTGCCGCAGCCTCGCATACCTATCCGGACGTATATATCGAGGAAGCACTCAAATACCACGTCCGTGACGGCGCGACCGTCGATATGCTCGAGTTGATCTGCGGTTCTCTGCGATACGACTTCACGTCCATGTTTGCCTCCGGGTTCGCCAATCTCGGATATGCATCCTCGTATGCCATCCATTCCGCCATCACCAAAAATTATTCCATTAAAACCGTGTATCATACCTATCAAGCCAATGCTGACAACGAAATGAAAACAGCATTTCCTACCGACCGTTGACCGCCGACACGAAAGGATCACCTCATGCTGCGCTTCTTACACTGTGCCGATGCCCATCTGGATACCCCGTTTACCGTAGACGACCTGGAGCAAGCCGACGTCCGCCGCGCGGAGCTGCGTTCCGCATTTTCTTCCATGATGCTGTACGTACGGCAAAACCGCGTCAATCTTCTGCTGATTGCAGGAGATCTGTTCAGCCATGCATTCCTCACGCAGGAAACCACGGCACTTCTTCGCCGTGAATTCGCATCGGTTCCCGATTGTCAGATCGTCATCGCGCCGGGCAATCACGACTTTTATGCAGAGGATACGATCTACAACACCGTATCCTTTCCGCCAAACGTCCATATCTTCAAAAACGACGTGCCCGAATGTTTTCATTTCTCCTTCACCGACGATACGGGTAAAACCGTTTCCGCGGAGGTTTGGGGCTTTGCCAATACGGCACCCGTCATGAACGGATGCGAGGTCCTGCAGGGATTCCGTCCCGGCGAAAAACGTCCCGGAACGCACCGTATTTTCATCGGTCATGCCGCCCTTGCAGGCAGCCGCATAAACGGCACCGACACAGCCTCGCCGATCCTGAAAAAAGAGCAGCTTGCCGCGGCAGGCTTTGATTACTGCGCACTCGGACAGTATCATACCTCGGACGGTATTCGCCGTATTGAAGCCAAAACCGCCGTCGGAACAACGCACACCACCTATTTCAGCTACGCAGGATGCCTTGTCGGACGCGGATTTTCGGAAACGGGTGTCCGCGGTGCCGTAAGCGGTACGCTGGATCTCGATGAACAAGGCGAGACCGTATTTTCCGTACGCCGACTTCGCATTGCGCGCCGTCGTTACGAGCGTCTGGACGTCGATTTTGATACGCTTCCCGCCGCACAAAAAACAGAAAACGGACTGATGCAGGCGTGCAAAGATGCGCTTGACCGCGCGGTTTCCGAAAAAAAGATGGCCGCTCCAGACCGCGATACTGCACTGCAGCTGACCGTTGCAGGCACGCTGCCGGCAGAGCTTTTGCTGTCGGAGCATAAGCTCGCCCAGATTCTCTCACCGCTGTCCTCCCTGACGCTCATCGATCAAACGACGCCGGAGCAGACCGCCGCACTGACCGAGGATCCGACGCTGCGCGGAGCGTATTACCGCGCGCTTGCCGATAAACTGCATTCCGACGATCCGATCCTTTGTCAGACCGCCGCACTCGCACTGCGTCTCGGTATGCAGGAATTCAAACAAGACTAAAGGAGACGCACGATGGTTATCAACCGTATTCATATTCAACGCTTCGGTGCTTTGTGCGACCGCGAACTCTCCGTCATGCCGGGTCTGAATATCATAGAAGGCGAAAACGAATCGGGAAAAACGACCGTTGCCGCATTTCTTCGCTACGTCTTTTACGGAGTCGGCAGCAACGCCGCTGTTTCTCATTTTTTGAACGCCTATCCAAGCACGGATCCGCTTGCTGCCGTCGGCGGTTTCGTGGATATTACGCTGTCGCAACCGCTGGCAGAATTGCCAGACATCACGCAGTACAGGATCACACGCACGCAGACACGGGATGCCGATACGGCATGGACGGAGCAGTGTACCGTCTGCCCGATCATCCGTGAGACAGCCGAAGCACCGTTACAGACCGAGCTTGCACCGGGAGAGCTGTTTTTCGGTGTCAGCGAGCAGGTCTTTTCTGCCAGCGCCTTCGTCGGGCAGGTCAATTCCACTGCCCATGCAAAGAAGTCCGGCGAATCGAGCGGCAATTATACGGGCGGATCCCCGATCCGTGCCGCGATCGATCGCATTCTCCATTCTGCCAATGAAGAACTCGATTCCGACGCCGCCATCCGTTCTTTGCAAGCCAAACGCAGCGCACTGTACGATCCCGATACCGATACCGGTTCCATCCGCAATTTGGAGCGCCGCCGTGCCGCACTGGCATCCTCTCTGGAAGCCGCAGAAAACAGTTTCGCACTTCTAAAGGCAGAACCCACGGAGCCGACTTCCGCAGCAGCCTCCACCGAAGCATCCGTCTCCTCATTCGACGGAGAAACCCAAGAGCAGCTGCAGAGAAAGCTGGACGCCTGCAATGCATCCATCGCAGAAAAAGAAGCACGCGCTGACAGACTTGAAAAGATATTGGATCAGTACGCGGCATACCGTGCGCTGGACGACCTTGATTCTCTGAAAACGTGGAAGGCGGAGCAATCTGCTGCCGAGAAGCGCGCCGCTTCTCTTGCCGCAACCATGTTCCGCGGAAGCTACATACCGAACCGCGATTTCACAGCCTCACTGTACCTATGCGCCGAGGATATGCAGAGCTCCAACACCCAAACGGCCGCAGCGAAAGCAGAATTGGAACGGCTGGATTTTTCCGTCCGCCGCGATAATCTCAAGGAAAAGCAAATGCGGCGTCTTGAGCACGACGGCGGTGCCGACGAGATCCGTTCCCGTTTGGACAAGCTGTACAGCAAACGCTCCATTGTTACGATCTTTGGTATTTTCTTTTTGCTGTTCACGGTTTTTGCCGCAGCAACGACCGTCTTTCTTTTGATCCTGCACTCCGATACCTATCAAAACAGCCTCCTCGTGACCGCGGTTCTCGGTGCCCTTGCCTTCTTCTTCTTTTTGACCCGCGGTACGTACGAGCGCAGTATCGGTGTTCTGCTCAAACGCTACAACTGCAAGACCGAGGACGAGCTGGAAAACTTCCTCGAAGAATACGTCATCTCCAAGGGAAAACTCGATACGCTGACGGAAAACAAGGAAGCGCTGAATTCTCGGATGTCCGAGCAATCCTTGCAGGGAAGCGAAGCCGCACGACAGGCAGCACTTCTATTGTCCAAACTGCAGCCCGCCGACGCCGCAAAGATCACGGCTGACCGTCTGACACCGCAGGTCGTAATCAAAGCCGCTGAACGCATTGACCGTGCGCTCGGTGAGATGGAGCGGCTGTATCAGACCGCGGATGCCTGCCGTGACAAGATCACGCAGTATCTTTCCGAGCATCATGCGCAGAATGAAGAAACGCTGATTGCACGGCGGAAGACCCTCGCATCATTCTTTGAAAAGAAAGACGCGGAGTTCAACACGGAGGCGATCGAGCAGGAGCTGATTCTGGCGCTGACCGCCGTCACGGAGCTGCACGAAAAGCGGAAAACGCTGATTGCTTCTTTGGCGCAATCCGATACCATCCCTTCATCCACTGCACCGCAGCGGAATTTCCGTCGGATCGCAGCAGGAGAGTGCGGTCCCAATCCCGATACGCTCCGTACGCTGATTGCCGAAATGGATGAAATGCTTCGCCGCGACCGCAAGCAGTATGCAGCACTGAATCTTGCCATTGATGCCATGCGTGAGGCAAGCGCAACACTCCATCACTCCATTGCGCCGCGTCTGACCGAAAATGCAGGCAAGCTGATGGCGCTTCTGTCCGATCACCGCTATTCGGCACTGATGCTGGACGACGCCATGCATCTCCGTGCCGCGCAGAACAACGCCGACGATACCAAAGAGGTTCTGCCGATCGATATTCTGTCGGCAGGTACGCAGGACCTTGCATATTTAAGCCTGCGTATGGCACTGCTCCATATGCTGTTCCGTCGGGAGCTGCCGCCGCTGCTGTTCGACGAAGCCTTTGCAACGCTTGACGACAAGCGTCTGTCGCGTAT
The DNA here is from genome assembly GCA_045632325.1 of Eubacteriales bacterium. GTDB lineage: Bacteria > Bacillota > Clostridia > Oscillospirales > CAG-272 > RGIG3925. The sequence goes on from JAZQWK010000404.1 coordinate 8,475, forward strand.
GATCGCCCTTCTGCACCGCGCATCCACCTCCGATCAGGCAGAGACCAATACGTCACAGGCCATCGTGTTCACCTGCCACAAGCGGGAACGCCGTGCCGCACAGGCCATCGCTCCCTGCCATGTTCTGAAGCTATAACCAAAAAACAGGGCGTCGCCTCGAATCGTGCGGCACCCTGTTTTCGCAAGAAAGGAATCTTCGTTATGTCCTCACCCTGTCCTCATACCGCCTGCGGCGGATGCTCCATGACAGCCGTTCCATATGAACAACAGCTTGTCCAAAAGCACGCAAAACTGAAAACGCTGTTGTCCTCCTTCGGTGAAGTTCTCCCGCCCATCGGCATGGAAGACCCGTATCATTACAGAAACAAGGTCACCCGTACCTTTGCCGCCGCGCGCGATGAAAAGAAACGCCCTGTTACCGTATCGGGCACGTATGCCGCTGAAACACGCCGCGTCATTCCCATTGACGACTGCATGATCGAAGACCTCGGCGCACAGCGCATCATGAATACGCTGACCGCACTTTGTGCAAAAATGAAATTGCCGCCGTATGACACGCGCACGGGTAACGGCGTTCTTCGCCATGCACAGATCCGTGTCGGTGCCGCAACGGGTGAATATCTTCTGACGCTCGTTACAGGCACACCGCAGTTCCCCGGTCGCGGCAATCTCGTCACAGCCCTGCGCAAAGCACATCCCGAGCTTACCTCGATCGTCCACAACGTCAACGGCTTTGATACGGGTATGATCCTCGGCGATGAAAAGCGGTCGGGACACGAAAACCGCGTTCTGTTCGGCTCGGGCTCCATCCGTGACACGCTCTGCGGACTGTCCTTCCGTATCTCGCCGCAATCGTTCTATCAAGTCAATCCACGCGGCACGGAGATTCTTTACAAGACCGCCATTGCGCTTGCCGATCTGCGCCCGACCGACACGCTGCTCGATGCATACTGCGGCATTGGTACGATCGGACTTGCCGCGTCATATGCCTGCCGTCGTGTCATCGGTGTCGAGCTGAATCCCGATGCAGTACGCGATGCGATTGCCAACGCAAAGTACAACAAGATCACAAACGCACGGTTCTACCGCGGCGATGCGGGAAAATTCTTACTCGAAAACCCCGATCTCACGCCCGACGTGCTGATTATGGATCCGCCCCGCGGCGGCTCCGATCTGCCGTTTCTGAATGCTGTCTGCCGCCGTAAGCCCAACCGCGTGGTTTACGTTTCCTGCGGTCCGGACACACTGGCGCGCGATCTGAAAACGCTGACGAAGGAATACCGCGTGGAAACGATTCAGCCGGTGGATATGTTCCCGATGACGGAGCATTGTGAGTGTATCGTAAAAATGTGTCGGAAATAGAAAGGAAACTGCCATGGAACTCAAAAGCAATTTCAATCCTTTAACCGCAACCGCCGCCCATGAAAATACCATTCTCGCGTCTCCCGTTCTTCCGAGCGGCATGACGGCACCGTTCGATCATGCGTGGGGCTATCTTGATAAACCCGGTGAAATGGAACGCCACCGCCATCCCAAGGAGGAAGTCTACTTTTTCTTCAAGGGAGAGGGCTTTGTCTTCGTTGACGACGAGGAAATTCCCGTAGTCCCCGGTGACGTCGTGAGAATTCCCGCGGATGCGCTCCATACCGTCATCAACCGGCAAAACGAAGAACTGCTTTGGGCGGCTCTCTGGTGGACAGAAGCGGAATGAAAATCAAAATCGGTTCGTTTGATTTTACCGAGTGCTGGGACGGCGTTTTATACAAAAAGCTCTCGGCGTATCCCAACATCACCGATTGGGAAATGCAGAACATCCTTGATTTTATCCGTTACGAAGAACAAAACGGGCGCAGCTGTGACATCGATGCGGAAGACGCGATTCTCCGCGCAATCGACAACTACCGCCCAACCTATGAAAACGGCATCCGTGTCCCGCCGCCTGTACGCATCACGGAATGTACGGCTTGCCCGACATACCGTGGCTGCATGACCGACTTTGTCTGCCATACGTCCTCGCCCGAAAACGCCAAAAAGATTCTTTCCTGCGGCAGTCTTCTGTCTGCTGTCCGTGCGCGCGGTTTGCCCGCCGACATTTTGCAAAAGGAAGCACGCAACGCAGCCCACGACCCTGCGGACTATTTTGACTACGTCATGTTTGCATGGGGCAACTGTCAGGCAGGGGATCGTCTGGTCATGGAGCGCAAGCTCGGCAGATTTCCAAATGAGAAGGATTTGAGCACCGACTTCACACCGGGTGTGCGCTTTTATTTTCAATACGACGTTCTCGTGCACCATCCCGACGCGGTCTTTGAAGGCGTTCTTCCCATGAAGATCAAGGACGAGGTCATTCTGCGGGATTGGGTTTATGCGATCGTCATTCCCGACGTGTATCGGGAAGAATTTTCAGACGTTATCCCGCATGTTCTGCAGGATAAGATTCATTATCTGAACAATGATTGCACTGACATTTGGGCATGGTCAGACAAGGTGTATGCCCATATCCGAGCACTGTAAACCAATACTTACTTCATTTATGTATCAAAACAAAGGAGACGATAATTCATGAAAGGCATGACAAGACGAGAGCTGGAAATCACCGACAGAAACGAAATTTTGGATATTCTCGACAAATGCAGTTATCTGCACCTCGGACTTTGCGACGGGGACGAGCCGTATGTTGTCCCGATGAACTACGGCTATACGATGGATGAGAACGGTAAGCTCGACTTCTACCTGCACGGTGCCGTCTGGGGCAGAAAGCTCGATATCATGCGCAAAAACCCGAAAATTTTTGCGGAAATGGAATGTGATACCGAACCGTTTGCGGGAGATGTGGCATGCCGCTACGGTCTTGCATACCGTTCTCTGATGGCACGCGGAACGGCAGTCTTCATCGAGGACCCCGAGGAAAAGATGAAAGCGCTTTCCATTCTGATGAAAACACAGACAGGAGAAGATTTCACCTTTACGGAAAAGCTCGTCAAAGTTGTCGCCATCATCCGTCTTGATATCTCCGAATACACCGCCAAGCGCCGTCCGATGCCCAAAGCACGTCCGATGACGGCAGAAGCGGGGGCAGGAGAAGACGCATGATCGTTCATACGAGCGGCACACCTGCGGTCATCGCGCTTTTTGACGGCTGGCAGGACACGATGGTATGGTCGTGTCTTGACGGTACGATGGGACACGTCTACGTCACACCCGATGCGGACCGACCGAGAAGCGCCATGGCAATTCTCGGCAGCTTCTGTTTTTTCGCGGGTGTCCCCGATGAAACGCTGGTATCGTACAAGCCCGATTGGTGCACGCAGGACTTTATCATGATGATTGCCGATGATCCCGCGTGGTATCCTGCCATCGAGTCCGTATACGGCGATCGCGCGCACCGCTATACCCGTTATGCCATAAAAAAAGAACCCGACGTGTTCGATCGCGAGCGGTTACGGGGGTTCGTATCGCAGCTGGATCCAAAGTACCGTCTCTGCACGGTTGATGAGGAGCTGTATTACCGCTGTCAGCGACAGGGCTGGTCGCGTGATTTTGTCGAGCAGTTTCCGACGTGGGAGCAGTACCGCGATCTCGGCATCGGTGTCGTCGTCCTGCACGGAGATGAGATCGTCGCGGGCGCATCGTCCTACACCCGATACAAAGACGGCATTGAAATCGAGATCGACACGCGCGAGGATTACCGATGTCAGGGACTTGCAACGGTCTGCGGCGCGGCGCTGATTCTGGCGTGTCTAGACCGTGGACTTTACCCTAGTTGGGATGCGCACACGGAGATCTCCGTCGCGCTTGCAGAAAAGCTGGGATATCATATGGATCACCCGTATGTGACTTATATCGTCAACGGATATTGAACAAGATAAAAAACCGACAGGTTCGGCGGCATACATCCGCGCGCTGTCGGTTTTTCGTTTTATTGTGCAAGCGTATATGCCCCTCTCGCCCACAGAATCCATTTGGAGCGGTCGAGCGGATTGACGCCGATGCGCGGATTTTCGCGGATGATGCCGTCACGACATTCGCGATATCCCGAAAACGTCGCATTGAGTACGGCTTTGCCCGAGGACATCGCCGTCAGCTTGACGGGAAAATCCATCGATGCGGCGGCGGGAACCACGGAGTCGATCGTCGTGATGTCACCGAGCATCAGCGGCGCATCGTATTCTCCGCCCATGCGTGTGATCTCGTTGATGACCTTTCCCGACAGCGGTGTCGGCACGGAAATGCGCATATTCAGCATCGGCTCCAGGAGCGTCACGCCCATCGACTGCAGACCGTTCATGAATGCCATCGGCGTACAGACAAAGAAATCAAGCGGGTGTGTATGAATCGAATGATGTTCCCCGCCAATCAGCGTACAGCGGAAATCGGTGACCTCCCAGCCGTACAATCCCTGTTTCAGACAGTCATTGAACGAGGATCGGATGTGGCTCTGGTAACGGTAGAAGCACTGGTTGGACGGCAGTTTTCCGTGATAGGAAACACCGTAGCCGCGCGGCATCGGTTCAAAACGGAACTTGACAATCGCCCAGCAGGGTTTGGGCATCAGATAATCGGCGTAGGCGATACCTTCCTGTGCCGGCGTTTCCTTATAAATGACCGTCGGCGGTGAGAACTGTGCGCCAAGACCGAACCGCTCGGTCAGCAGACTGTCGAGCACCTCCAGCTGAATCGTACCCGTTGTATTGATGATGATCTCCTTCTGACCGTTTTCCCATTTGGCGTCGATATACGGCTCTTCATCGGACAGCTGGGAAAGTGCTTCCGCAAGTCGCGGCAACGCTTCGTCGTTCTGTTCCTTCGGCGTTACGCGCACGCGCAGAAACGGCGTTGCAAGGCGATATCCTGCAGACGGCAGAACAGAACCGACAAAATGACCCGTTTTCGCACTCGGAAGTCCGCACAGTGCGGCGATATCACCGGCACGAACCTCTCCCGCATCGGCGTATTTCCCGCCTGTGAATTTGCGGATCTGCGAAACCTTTTCGCGGGGATTTGGCGTTTCCTCAACGGCAACTGCATCGTCGTCTCCCGTATCTGCCACAGCAGCGGTATCGGGCGGCAGAAGCTCGACCTCGTCACGGTTGACGATCTTCCCGCCGAACAGACGGACGTGCGAAATCTTGCCGACCGTCTTGTCGTGCTCGATTTTGAAAATGACCCCGCTCAAGCCATCCACCGATCGGCGATCTGCCGACGGCATAAAGCGAGTCAGGAACGACAAAAGCTCCGCAACACCGACGCCGAGCTTGGCACATCCGCACAGCACGGGAATCACGCGGCAATCGGAAATTTCCTGCCGCAGTGCTG
>JAZQWK010000405.1:0-4979 GCA_045632325.1 Eubacteriales bacterium
ATCTTCAAGAACAACGCGGCGGCAGCGCTGCAGTATTCCACAACGGAAGGCTATCCCAAGCTCCGTGAGCTGGTCGCAGAACGCATCAAGACGAAGTTCTCCGTCGGACGCGATTTCGACTCCACGATCATCACCTCCGGCGGTCAGCAGGGCATCGAGCTTGCATGCAAGGTACTGTGCAACGAAGGCGATACCGTCATCGCAGAAAATCCCAGCTTCATCGGTGCGCTGAATGCGTTCCGTTCGCTCGGTGCAAACCTTGTCGGCGTTGACATGGAAGAGGACGGCATCAATCTTGCCGCTCTTGAGGAAACGCTGAAGAACACGCCGAATGCAAAGCTGCTCTACCTCATCCCGACGTTCCACAATCCCTGCGGCACCTGTATGTCGTATGAAAAGCGCGTCGCGGTTTTGGCACTGGCAAAGAAGTACGACGTTATCATTATCGAGGACAATCCCTACGGCGAGCTGCGTTTTGCAGGCGAAGAAATCCCGACCATCAAGAGCATGGACGACGAAGGCCGCGTTATTTACTGCGGTTCGTTCTCCAAGATTCTGTCCGCAGGTATGCGTGTCGGCTTCCTCTGCGCACACGAAGACCTCGTTGCAAAGATCGTCGTTGCAAAGCAGGTTGAAGACGTTCACACGAACATCTTCTTCCAGATGATCTGCGCGGAATTCATGAGCCGCTACGATATGGATGCACACATCGAAACGATCCGTGCGCTGTATCGCCGCAAGGCAAATCTGATGCTCGACGCACTCGACCGCGAAATGCCCGACTGTGTCAAGTACGCACGTCCTGAGGGCGGTTTGTTCCTCTGGTGCACGCTGCCCGAGAACATCGACGTCGCAGAGTTTATCAACCGCGCCAAGGAACAGCTCGTGTTCGTTGTCACAGGCAAGGCGTTCAACTGCGATGAAAACGCAGGTACGCACTCGTTCCGTTTGAATTATTCGATGCCCAGTGACGAAAATATCGACAAGGGTATCAAGATTCTCGGCGATATTATCAGAGATATGATGTAAATACTTTCAGAGAAGCATTCTGTATGGATGCTTCTCTTTTCTTTAACAGTTTATTCACGGAATTTTTGATGAATTTTCATTGAAATAGGACGGTTTTGCATGGTATAATGTAGAAAAAGGAGGCGCAATATGGAAGACAAAGAGATCAAACGCCTTGTCATTATCATTTCGGTACTGCTTGCCATCCTGATCGTACCGGCGATTTTAGCATGGGCAAAGAGCACGTGGGATTATCACGTGAACTATATCACGGAAGACGCCATCGCCGATTACTGCATTGAATATCTGGAAAATGATGCCGCTGTGTGTCTCGGAACCTCGTCCACAGACGGTCACATTGTGACTTGGTGGGATACGGGAAAACTCATTGATCCTATCTGTGTATTGAATTTCAAAAAGGTAAAGGATAAATATGAGTTATACGACGTCGAAGATTCCCCAATTAAAAATGATCAGGGTATTTACACCTATTACTCAACAAACAACTGCAACATTCTGATTACAACGTCGGAATGTAAGGAAATCACCTATATCATTGATGCGACAAAATACAAGGTTTCTGTTGACGCAGTACCGTTTGTTCACTGCACCGACATCCCGCAGCAGCTGCAATTTCATATGTCCGACGATACGGAATGATATCCTGTACCGCAATCACATCTGCCTGTTGGTCTTTCCTGACAGGCAGATTTTTCATTTTCACAATATCCCCGAACACTTTGTAACATTATCAAAAACGCGTCCTTTTTTGCACAAAATTCCTTGCAGATTCCGCTTTTTCGTGGTATAATAAGAGCACAAAGAACCATTGAATTTCACAATTCCGGAGGCAGATATGGCAAAAAAACAGGAAAAACAGAATACCCCGCCGCGTGACGGAAAATTCCATCTCGTCTCCGATTATACCCCGACGGGTGACCAGCCGCAGGCGATTGATCGGCTTTGCGCTGGCATCGAAGCAGGCATGAAGAATCAGACCCTGCTCGGCGTTACGGGCTCGGGCAAAACCTTTACGATGGCAAACGTCATCGCGCGCATGAACCGTCCGACGCTCGTTCTTGCACACAACAAGACACTCGCGGCACAGCTCTGCTCGGAATTCCGCGAATTTTTTCCGCACAACGCTGTGGAATACTTTGTTTCCTATTATGAATACTATCAGCCGGAGGCGTACATCCCCGGCAAAGATATGTATATTGAAAAGGATTCGATGATCAACGACGAAATCGATATGCTCCGCCACTCGGCAACGTCATCTCTTTTGGAACGGCGCGACGTCATCATCGTGTCCTCGGTGTCCTGCATATACTCCCTCGGTGACCCGCAGGAATATAAAAATCAACTCCTCGGCGTCAGACCGGGATTACAGATGGAGCGCGACGAGTTTATCGAACGGCTCATCCGCATTAGCTATGACCGCAACGATTTCTCGTTCACGCGTGACAAATTCCGCGTGCGCGGCGATACGGTCGATGTGTTCCCCGCATCGATGCACGACAAGGCGGTGCGCGTCGAATTTTTTGGCGACGAGATCGACCGCGTGTCGCTCATCAACGTCATCACGGGCGAGGTCACGGACAATCTGACGTACTACCCGATCTACCCTGCAACGCACTATGCCACGTCCGACGAAATGCGCGAAAAGGCACTCGGCATGATCGAGGACGAAATGCTCGAACGCATCGAATTCTTCCGCGCGCAGAACAAGCTGCTGGAAGCACAGCGCATTGAGGAACGTACACGGTATGACCTTGAAATGCTGCGCGAAATCGGCTTCTGCTCGGGTGTCGAAAACTATTCCCGTGTCATGAGCGGACGCGATCCCGGCTCCACGCCGTATACACTGCTTGACTTCTTCCCCGACGATTTTATGCTGTTTGTGGACGAGTCGCACGTCACGCTCCCGCAGGTACGCGGCATGAGCGGCGGCGACCGTGCGAGAAAAACGAACCTCGTCGATTACGGCTTCCGTCTGCCCTCGGCATTTGATAACCGTCCTCTTTATTTTGAGGAATTTGAGTCCAAGCTCAATCAGACGGTCTTCGTCAGTGCAACGCCGTCCGACTACGAAAAAACACATTCCGCACAGCAAGTCGAACAGCTCATCCGTCCGACGGGTCTGCTTGACCCCGAGGTTGAGGTGCGCCCGATCGAGGGGCAGATCGACGATCTGCTCGGTGAGATCCGCATTCGTGCCGAAGCCGGCGAGCGCGTTCTGATCACAACACTGACCAAGAAAATGGCGGAGGACCTGACCGAATATTTAGAATCCAACCGTGTGCGCGTGCGCTATATCCATCACAATGTCGAAACGATCGAGCGTACCGAGATTCTGCGCGATCTGCGCCTCGGTGTGTTTGACGTTCTCGTCGGTATCAATCTGCTGCGTGAGGGTATCGACCTTCCCGAGGTATCGCTGGTCGCGGTTCTCGATGCCGACAAGGAGGGGCTGCTCCGCTCGGAAACGTCCCTTGTTCAGACCATCGGTCGTGCCGCGCGAAACGCACAGGGCAAGGTCATCCTGTATGCCGACACGATCACAAAGTCGATGCGCTATGCCATCGACGAAACGAACCGCCGCCGTGCGATTCAGATGAAATATAATGAAGAAAACGGCATCGTCCCGCAGACGGTCATCAAGCCTGTCCGCGACGTCATCGAGCTTCGCGCCAAGGACGAAATCGCAGCAGCGTCGGGCAGAGGAAAGAAATCCGGTAAAAAGAAGGATACGATCCCCGTATCGCAGGCAGAACGCGATGCACTCATCACCGAGCTGACCGCAGAAATGAAGCTCGCTGCGAAGAATCTGGAATTTGAGCGCGCGGCATACCTGCGTGACCGCATCAACGAAATCAAGATGGCTTCCTCCTAAGCCTCCCTCTCCGAGGGAGGTGGCACGCCTATGGCGTGACGGAGGGAGTAATCCTCAGCATATCATTTCTACTCTACTATAAGGAGAAAAACCATTGGCATCACAAAATCTCACCGTCAAAGGTGTCCGCGTCAACAACTTAAAAAACATCGATTTAACCATCCCGCGCGACAAGCTCGTCATTTTCACGGGCATGTCGGGATCAGGCAAATCGTCGCTGGCGTTTGATACAATCTACGCCGAGGGTCACCGCCGCTTCGTCGAATCGCTGTCGTCGTATGCAAGAATGTTCTTGGGACAGCTGGACAAGCCCGAGCTTGACTCCATCGAGGGTCTGTCCCCCGCGATTTCCATCGACCAGAAAACCACGTCGAAAAACCCGCGCTCGACCGTCGGTACCGTTACGGAAATTTACGACTATCTTCGACTGCTTTACGCGCGTGTCGGTATTCCGCACTGTCCCGTCTGCGGCAAGGAGATCCGCCAGCAAACCGTGGACCAAATTCTCGACAAAATCTGTGAACTGCCTGCAAGAACGAAATTTATCGTTCTCGCCCCCGTCGTCCGCGGCAAAAAGGGTATGCACGAAAAAGTCTTTGAGGACGCGAAAAAGGCAGGCTACGTCCGCGTCCGCGTTGACGGCTCGATGTATGAGCTGTCCGAGGAAATTGCACTTGATAAAAACAAAAAACACACCGTCGAGATCGTCGTTGACCGTCTGATCATGAAGGACGACATCCGATCCCGTCTGTCCGACTCGGTTGAGGCGGCGCTGCATCTGACCGACGGCAATCTGCTCATTTCCCTGCCCGAGCCACCCGACGGTTATGAGGAAGAGCTGTCTTTCTCGCAGAGCTATGCCTGTGAGGAGCACAATTTCTCCATAGGCGAGCTTGCTCCGCGCATGTTCTCGTTCAACAATCCGATGGGTGCGTGTGAGCACTGTGCAGGTATTGGAGAAATGCGCGTCATCAATCCCGATAAGGTCATTCCCGACAAGGAGCTTTCCCTTGCCGACGGCGCAATCAACGTCAACGGATTTAAGTCGCTGGAGGACAGCACCTGGTCGCGTCCGATC
>JAZQWK010000406.1:0-5308 GCA_045632325.1 Eubacteriales bacterium
CCGTTCCGATGGGCGCGATCACCGTCGGTGAGGACGGACAGGTACTTGCCGATCTTGAGGCGATGGCACCGTTTGTCTCTGCATTTTCCGATGACGGGCGCGGTGTTGCGGATGCCGCACTGATGCGCGAAGCGATGGTGCGCGCCAAGTCACTCGGTAAGATCATCGCGGCACACTGCGAAGACCTGACCTACGAGCCGGCGGATCCGAGAAGTGAGTGGTCGGAGGTCGAGCGCGACATCCTGCTTGCGAAGGATACGGGTGCGGCACTGCACGTCTGCCACGTTTCCTCGGCGGTATCGCTTGAGCTGATCCGTCAAGCGAAGAAGGACGGCATTGACGTCACCTGCGAAACGGGACCGCACTATCTGCTGCTTGATAACGCCATGCGTGAGGATCACGGCAGATGGAAGATGAATCCGCCGCTCCGTTCCCCCGCAGACCGCGAGGCGCTCGTTGCAGCGCTGCTCGACGGTACGGTCGACATGATCGCAACCGACCATGCGCCGCACTCGGCAGAGGAAAAGGCAAAGGGCTTTGCAGGCTCGATGAACGGCATCGTGGGACTCGAATGTGCATTCCCGACCTTGTATACGGGTCTTGTGAAAACCGGTGTCCTGACGCTGGAAAAGCTGATTGCGCTGATGTCCGATAACCCGAGAAAGCGCTTTGCACTCGGCGGACTTGACGTGACCGAGAACGAATATACCGTCTGGGATCTGAATGCATCCTACCGCGTCGATCCCGAGACGTTTGCAACGATGGGCAGAAGCACGCCGTTTGCGGGCATGGAAGTGTACGGCAGATGCATTGCCACCGTCTATGGCGGCGAATGTGTCTGGTCTTACGATAAAAACAACTGAAACAGGAGGTTTGTATAACATGAAGCAATCTCTTTTTACGATAAAAGAAAACGTCGCGCTGACACATGACATCATGAAGATGGTGCTGTCGGGCGACACGGCGGATATCACCCGCCCCGGTCAGTTCGTCAACGTACTGATCGAAGGACAGTATCTGCGCCGTCCGATTTCCGTCAACGATGCGACCGAGGGTGAGCTGACGCTGATCTACAAGGTCGTCGGTGTCGGTACGGAAAAGATGGCGAAGATGACGGCAGGGGAAACCCTTGACATTCTGACGGGTCTTGGCAATGGCTACGACGTGGACAAGTCCGGTGACAGACCGCTGCTTATCGGCGGCGGTGTCGGGGTTCCTCCGCTTTATATGCTGGCAAAGCAGTTGTGTGCAAAGGGCTGTGACGTCACCGTCATTCTCGGCTTCCGCTCCGCACGCGACGTCTTCTACAAGGACGAATTTGAAGCACTCGGTGCCAAGGTCTTTGTCACAACGGAAGACGGCACGGCAGGTACGAAGGGCTTCGTTACCGGTGTCTTCGGAGAAGCGGGCGACTACACGCACACCTATTCCTGCGGTCCCGAGCCGATGCTCCGTGCCGTATACAATACATCCGTCACATCCGGTCAGTACAGCTTTGAGGAACGCATGGGATGCGGCTTCGGTGCCTGCATGGGATGCTCCTGCAAGACGCTGTACGGCAACAAACGCATCTGTAAGGACGGTCCCGTCCTTGTAAAGGAGGAAATCGTATGGGAGAAATGAATCGCTTAAACGTCAACCTCTGCGGCATTGAAATGGACAACCCCATCATTCCCGCGAGCGGTACGTTCGGCTTCGGCTATGAATTTGCAGAGCTTTACGACATCAACATCCTCGGTACGTTCTCCTTCAAGGGTACGACGAGAGAAGCGCGCTTCGGCAATGCAACGCCGAGAATCGCGGAATGTCCGTCGGGTATGCTCAACGCCGTCGGTCTTCAGAACCCCGGTGTCGACGCGGTCATCGCACGCGAGCTGCCGAAAATGAAAGAAGTTTTCCACAAGCCTGTTATGGCAAACGTATCGGGCTTCTCCCTTGACGAATACGTCGAGGTTTCCTCCCGTATCGACAAAGAGGATTGCGTCGGCTGGATTGAATTGAACATCTCCTGTCCCAACGTTCATGGCGGCGGTATGGCGTTCGGTACCTGTGCATCCTCTGCGGAATCCGTCGTCAAGGCGGTCCGTGAGGTTGTCAAAAAGCCGCTGATTGTCAAGCTGTCCCCGAACGTTACCAACATCGTTGAGATCGCAAAGGCAGTGGAAGCTGCCGGTGCGGACGGAGTGTCGCTCATCAACACGCTGCTCGGTATGCGCATTGATATGCGCAAGAAAAAGCCTCTGCTTGCCAACGTGACCGGCGGTTACTCCGGTGCGGCGGTCTTCCCGGTTGCTCTGCGCATGGTTTATCAGGTCGCGGGCGCGGTCAAGATCCCCGTCGTCGGTATGGGCGGTGTTTCGTCTGCCGAAGACGTCATCGAAATGATGATGGCAGGTGCGACTGCCGTTGAAATCGGTGCGGAAAACCTGCGCAATCCGTGGGCTTGCCGCGATATCATCGAAGCACTTCCCGAGACCATGGACAAGTACGGCATCACCGACCTGTCCTCCATCATCGGCGCGGCTCAGCCGTAATTACAATCGTTAAAACAAAAATTCATATATAAGGAGATCATAAAAATGGGAAAAGACGTCATTATTGCATGTGATTTTGCATCTGCCGAGGCAACCTTTGCGTTCCTTGACAAGTTCGTTGATGAAAAGCCGTTCGTCAAGATCGGTATGGAGCTGTACTACGCAGAAGGTCCGTCCATCGTGCGTGAGATCAAGGCACGCGGACACAAGATCTTCCTCGATCTGAAGCTGCACGATATCCCCACCACCGTTAAGAAGGCGATGAAGGTTCTCTCCGGTCTTGACGTTGACATGACCAACCTTCACGCGGCAGGTACCAAGGCAATGATGGAAGCAGCCATCGAAGGTCTGACCCGCGAAGACGGCACCCGTCCGCTTCTGATCGCCGTTACCCAGCTGACCTCCACCTCCGAGGAGCGTATGCGTGACGAGCTGCTCATCACCGCTCCCATCGATCAGACCGTTATGCACTACGCAAAGAATGCGGCAGACGCAGGTCTTGACGGTGTCGTCTGCTCTCCGCTGGAAGCAGGCAAGGTTCACGACACCTGCGGCAAGTCCTTTGTGACCGTCACTCCCGGTGTCCGTTTCGCTGACGGTGACGTCGGTGACCAGGTTCGCGTCATGACACCTGCACAGGCAAAGGAAATCGGCTCCGACTACATCGTCGTCGGTCGTCCGATCCCCGCCGCTGACGATCCCGTAGCCGCTTACCGCCGCTGTGTTGCGGAATTTGTGGGCTGACAAACTTAAGGCTCCCTCCGAGAGGGAGCTGTCAAAGAAAGATGTTTGCATCTTTCTTTGACTGAGGGAGTTATCATTTGATTTTAATAACATAATAAGCACTCCCTCCGCCACGCTTCGCGTCCCACCTCCCTCGGGGAGGGAGGCTTAATGAAGAAAAGGAGATCATATCATGGAACAGTACAAGAGAGAGTTTATTCAGTTTCTGGAAGGTGCCGGCGTTCTGAAGTTCGGCGATTTCACCGCAAAGAGCGGCCGTAAGATTCCGTACTTTATCAATGCAGGCGACATCAAGACCGGCGACCAGATCGCAAAGCTCGGCGAATTCTACGCAAAGAGCTACCTTGAAAAAGTCGGCCGCAAGAGATGCGTCCTGTTTGGCCCGGCATACAAGGGTATTTCCATCGCAGTTTCCGCATCCGTCGCACTGTCCAAGGAAGGATTGGACGTTCCGTTCTTCTTTGACCGCAAGGAAGTCAAGGACCACGGTGAAGGCGGTATGTTCGTCGGCTACACGCCCAAGGCAGGTGAAGAAGTCGTCATCACCGAGGACGTTATCACTGCAGGCACCGCGATCCGCGAAAGCATGGGCAAGCTGTCCGCACTGGAAGGCGTCAACGTCGCCGCTGTCTTCGTTATGGTAGACAGAAAGGAAAAGGGTCAGACCGAAAAGTCCGCAATGGCAGAGATCACCGATACGTTCGGCTTCCCGGTTTACTCCGTCGTTGACGTTTACGACATTATCGAATATCTGGAAGAAGACGAAAAGAATGCAGAGAACGTTGCACGTATCCGCAACTATCTCGCAGTGAACGGAGCAAAGGCATGAAGACCAGAGGCTTAATTGACATCGCGGAGCTTACCACCGCGGAAATCGACGCGCTGATGGAGGTTGCGCTGGATATCGTTGAAAATCCTGCGAAGTACTCCGAGAAGTGCAAGGGTAAGAGACTTGCTACGCTGTTTTATGAAGCATCCACGAGAACCAGAATGAGCTTTGAATCTGCAATGCTCGACCTGGGCGGTACTGTCATCGGCTTCTCCGATGCACAGTCCTCCTCCGTTTCCAAGGGTGAATCCGTCGCCGATACCGCGCGCACGGTAGAATGTTTTGCGGACATCATCGCAATGCGTCATCCCAAGGAAGGTGCACCGCTCGTTGCACAGATGCACGTCAACATTCCCGTCGTCAATGCAGGCGACGGCGGTCATAACCATCCGACCCAGACGCTGACGGACCTGTTTACCATCCGCCGCGAGCTCGGTCATCTCGACAACCTCGTTATCGGCTGCTGCGGTGACCTCAAGTTCGGTCGTACCGTACATTCGCTCGTCACGGCAATGAGCCGCTATCCGGGTGTCCGTTTTGTGTTCATTTCCCCGGAAGAGTTGCGCATTCCCGAGCACGTCCGCTCTGAAATTCTGGACGCAAACAACATTCCGTACGTCGAAACGACCTCCCTTGACGACGTCATGGGTGAGCTTGACATTCTCTATATGACCCGTGTGCAGGGTGAACGCTTCTTCAACGAAGCCGACTATCTGCGTCTGCGCGATTCCTACATTCTCACGCCCGAAAAGCTGAAGTCTGCAAAGGAAAATATGCGCGTTCTGCATCCGCTGCCCCGTGTCAACGAGATCTCCGTTGCGGTGGACGACGATCCCCGTGCGGCGTATTTCAAGCAGGTACGCAACGGCAAATTCATCCGCATGGCGCTGTTCTTAAAGCTTCTTGCGGAAAACGAGAGATAAGGGAGGAGAAGTATCTATGATTATCGGCAACATCCGTGACGGTATCGTCATTGACCATATTCCCGCAGGCCGCGGCATGGAGCTGTATTCCTATCTGAAGCTCGGTAAGCTTGACTGCGAGGTTGCGCTGATCAAGAACGCTGTCAGCGATAAGTGCGGCAAGAAGGATATCATCAAGATCGGCGCTCCGATCGATCTCGATTACACGATCCTCGGTTTTATCGACCCCAATATTACGGTCAACATCATTGAGGACGGCAAGCGCGCAAGAAAGTTCA
>JAZQWK010000407.1:0-4011 GCA_045632325.1 Eubacteriales bacterium
CGTCATGATCTATATCTTCGGCGTCCAGTCCATCCAGCAGTTCATTCTGCCGCTGATCGTCGGTATCCTCGCAGGTCTTTACTCCTCCGTTTGTATCGCAGGTAACGTCTGGGCACTGCTGCTCGGTGCTGACAAAAAGTCCGCTGCACTCGTTCCCGCAAGCAAGCAAAAGTAATTTCATATATGAGACATCACAAGCGATCCTCCTTTGTTTTGGCGGATCGCTTGTTTTTTGATATATAGGGCTAAAGATAATAGCAAATTGGTTCAAATTAACAATTTATAACCTTTCAGTTGAGTGGTAAAATATATTCAGATGAGAGGGTGTGTTGATATGGATCCAAATGAAAAACTTCGCGAATTGTTAGATCAAAACGGCATAACAGAATACAGACTTGCAAAAAAGTCAGGACTATCCGATTCCACAATAAAAAACATATTCAGACGAAACACAGTTCCGTCAATTCCAACCTTGGAGGCAATCTGTAAAGGATTCGGCATTACGCTGTCGCAGTTCTTTGCCGAAGGAGAAATGGTCGAAATCACGCCGGATCTGCACGAGATTTTCCAGGCGTGGCGGTATCTGACACCTGCGCAGAAGAAAGCCCTTCTGCATTTAATGGACACAATGCGACAAGATCACAGTGCAAATGACGAAAAGGAGCAGTAATGCTTCTTTTTTTTATTCGACAACGGAATGTGACAAATTTCTCGGACGACCGTGTGCTATAATATAGCCAAGCTGAAACGCTTGACATTACAAAAGAAAGGTCGTAATTTTTATGAAAACATTCAATTCTCTCATCCGGGCAACCGCCAACGCCCATCAGACCTCCGTCAGCGACGTAACGGACGGCATCCGTGCGCTTCTCGACTATCTCATGGAGGACCCCGAATTCCGTTCCGTCTGGGAGGCGCTTCCCAATCCCGACGCACTTTCCGACGAGGAGCTTCTGCTTGCCGTCATGATCGCGGGAGAAGCGGAAGACGCGCGTGCGTGATGCGAAAAAACAGGAAAATCCATGGAGTTTCTTGACAATCGGAGGGGGATGTGTTACAATAGGGACAATATAATATATACGAAGGAGATATCATCATGAAACCTACAAAAATTCGCTTGGCGGCAGCTCTGCTGGCGGCTATGACGGTCGGCGGCGCTCTCGTCTCCTGCGGTGGTTCTGATACCGCGGCGACGGAAACCAAGTCGGTAGACGCCGAAAACAATGCTGCTGTAACGGAGGAGGCAGACCCTGCGTCGGTATACGGTCTGAAATCCGAGGACTTCGGCGGCAAGGAGATGCGCTTCGTCGTCACGGGTATTACGGCGGATTGCGGAAGCCCGTGGGAATGTTTTGATATTTATGCGGAAACGACGACGGGAGACGTTGTCATTGACGCCGTCTACGAGCGCAATCTCTGGATCGAGGATCTGTACAACGTCAAGATCACCGAGTTCAAGCCGACGGTCGAAACTGCGGCAAACACGATGCGTAATGCGGTTGCGGCAGGCGACGATATCGCGGATGCGGTCATCGAAAGCTTCAGCCGTCTGTGCTCACTGGCATCCAACGGCTATCTGCTCGATATGGCGTCGCTGCCCGATCTGAAGCTGGACAGCCCCTGGTGGGATCAGGGTGCCATCGAAGGCGTTTCCATCGAGAATAAGGTCTATCTTGCAACGGGCGATCTGCTTATCGTCGACAACGACGCGACCTGGGTTCTGATGTTCAACAAGAAGATGGCGGAATCGCTGGACTATGATTTCTATGCGATGATCGATTCCAACGATTGGCTTTACGAGGACCTGTTCGAGATCTCCCGCGGTGTTGCGACCGATCTCAACGGTGACGGCAAGATGAAGATCGACGACGACCGGTACGGTCTTGTTTCCGCGTACAATACGCCCGACGCACTGATCACGGCGGCAGGTCTGACGCTGGCTGTCAAGGATGCCAATGATATTCCCAAGATGGAAACGGACCTTGACCGTCTGACGGAGGTCATTGCGGTCGCGGGTGAGTTCTATTCCGACAAGAACGTCGTTTACGGCTCCGACTACGTCAAGGCGGCGGATGCCTTCGTTGGCGGACGTGCGATGTTCTACAGCGAAGTTTTGCAGTGCGTGACCCGTATGCGCGAATCCAATACGGACTTCGGTCTGCTTCCGTGGCCGAAGTATGATCAGGCACAGGAAAACAGCTACAGCTTTATGGTCGCGGCGGCAGGTCACGCGGTCGCGCTTCCCGCAACGCTGAAGGATGCGCATATGACGAGTATCGTTCTCGACGCGATGGCTGCCCGTTCGATGGATACGCTGACGGTTGCGTACTACGATAAAGCGCTGACGCAGAAGTATATGCGCGACGAGACCTCCATCCGTATGCTGGATATGATCCTCGGCTCCCGTATCTTTGACCAGGCGCATCATTATATGTACGGCTGGGGTGATATGTACTCCAAGATGGCGTCGAATTTGCAGAACGGACGCGATCTGACCGTTTCTACATGGGAAAAGAATATCGCCAAGGCACAGGCGGATCTCGAAGCGACCATCGCGGCGTTTGAGGCCAACGCACAGCAATAACGACGCTTTTTTTCGGAATTTTTTGAAAAAAACGAAAAAAATTGCGTTTCGTGATAAAGAATTCACATTTTCGTATTGAAAAATTTTTCAATATGTGGTATAGTATATAATTGATGATGTATGTACTCCGTTTTGCGGGTACAAAAAGCATCAGCGTGTCCCTACGTTTATCCAATATTTTTATAATAAAAGGAGTTTTTTGACGATGTACAACAAGAAGACAATCGAAGACATCGAAGTATCCGGCAAGAAAGTGCTTGTCCGCTGTGACTTTAACGTCCCGCTGAAGGACGGCGTTATCACCTCTGACAAGAGAATTGTTGAGGCACTCCCCACCATCAAGTACCTGCTTGACAACGGCGCAAAGGTTATCCTCTGCTCTCACATGGGCAAGCCGCACGCAATCTTTACCGAAGGCTTCGGTCTTGACAAGAAGGAAAAGGCAAAGGTTGAAGCACTTCCCGCAGAAGAACAGGCAGCTGCAAAGGCTGAACTGCTCGAAAAGGCAAAGAAGAACGATATCAAGAAGTTCACCCTCGCTCCCGTTGCTGCTCGTCTGAACGAGTACCTCGACGGCAAGGTTACCTTCGCTTCCGATATCGTCGGCGACGATGCAAAGGCAAAGATCGCTGCTCTGGAATCCGGTAAGGCTGTCCTGATCGAAAACGTTCGTTTCGACGCTCGCGAAACCAAGAACGATCCGACCATGGCAAAGGAACTGGCTGACCTCGCTGACATCTACGTCAACGACGCATTCGGCTCCGCTCACCGTGCACACGCTTCCACCGCAGGCGTTGCAGATTACCTGCCTGCAGTTTCCGGTTACCTGATCAACAAGGAAATCACCGTTATGGGCGGCGCTCTGGAAGATCCCAAGAGACCGTTCGTTGCAATCCTCGGCGGTGCAAAGGTTTCCGATAAGATCGGCGTTATCACCAACCTCATCGAAAAGGTTGACACCCTCATCATCGGCGGCGGTATGGCTTACACCTTCTTCAAGGCTATGGGCAACGAAGTCGGTACCTCCATCTGCGAACACGACAAGCTCGACCTCGCTCGTGAACTGATGGCTAAGGCTCGTGAAAAGGGCGTTAACTTCCTGCTCCCCGTTGACAACGTCATCGGTAAGGAATACGACGAAAACACCACCTTCATGACCATCTACTCCGACTCCATTCCGGACGGCTGGATGGGTCTCGATATCGGTAAGAAGACGCAGGAACTGTTCTCCAAGTCCATCATTGGTGCAGGCACCGTTGTCTGGAATGGCCCGATGGGCGTTTCCGAATGGGACAACTTTGCAGCAGGTACCATCGAAGTTGCAAAGGCAGTTGCTGAATCCGGCGCAATCTCCATCATCGGCGGCGGTGACTCTGCAGCTGCAGTTGAAACCCTCGGCTATGCTGACAAGATGACTCACATCTCCA
>JAZQWK010000408.1:0-10021 GCA_045632325.1 Eubacteriales bacterium
CTTGATGCCTTCCTTGATCTCATCGCGGATGCGTTCGACGTCGGCGACGGTATCGGAGAACATTTCCTCGGTCAGCTCGACCTGAACCTCGAGCGTATCGGTGGAGTTGACGCGGTCGACGATCAGCTGATAGTGCGGAGCGACACCGGCAACACGGAGCAAAACGGTTTCGATCTGGGACGGGAAGACGTTGACGCCGCGGATGACGAGCATATCGTCGGTACGCCCCATGATTCTGCCCATGCGGACGTGGGTTCTGCCGCAGGAGCACTTTTCTTCGGTCAGTGTGCAGAGGTCATGCGTGCGGTAACGGATCATCGGCATACCGGTCTTGGTGATTGTCGTGAAGACAAGCTCACCGCGCTCACCGTAGGGCAGGGGTTCGTCGGTTTCGGGGTCGAGAATTTCGGCGATGACGTGGTCTTCGTTGATGTGCATACCTGCCTTGGCGGGACACTCATACGCAACACCCGGACCTGCGATTTCGGTCAGACCGTAGATGTTGTACGCGTTGATGTCGAACAGCTCCTCGATCTTATTGCGCATTTCCTCGGTCCACGGTTCCGCACCGAAGCAGCCGGACTTGAGCTGGAATTCCTTGGGGTCGTAGCCCATTTCCTTTAAGGATTCACCGAGGAAGATGGCGTAGGAGGGTGTGCAGCAGAGCATCGTTGCGCCGAGGTCGTGCATCATCATCAGCTGACGCTGCGTGTTGCCCGAAGACATCGGAACGGTCATAGCACCGATACGGGTCGCACCCTGATGTGCACCAAGGCCGCCTGTGAACAGACCGTAGCCGTAGGTGACCTGAATGATATCGTCCTGACCGCCGCCTGCCGCTGTCAGAGAACGGGCGACCATTTCCGTCCAGACCTCAACGTCGTTTGCGGTATAGCCGGAGACGATCGGCTTACCCGTCGTGCCGGAGGAGCCCTGAATACGGACGATGTCCTTTTTGTCAGCCGCGAACAGACCGAAGGGGAATTCGTCGCGCAGGTCGGTCTTGTTGGTGAAGGGGAGCTTGGTGATGTCGGAGAGGGTCTTGATATCCTCGGGCTTGACACCGAGTGCGTCCATGCGCTGACGGTACAGGGGAACGCGCTCGTAGCAGAGCTTAACGGTTTCCTGCAGACGGGACAGCTGGAGCGCCTTCAGTTCTTCGCGGTCCATACATTCAATGGCAGGGTTGTAAATTTTGTTTTCCGTGACTTTCATGATGTATCTTCTTTCTTTTTGAATTTTTTAAAAATAAAACACCCCCGCAGACAACGGTGCACATCCGTGACTGTGGGGGATTAGACTGCTGTTTGGTTTGAATCAAGCGTCCTGTGTGCATACAAACCTGCACAGGTCGTGATCAGGGCAAAAGAGCAGACCGATCCCCGTGCATAAAGTAAAATCGTTCGTTATAGCTGACAAAACGCTCATTGAGAACGAGAATCTGCTTCATGTCCGTTGACCGTCCTTTCCTTTAAGTTGGCAACATTATAGCACGCTTTTGGTGGTTTGTCAAGGGGGGGTGAATGAAAATTTTGAAAAATGTATTTTTTTGCAGCGGATGCGATCAATCATCCAGCGCGGCAAACGCCTCGTTGATGCTTTCAATATCGCGCAGTGCGATCTTTTCGCGCTTTTCGTAGCGTGAGGTCAGGTCTTCATCCTTTTCCATCCACATATACAAAACGTCGTCGCAGTATTTGCCGATCTGGTAGAACCAGCCGAGGTCGTAGACGTGAGAGGACAGAATGATATCGAGCATCTCCTCCGATTCCTCGTCGCGTATGTACTTGCCGACGAGCGTTTTTTCGTAGTAAGCGGGTGTGACCGTATTATACGATTCCGCAGCGAGCGATTCGAGGATGATACCCGTGCGCTCTGCGTTCTCCTGTACGGCGGGCGCACAGAGGAAGACCGAGTGCCAGGAGCCGATCGTGGAGTAGTAGCGGTCCTGCTCCTCGTCGAGCTTGGGCAGAGGCAGAATACCGAAGTCGGTCTTCATGTCGCGGAAGTAGGTAACGAGGTCAAGCAGCTGGAAGAAGAACAGCGACTGGTCGTTTGCAAACATATTGACGGGATCCGTGATGTCGTAGCTGACGCGCTGGTACGCATACGCCTGCGCGTTGTCGTAATAGGCGTCGCGGTATTGCTCGAACATTGACAGAAGACGGTCGTTATAGAACGTCAGCTCCAGCGTGCCGTCATCCTTGACCGTTGCGCACTTGACGCCTGCCGCGTTGATGATACCCATCATCGTATCGTCCCAGATGATGGCGGCGTAGCGGTCGTTCTTGTCGTACTTGGCGTCGCCGTTGAGGTCGGCGGCAATGCCCTTACCCATTTCTGCCATTGCGGAGATCGTCCATTTGCCGTCGCGCACCATGGCGTAAGGGTCGGGAAGGTCGTAGTCCTGCACGATCTTTTTGTTGAACAGAATTGCGCCCGTTGCGTCGTTGTCGGCGGTGGAGATATCACCCGTCGTGTAGTAGAGCTTTCCTGCAATCGTCAGATCCTCGTTGACACGCTGATCCCACCAGCGCTGGGACAGATCGATGTACGGCATATCGCACAGGTCGTAAAGCAGACCCGAATACGCCAGCGTCGCGCAGTCGTAGCCCGCGATCATGCCCGCATCGTATGCAGTGTCGCCCGACATGACGCATTTTTCGATCGTCTGATAGCCGGATCCGGCACCCTTCGTCTGACCGTACTGTTCCTCGGTTGCAATCTTGACGTTGAACTTTTCCTCGACGGCGAGATTGCGGCGGAACCGTGCGTCGTTGAAGACGTCACCGTTTTCCTCGGGCGCGTGGAAGTCGTTTTTCTGCCAGTTGTTTTCGGTGTTGCCCGTGACGAGGAACGTAAAGGTATGACCGCCGAAATCCATGTCTGCGGGGACGTTAGCGACGGCGACGTCGGAGGATTCGGTTTCCGTGACGGCTGCGGTGTCGGTCGTCGGTTGTGCGGTGGTTTCCGCGGGTGTATCTGCACTGTCTGCACACGCGGTGATGAGCAGGGCCGCGGCGATGCAAAGGATCAAACGGGATTGTTTCATATCAGTTCTCCTTGTAGATAAATCGTGATGCTTCATTATAACACATTGCAGGGACGGTGTCAACAGATGCCCACAAAAAAGAACTCCTCTGTGGCGTGCTGCAGCCGCAGAGAAGTCCTTGACGTATGAACGGTTATTTGCCGATAACGGCTTCATCGTAGACGAAGCGGATCGCCTTGTCAATCCACTCGGAAACCTCGTGCGGTTCGGTGAACGGTCTGTCGTCGGTGACGTGAGTGCCGAGGCAGAGCCCGTGACCGCCGTGCAGGTAGATGTGGATCTCACAGGGCTTGCCGATGGTCGCAAGTGCCGATGCAAAGTCAAGCGAATTGCGGATCGGGACACCGGTATCCTCGGAGGTATGCCAGATGAAGGTCGGCGGAGTTTGAGCATCGACCTGCTCGTCGGTGGCAAGCAGATTGCGCAGAGCTTCGTTGTCGATCTCATCGCCGAGCAGATTGCAGAACGAGCCGTGGTGATGGAAATCGGATTTTGCCTTGATGACGGGATAGCAGAGCACGAGCTTGTCGGGGCGGTACGTCGTCACGTCGACGTCATCCATGCCGGCTTCGGCAAAGTACTTTGCAAATTCGGGCTTGTTCCAAAGGGTACCCGTGCAGGCGCAGAGGTGACCGCCGGCGGAGAAGCCCGTCGTTGCGACGTTGTCCGGGCGGATGCCGAATTCAATTGCGTGCTCACGAATCCAGCGGAGCGCGGCAAACGCCTGCAGCTGAGGAATCGGGAAGCGGTTCGGTGCACAGCTGTAATCGAGGACGAACGCGCAGATGCCGTCGGCCGCATACTTCATCGCGATCGGCTCAGCCTCACCCGAGAACGTAAAGCCGTAGCCGCCGCCCGGGAAGATCAGGATCGCGGGGCGCTTGCCTGCATACGAGGTTCTGCCCGCAACGTCAGGAATGTACGCACGCAGCGGCACGGTCACGCCGTGAACGGTAATTTCATGAATGAAGAACGTCATTTCGGTTTCCTCCCTCTGAAAGTCAAGGCAGTATTGCCTTACGTATCGGAATTATTCGTTATCTTCAATTTTCTTCATCGTCTTGTCGATGGCGGTCTGTACCTTCGCCTCGTACTTTGCGATGATTGATGCGATATTGGTCGAACCCTTCATCAGCTCCGTGCGGATCGGTTCTTCCATGGAATTGGACCAGCTGAACAGATAGCCGAGGTTGACGTCACGGGTATCGCGGATGATGGACAGCATGTCTGCGGAATCCTCGTTGCGCGCACCCTTCTGGGTCAGGAATGCATCGTAATACGGTTCCATCAGAGAGATATAGCTCTGATATGCGAGGTAGTCAAGGACCGTACCGGTACGCACGGGATCGGTATTGGTCTTCGGCACGGTGGTGAGCAGAACGCCCCAGGTTGCCATCATGGAGATGTAGGACTGCTGCGCTTCATCGTACTTGGGCATCGGAAGAACACCGAAGTTGTCATCAAAGGAGCGCAGCTTGTAGATGTGACCGAGGGTTTCGGCGTTGAATAAGAACGTACCCATCATGAACTCGGTTGTGGAGTCCGTCGAGGGGGTGACCAGCTTCTGCTGTACACGGTCGACATACTGGTTCTTATCTGCGGTGATGGCGGTGATCTTCTGTGCAACATCGTAGAAGCGGTCGGTAATTTCCAGCGCACGGGGGTAACCTGTGTCGTCAACGGCGAGGAACTTTTCGCCGGCACCTGCGATCAGCGCACCCATGAACTGGTTGTGCGTGACGATACCGTAGATATCGGAGCCGCCGGGATTGTATTCGGT
Organism: Eubacteriales bacterium; assembly: GCA_045632325.1. Lineage (GTDB taxonomy): Bacteria > Bacillota > Clostridia > Oscillospirales > CAG-272 > RGIG3925. The sequence goes on from JAZQWK010000408.1 coordinate 4,833, forward strand.
GCTGGAAACATTGGTACCTGCCTTGACGATCTTATAGAATTCGTCGAGGGTCCACTTGCCTTCACGGACGAGGTCATAGGGATATTCGATGTCGTAGCGGTTGAGCAGCGTTTCGTTGAAATACAGGACCCAGGTAGCTTCAAACGGGAACAGGGAGATGTCACTGGAAGCAAAATACAGGCGGTCGTTCAGCGTTGCGTTTTCGCAGACGATGGTATCCCACCAGGGTTCGTTGAAGTGCAGCTGCTCCATGGAGCGCAGATCGGCAAGATAGCCGCCCGTGATCAGAGAGCCGATGTCGTTGTTGCGGTTCATAACGGCATCATAGGTTGCATCGCCTGCGGTGACCGTCTTCTTGGTGACCGTTGCGAGGGTATCGCCGCTGATGCCTTCTTCACGGATGACGACGTTCAGTGCGTCCTCAACCGCGATCTTACGGTTATAAAGTGCGTCGTTGATGGTTTCGCCGTTGGCTTCCTCCGGTGCGATCAGCGGATTTGCCCAGTTGTTTTCGACCTCTCCTTCGTTCAGAAAGACGAATTCGTAACCGCCGAAATCGGCAAGCTCATAGTTATAGGGAAGGGTATCGTCCACGGCTTCGGTAACGACAGCGGTATCTTCTGCAGCCTGATCGGGTGCTTCGGTGGTCTTGGCGGTATCCGCAGTATCGGCGCAAGACACGACGTTCAGCGCAAGGACTGCAGCACAGAGCAGAAGGGAAATACGGTTCTTTTTCATTGCAGTTGTTCTCCTATCGATGAATGATTGGTTTGAAAAACAGTGTCTTTTTGCAGGGTAAATATACTATTATTATATATGAAATTCGGGGAAATGTCAAGTGTTTGGAGATAAAAAATCAGAAACCTTGCGGCCTTTGGAAATTCGTGTTTGCCGTAATTTTTATCTGCTGAAAATTGTGCTGTAAAAATCTCCGAAACCCATTGACGGGATGGAAAAGTTATGGTATACTGAACAAAAACGGAGCGAGGTGTCCCCCTCTCCGAGTAAGAACACACAAGAGCAGAAAGGAACAACAATATGATTCGACTTGGTGTCAACTCTGTGCTTTTCAAGGCATTCACCTACCGTGAAGCTGCGGAAGCTATCAAAAAGTGCGGCTATGACGGCGTGGAAATTTCCGCGATCGCCGGCATGTGCGAGCATCTTAATTTGGCGGACTGGAAAAACCAGAAGGCAGAACTGATCGCCATCCGCGACGAGCTGGGTCTTCCGTACCATGCAACCGAGGTTGCGTCGATGGACCGCGACCGTCTGAATACCGCATTTGAGGCGTGTGCGGAGATCGGTATCCCGATCGTCAATATCGGTCCGGGCGGTAAGATGGACGACGAAGAAACGCTGAAGGCGTCCCTTGAAACCATTCAGATTCTGGCAGAAGACGCAGAACAGTTCGGTATCAACCTCTGCGTCAAGGCACACGTCGGTGCTGCCGTTTACTCCACTCCTACGACCCTGCGCATGATGGAAGCGATCACCTCTCCCGCGTTCGGCGTTGACATGGACCCCTCTCACATTCACCGTGCAGGCGAAAATCCCGCACTGGCACTCCCCGCAGTTCTCTCCAAGATGAAGCACATCCACATCCGCGACTGTAAGGGCGACGGTCCTTCTCCCGGAGCACCGATCGATCAGGCGTGCGGACGCGGTGATATCGACCTGTTTGGCTATTTCAAGGCAATGGTCGACGCATCCTACGACGGTCCCGTTTCTCTCGAGGTCATCGGTCCCGATCAGGATTATGCAACCGCAACGATGATCGCGGCAGAAAGCTACGGCTACATGAATGCAGTGCTCAAGAAGCTGGGCGCAAGATAAACAGAAATTAAAGGAGAAATACCATCATGGCAAAGAAGTACCCGAATATTTTATTCTTCGGCATTGACAGCCTTCGTTCCGACCACATGTCCCTGTACGGCTACCACCGTCTGACGACGCCCCATATCGACCGTTATATCGAAGACGGCGGCGTAACCTTTGACAATATGTACTCCCCGTCCATTCCGACTACGCCCGGTTACGCATCGATGGTTACCGGTATGGACTGCTTCTCCACCGACTGTGTCGCACTGCGTCATGAAGGTCCTCTGACCGATGCTGTTCGCACGATGCCCGAAATTCTGCGCGACTACGGCTATACCTCCACTTACATCGGCGGTCACTCCTGCCGCGGCTGTGATAAGGTCATCACTTATGCCGACTGGGATGCATCGGAACCCGGCGTTCTGAAGGCAGAAGCTCTTAATAAGGTTGCCATTCCCGAGCTGGAACGTCTGGCTTCCCAGGATCAGCCTTGGCTGCTCTTCATGCGTCACATGGATCCGCACTCTCCTTACTATACCAAGGAGCCGTTCACCCGTCTGTTCTATCAGGGCGACGAATTTGACCCGAACAACAAGTCCCTCGCTCCCGTTTACGCGTTCAAGCCGTTCCGTGACTACTTCTTAACCTGGTTCCCGGAAGGATGCACCGACGCAGAATACATCATCGCTCAGTACGACGCATCCGTCGCATACATGGATATGTGCATTGCACAGCTGCTGGAAAAGCTGCGTGAGCTGGGTCTGGAAGAAGACACCATCGTTGTCTTCACCTCCGACCACGGTGAAACCCTGTACGACCACGACTGCTACTTCGACCATCACTCCATCTACGACTGCGTCCTCAACGTTCCGTTCATGTTCAAGTATCCGAAGTTCGGCTACGAAGGACACGTCGGCGATATCACGCAGGTCAAGGACGTTCTCCCGACCATTCTCTCCCTCTGCGGCATCGATGCAGGCATCAAGTTTGACGGCCGCGATATGACCAAGGCGATCACCGGCGAAGGCGTCGAGCAGGAACCCGAATTCTACATCACGGAAGCAACCTGGATGCGCAAGCACGGCTGGAGAACTCCCGAATGGAAGCTCATGGTCGCACTGGAGCCCGACTTCCACTTCAAGCCGGAAATCGAGCTTTACAACCTCATCAACGACCCTGAAGAGCTGCACAACCTTGCAGACGAGCAGCCCGAAGTCGTCGCATTCCTGCGTGCACGCATGGAAGCACACATTGCAAAGCGTGAAGCAGAAGTCGGTCATGCAAACCCGATGTATACCAACCTCAACTGGAGCGGCTTCGGAAGACCGTTTGTATCCTCCGAGGAAGCATATAACACCCTCCATATCGGTGACCCGGCTGCAGCACAGAAGCTCCAGTCCAAGCTCAAGGAAATGGGAGTGGAAGAATAAATGCAAAGAGCTGTTGTTGTAGGTATGGGGCATATCGGTCATCGCCATGCCCGTGCCTACACCGAATCGCCGCTGGCAGAGCTGGTCGGCGTTTGTGACCGCGATCTTGCCCGTGCAAAGGAGGCAGGAGAAAAGTTCGGCGTTCCGTACTTCCTCTCCGCAAAGGAGATGTTCGCGGCACTGAAGCCCGATATCTGCAGTGTTACGACAGGCGGCTTTGAATACTCCTCCGACCATTATGAGCCGACGATGCAGGCGATTGAAGCAGGATGTCACGTCCTCGGTGAAAAGCCGATCTCCAATAATCTGAAGCATGCACAGGAAATGGTCGAATATGCAGAACAGAAGGGCGTCTGCTACGGTATCGATATGAACCACCGCTTTACTCCTGCGGCTCGTCAAGCGAGAAAATGGCAGGAAGACGGCAGACTCGGTACGCTGTTGTTCTGCAACATGGCGCTTTGGATCGGACGTCCCGAAATGCTCGAGACCCCGTATTATCACTTCAAGGCGCTCAATCCTCACAGTGTCAACATCATGCAGTATTTCTGCGGTCCGATCACCGAGGTTGCGACGTTTGCAATGGTCGCACCCGGACGGAATATCTTCTCCACACAGTCCACGACGATGCGCTTTGCGTGCGGTGCGGTCGGTCATCTGACCTCGTCCTACGACATCAAGCGCGGTCATCCGATGGAACGCTGTGAAGTTGCGGGCACCGACGGACGCTTTATCTTCGAGGATATGTGGCGCGAAGCCGTGCTGTATCCCGCAGATTCACTCGTCAAGGAAGTTTACACCAATCCCGTGTTTGACGGCTTTGAATCCTTCTACGATACGTTCCGCGACCGTATCCACAGCTTCGTCCGTCAGGTTGACGGCGGCTGTCGTCCCGAGGACATCGACGGCAGCGGCAGAGAAGGTCTGGAAGCCTCCCGCGTCATCCATGCGATGATCAAATCGAACGAAAACGGCGGCGCACCGATCCGCGTTGCCGAGATTACGGAATAATATCCGATATTTCATCCGAAAGGAAGGAACACATTATGGCAAAGATTTTTAAGGCCGGCGTCGTCGGTATGGGCGGCATCGGTAACACCCATGCAAACTGTATCGTAAACGATCCGCTGGCAGAGCTCGTTGCCGTCTGCGATATGAGACGCGAGCGTGCAGATGACGCAGCAGCCAAGTTCGGCGTTCCCGCATACTATTCTCTGAAGGATATGCTCACGGCACATCCCGAAATCGAAGTCGTTCACGTCACGACCTCCGGTTTTGAAAACGGCTCCTGGCACTACGATCCCACCATCGAAGCACTCGATATGGGTCGTCACGTCCTCGTTGAAAAGCCGATTTCCAACTCCATCGAAGAAGCACGCGATATGGTCGCATTTGCAAGAAGCAAGGGTCTGTACCTCGGCTGTGACCTCAACCACTACTTCTCCGAGCCCGCATTCCAGGCTGACAAGCTGATTGCAGAGGGCGGCGTCGGTGAACAGGTTTACGCAATGACCAAGGTCGGCTTTGACGGTTCCTCCGTCAACGTCAATCCCGTTGACCGCAATTCCCGCTGGCAGATGCCGTACTCCCACGCAAAGGCATTCCTGACCCATCCCTTCTCCGTCATGCGTCACTTCTGCGGCGACGTTACGCACATTCAGGCGTTCATGGATAAGCCCGGTGCACGCCGTCAGTCTGAGGACCTGATGCTGTCCATCCAGTCCATCCACATGAAGTTCCAGAACGGCTGTGTCGGTTATCTCTTGTCCCAGCGCGGTGATGCGATGTTCGGTCTGGGCGGCTGGTGGAGCTTTGAGCTTGCCGGTACGCACGGTACGTTCTGCATCGAAAACTGCGTTGAAAAGCTGACCTACTGGAAGCAGGGTCAGGAACCCACCGTCACCAACACCGGTATCACCGACTTCGGTGCAACCTTCC
>JAZQWK010000409.1:0-1608 GCA_045632325.1 Eubacteriales bacterium
CTTCGGCGAGGGCGGCTTCCTCTATCCGTCCAAGGATTCCGACTATCAGGATCAGGTGCTGAACCTGTTCTGCGAGGGTCGTTCCCTGTTCTTCTACGGTCCGCTTCAGAACGCGGCACAGAACTTCTCTGCGGCAAACGACCTGTCCTACGGTATTCTGCCGATGCCCAAGCTCGACGAGTCCGAGGAGGGCTACTACGGTGCGGCGTTTGACCGTCCGTTCGTCGTTCCGACCACGGCAGAGGGCAACCTCGACAACATCGGTCTGATCATCGAAGCGCTGAACGCCGAGGGCTACAAGCAGGTCTTCCCCGCGTACTACGAGATCGCCATGAAGACCCGTTACGCCGACCAGACCGACGACGCGAAGATGATCGACATCGTCCACGACAACGTCATCATCTCCTTCACCTACATCCACGACAACTACACCAGCGTCTACGGCAAGATGCTGTGGGAGCTGTTCAACAACGCCAAGCCGTCCAAGGACGTCGCTTCCTGGTGCGCAAAGAACGAAAAGAGCCAGCTCAAGCGCGTTGAAAAGCTGATGGAATTCTTCGGCGACGCGAAAAACTGATTTTTGATCCCCGAAACGCAAAAAGGATAACCGCTCATCCACGGATGGAAGGCGGTTATCCTTTTTTATCTTATGAAATGATCAGAACAAAATGACAACAAACTGTGCAACCAGGACAACCGCGATCAGTGCGATCGGGTATGTTGCCGCATAAGCTGCTGCAATGTCTTCCGTACCGGCTACGTTGATCAGCGTGCCGAGTGCGGGCGTGGAGGTCATACCGCCGGTCAGAGAGCCGAGGTTGTTGAGCAGGCTCAGCTTCAGGACGTATCTTGCAAACAGATAACCGATAATCAGCGGGAAGATCGTCATAATGACACCGTATACGAAGTACATCGGGTCAAAGTTCGCAACGAATTCCGCACCGCCGGGGATACCTGCGCCGCCGAGGAAGAATACCAGACCGAGTCCGCGGAACAGCTTCAGCGTGCTCTGTGTCGGCATGATGCTTACCTTACCGATTCTGCCGAAGTGACCGAGAATCAGGCTCATGAGCAGACAGCCGCCCGTCGTGGTGAGCGAAAAGCAGGTACCGGAAAGCCCTGCAGAGGTCATCGGAATCTTGATCTGACCGAGGAGGATACCGAGAATGGCTGCAAGCGAAAAGCCCGCGATACCCATGCCGTCGATTTCAAACAGCTTGCCGACCGCCTTCTTTTCTTCCTTTGCTTCCGTCTTACCGCCAAGCTTTGCACGTTCTTCGTCCATGTTAGCACGGAGGATCTTCGGCATCAGCTGCACGAACAGAACGACACCGATGACACCGAAGATGTATGCGATACCGTAACCGACGGAAACGAGGCTGATGAATTCGGGAGCAACGGACGCCTTTGCCGCAGAGAATGCGGGCGTGGAGGTCAGAGAGCCTGAGAGCAGACCGACGATCATCGCAACGAAGCCCTCACGGGTTTCGATGGAAGAGCCGTAGCCGATCGCATCGCCAACGAAGATACAGCCAACCGCTGCAAGTCCGCCTGCGACAATGATAATAAGACCCAAAAGAACGTAGGACTTGAAGTTTCTCTTGAAGT
>JAZQWK010000410.1:0-2664 GCA_045632325.1 Eubacteriales bacterium
GATCTGTGCCTCTGGCAGCGGGAATGTACCCTGCGATTCAATCGGGTTCTGCGTTGCAATAATGAAGAAGGGTTTCGGCAGAACGAACGTCTCCCCGTCAATCGTCGTCTGACCTTCTTCCATACATTCGAGCAGTGCCGACTGGGTTCTCGGCGTGGTACGGTTGATTTCGTCGGCAATGATGATATTGGCAAACACGGGACCTGCGCGGAAGATGAATTCGTTTTCTTTCTGATTATAATAATGAATACCGGTGATGTCGGACGGAAGCAGGTCAGGCGTGAACTGGATCCGGCGGAACGCGTTTTCGTCGGACGAAATGCTCTTTGCCAGTGCCTTTGCAAGCGAGGTTTTGCCCGTGCCGGGGATGTCGTCAAGCAGGACGTGACCGGAGCACAAAAGCGCGCAGAGGATCAGATCGATCTTTTCTTTTTTGCCGTAGATGACACGGGAAATGTTTTGTTCCATGGCGGTGGTCAGTTGTTGGATGGTCATTTTGTTGTCCTCTCTTATCTATAGATTTTGGTGACAGGATCAGAAATACTGCGACTTTTGATATCTTTGTTCTTTTTCGTCCAATGCTTTCAAATAGCGGTCAAGCTGTTTTCGGTACATCCATGCAGCCAAGCAAAGACAGATCAGCAGATGCACCGTGTGACACAGGATGTAAGCAATAAAATCCATCGGGATATATTGTGCTGCAGCAAGCATCCCACTCCGGTCATGGGGTCCCGCATAAAAAAGCGTGAAGAAAAAATGTGCCGGCATCGCAAACAGCCGCCCGAACCGCAGAGAAACAGTCCACGGAATCGTGTTGAAGCTCATCAAAAACAGTTCTGTCGGTACTGCCAGAAAGAGAAACTGCACAAGCCACCCGCGGGAATCCTCGGTTTTCTCATAAATGGCTGACGGCGTTTTCTTCATAAAGAAATACATCAGAACCGTATAGCAGAGGTAATACATGAGCATAAACAGAATCCAGAACAGAAAACCTCCGACTGTTTGAATGCTGATCGGTTCATTCGGAACACCGAGCAGAGGAAGAATCATCTGCGGAAGTTTCACAGATACAATACCTGCCGTAAGGTTGGCGACCGCAGTATTTCCAAGATGATTCAGAATGTCGCGGATGGTCATTATTTTGCCCTCTCTTTCCGTATTTTCGGATGATCTCGGATTTTTGCGAAACGGTTTCAATGCTCCGCTTTGGTTTCGTCAGACGGAATCATAAGCGGCATACCGCATGTCTGACAAATATCGGTATTTTGGTTTTTCTTCGTTTCCAAACACCAGACACAGACAATACCGTCATCGCTGTGCGGCTTGTTTCTCTTGACGATCATCGGGTAGTTGGTGCCCTTGAAATAACGGATATAGTCATATTCGCGGTAAGGAACGGCACCGCATGATTCATCAATCATGATCGTTTTTTTGATTTTCTTTTGATTGGATGTGATCCACAGCTCCACTTTCGATTCAGTTTGTACAGAAGTGATCCCAATGGAGTTATAGCGTGCATTGCGCATCATATCGCTGATGCTTTTATTCACCAGAATATTTTCCGGTATATGCTGCTCAATGGCTGTAATCTGCCCCTCGTATGACCGATCAAAGAAGGATTGAAAGACTTTCAATTTATATGGAACAATCAGTATCAGCAAAATGTAAATCATCACAGCGACCAAATTGCCGAACCGTCCTGCCATGTATGGATACAGATACAGCTGCTCTAAAACGATCACTGCAATCATCCATAAAACGGATAATCCGTAACGGACTTTGTTGCGCTTCCATATCACTTTCAGCAGAGCTTTGTCATTTTTCGTGATTTCTGACATGATATTGCTCCTCCTTTTATTTGTTTTTTGATCGGTGTGCATCTGTTTCATCCTCCGCCCGCCGAAAAACACAATACACCCCGATCAATCCCGCAAACAGATAATCCCCCGTCTTACATTCTGCAATCAGATATTCCGTACCTCTGATTTCGCGGAATTCGTAATGCTCCGTGGTCGGTGAATAATTGTTGATAAACAGTCCCCTGGTATATCGGTGCTCGACCTCCTGATAGCCGATGGGCGTGATACAGCGCACAAACCGTTTGCCGTCCGCAGTACAGCGGATGCGGTCAAACATGCCCCTTGGCGTTGCTGCCGGTGTCTGACGGGGATCGAAATCCTCCGGCTTTCTGACAAACCGACAGACATCCCATGTGCCGACCAGCCGCGGGTCGGGAACAAACGGCAGATCGGTATCATCCCGGAAGATCATCGCGCTGTTGTGGTCATAACGGCGGGAATCGGTCTTCCGATAGATGCAGACAACTTCCCGACCGTCCTGAAACAATATCTCCTTGGACAGCCATGTCAGACGCAGATACGTCTGACCCTGATATTCAAAAATCCGATAAGGGTTGGGAATCAGAAGATTGGTCGAGTGGTTGACATGGTACAGAATCCCGCGGCTCCAGAAAAATACCCAGTATTCCATACCGTCCGGCAGAAACAGCAGTACCGGCGGGAAAATACCTGTGTTCTCCGACAGCGCATCCTCACCCGTGAAATCACAGCCATCCGGCAGAATACCGCAGAAATCCCAGCGGCCGAGCACCTCGGGATCGTCTTCAAACCTGTTTTTGACCTCCCGCACGGTATCCTCCGACAG
>JAZQWK010000411.1:0-2431 GCA_045632325.1 Eubacteriales bacterium
GGCATGAAAATAAGACGGCATTTCCGCCATCACGACACCGATCAGAAACGAGTGCAGCGTCTCTGTATACGTTCGCTCCTCTCCCGTGATCTGCAATCGGACGCGGCTGTCATAGCCCTCCTCATCGTCTGCCGCAGCGAAAGTATCTTCACAAATTTCGTCGGAGGTTACCGGCGGAACCGCATGGATTGCCGTCGGTTCCGTCTGCACGGCGGTCTGTGCAGGCTCCGTTTCTGTTTCGACGGCTTGTGTCGTTTCGGCAATCGGTTCCGACTCGATATCAGCGCTTGATACCGCATCGGCTACGCCTTGTGTTTCGGTATAGGAGACAGAAGCATCAACACGCGGCTGTTCGCTGCCCGTCGTCTCCTCCGTCTGACGGTACAGAAACGGCGGAAGGGTCAATAAGAGTGCAGACAAAAGCGTGCAGGTGAAAAATAAAATCTTCATTTTTTGCAATACCCCTTGAAAACCGTGCAAAAATCGTGTACAATAGAGAAAACAAAATACGTCAGCTGTGGCAGTATATGCCGCAGAAGTGAAAACATTCCATCGCACGAAAGGAGATTTCCATGAGCAATACCCACGTAACCACAGCCGATATGTTAAAGCAGCGCCGTCTCGGTGTACTGATCACGCCCGAGAGCGTTCCGCTGTCCTATTACATTGACGGTGTAGAATACCGCGGCATTCCGAAATTTTTCCGCCCGACCGTCACACGGACGCAGATCGATGCCAATCTCACGTCCTTTACCGTCCGCGGTATCCACATGAGCGGCATCACCGTCACGGCAACCGCGCAGATCTACCGCGACTTCCCCGTGGTCGATTGGGTCGCATCGTTTGAAAATACGACCGACAGACCCTCACCCATCGTCTCCGATATCCGCATCATCGACACGGAGATCAACGGTGACACCCCTTGTCTCATCCACAACAACGGCGACAACTGCAACGAAACGGGTTATACCATCACCCGTACCGATCTTGCCGAAGGTGTTTCCGTACACAAAGCGCCCAAGGGCGGCACACCGTGCTGTGACGACGGTCCGTATATGCGCCTGCAGTATGAGGACTTCGGTGTCAACATCGCCATCGGCTGGACCGGCGGATGGTCTGCGGATTTTGTCGGTACGGAGAACGGCGCACACGTCAGCATCGGTCAGGCGCGCTGTCATATGTCCATTCTGCCGGGCGAATCCATGCGCACACCGCGCGTAACGATGCTTGCCTATGCGGGTGACGAGGCTCACGGACGCAATCTGTGGCGCAAGTTCTACTTTGCGCACATCCTGCCGCGCGAAAACGGTCAGGCAATCCCGCCCAAGCTCTGTCTGCACGTCTGGAACGTCGGCGGTCCCGAGTTCACGGGCGCGACGGAAGAACAGCAGCTGACGGGTCTTCAGACCTATATTGACCGCGGCATGAAGCCCGATATCTGGTGGTTTGACGCAGGCTGGTATCCGTGCAATTTCGATTGGCCGATGACGGGAACGTGGCGGCACGACCCCGAGCGCTTCCCGAACGGATTGACTCCGCTTGGCGAAGCTTGCGAGGACAACGGCGTTCAGCTGCTTCTTTGGTTTGAGCCGGAGCGCGTGCGCAAAAACACCGAGCTATGGAACGAGCATCCCGAATGGCTTCTCAAAAACGATTCCGAGCAGGCACTGCTCAATCTCGGCGATCCCGCCTGCTGTGACTGGCTGATTGCTCACGTCAACGGACTCATCGCAGAATACCGCATCCACCTCTACCGCCAGGACTTCAACTTCAATCCCGCACCGTACTGGGAGCTGCACGAGACCGAAGACCGCATCGGTGCGCTGGAAAATTTGCACGTACAGGGTTATCTGCGCTATTGGGATGCACTCATCGATGCCAACCCCGGACTTTGGATCGACTCCTGCGCATCGGGCGGCAGACGAAACGACCTCGATACGATGCGCCGTGCCGTACCGCTTCATTACACCGACGTAGGATACGGCAACCATCCGATCAAGCAGAAACAGCACCGTCTGATGTTTGAATGGATTCCCTACTTCCGTGCGCACAACATGAGCTGGGACAACGACGAGGGTCTTTACGTTGGCGGCGGCAAGCCCGTGGACAAATTTGCGTTCCACTGTGCACTGACCCCGGCACTCACCAACATGACAACGTTCGATGCGCCCGAGGAAGAATACGAATGTGCCGCTGTCATGCTCCCGATCTGGCGTCGTGCGGCAGAGATCGAGCTCCGCGCCGATTACTATCCGCTGACGGAGTGCAGCGCTTCTCCCGAGGATTGGTACGTTATGCAGTTTGACGATCCCGACGCAGGCGACGGCTTTGTTCAACTCATCCGCAATACCCGTGCCGAGCAGGAGACGTTTGATCTTCACATGATCGTACACGATCCCGATGCGCTTTACTTCTTTGAGAATATGGAAAA
>JAZQWK010000412.1:0-4235 GCA_045632325.1 Eubacteriales bacterium
TCCGGGACACCGGTTACATGGGCTTTGACGATAAGGGGATCGTTGCGACCGGTCTCGGCTTTGCCTGCGAAAAGGGAAATGCGCTGATCGGTGCATTTCTGAAGGATTACGACGACATTCCGTTCGTGCATCCCGACGGAACCTACGATATGACACCCTGTCCCGACAGAAATACCGAAACGCTGAAAAAACTCGGTATGGACCTGTCGATCAAGGATCAGGTGTTTTGTGGAATTCATATGCTCCCCGAGGAGTATCTCTGCCCGATGAAGTACGATACGGGGAAAAAGATCATCACTGAGAACACGTATTCCATACATCATTTCTGCGCATCGTGGACATCACCGACCGCGAAACGGACGCTGTTTCTGAAGCGTATTCTCGGAGTCAAGCTGTATAATAAGCTGTATGGGAAATTTCTGCACAAATGCAAATGGTTGGAGTGGTGAGCGTGCCTGAAAAAATATTAAAAAAATGGAATCAATCCATTCTGCCGCAATGGAAGGTCTGCTTCTTTTCGGCGATGATGATCGGATTGATTGCGCATTTCTATAAAATCACAAATTGGCTTCCGAACTGGGATTCGCTGGTTTTTCGATATGATTCGCAGAATATGCTTGCGATCGGAAGATGGTTTCTGCCGGTTGTCTGCTCGCCGGGCTCGTTTTACGATCTGCCGTTTTTGAGCGGGATAACGTCGATTGTGTTTCATGCGCTCGGCGCGGTAGTCGTATGCAAGATGTTTGATATCAAAAAGAATATCACCGCAGCCATGATCGGCGCGGTTATCGTTTCTTTTCCGACGGTCACGTCTGTGATGATGTACAACTATGTTGCGGACGGCTACAGTATTGCATTTTTCATGTCAGCACTTGCGGCATATTATATGACACTCCAGCGACCGAAATACCTGCTTGCGATGCTATTGCTTGCGTTGTCTATGGGTATCTATCAGGCGTATATCACGGTACCCGTTATGCTTCTTTTGATGTACCTGATCGACTGCTTGCTGTCGGATGCTGCAGAATGGAAGACGGTTTTCAAAAAAGCGGTGCATATGCTTTGCACCGGCATCCTCGGCGGCGTGCTGTACTTCGCTTTGCTGAAGCTTTTGCTGGCTGTTTTTTCGACGGAGCTTCTTGAGTACCAGGGGATCAATACGTCCGCATCGCTTTCGGGGCTTGATCTCGCGGCTTCTCTTTACGTGATCAAGGAAACCTTTCTGCAGTTCTTTTTTGATCTGTCGAATGGCATTGGCGTATACGTCATTCTGAACGCTGGGATCCTTGTTTTTACGGTAGTGCTTTATGTGCAGCGCATGGTATATAACAAGCTTTATCAAAAGCCGATTGCCCTGGTGATGACCGTCTTTTTCGCCGTGATGCTGATACCGGGAGCGTGTATTCTCGCTTTTATCAATGCGGGTGTCGATTATCATAATCTGATGCGAATGGGATACGTTATCTTCTATTTGATGTTTCTCATCACGTACGAAAGAAACGGTGGAATGACGGAAAAATCGACTGCCGTGAAATGCTGGTGCGTGCTTCTTGTCACCGTGGTGCTGACAGCAAATCAAGTCGTCACAGCAAACGTAAGTTATCACAAGGCGCAGATGGCGTATGAAAAATCATACGGCGTTTTGATTCGTATTGCAGACCGCATTGAGCAAATTCCGGGTTCCGAAAACTGTGATAAGCTTCTTGTGATCGGAGCACTTGCGGACAGCGATGCATACAGCGTCGTACTGCCGCCGGACGTTACCGGAATTACCGACGGGTATATCCTTCGTGCGGATGACGAAACGGTAGGACAAAGTGTGCTCTGCAGCGCGCTGAACGACTACTGCGGAACGGATTATACCTTTATCAGCGGAGAAGAAAAGAAGACGCTGATCGCGCGCGCTGACGTGCAGGCAATGGAGGCGTGGCCGCTTGCAGGCTGTATTGCGGTTTTGGGCGATACGGTTATCATGAAGCTTGGGGAAGAGGGCGAAACGTAAAATGATCTATATGTGTGCGGATGATTATGGATTGGATGAGATATCCTCCATGCACATTCAGGAATGTATTGACCGTGGCGCTTTGCACAGGGTCAGTGTTTTTCCAAACTTTGAAAAAGTGAATCTGCAGCAAGTGCGCAATCACCAAAATATTCAGCTTTCGCTGCATTTGAACCTTGTTGAAGGAAAATGTTTAGCAAATGCCGATGAAATTGATTTGATTGCTGACAAAGACGGTCTCTTAAAGCACAGCTTTACAGGTCTTCTCAAGCTCAGCATACTGCACCGACGGGAGTTTGAAGAACAGATCTCCAAAGAGATCCGTGCGCAGGTGTTGTATTGGAAGGGAATTTTGCCCGAGGGTATGCCATTTTGTATTGACAGCCATCAGCATACGCATATGATCCCCGCAATATTCCGATCTTTGCTGAAGGTATTGCATGACGAAAATATCAAAATCGAACATATGCGTATCCCGGCGGAACCGCTGCTGCCGTATTTGTGTGCGCCGTCGCTGTACGTTACGTATAAACCGATCAATCTGATCAAGCAATGGCTTCTTAAATTTTTATGGCAATTCAATAAAAAGCATATAAAAAACGAGGATATTCCCATTTCGCATTTTTGCGGTATTCTGTTTTCCGGTAAGATGGATGAGAAACGGCTTAGAAAGATTTTGCCAAAATATCTTACGATTGCGAAAAAAAGCCGGAAACATATTGAAGTATTGTTTCATCCGGGATATCATAATGCGGACCTGTGTCATATGAAATCACCGGAGGTCGCATTTGTCGATTTTTACTTATCTCCTAACAGAAAAACAGAGTATGATTCTGTAATATCATTTTTAGAAAGAAGCGTGATGTAATGCCCTATATCGAGCAGGACAAAGTAGACGAGCGTACAAGACAAAAACTGGAAGCAATTATTGAAAAATCGTATCTTACCTTTTGGAGAAGAAAGCGTTTGTTTGATATTTTCTTTGCAACGCTGATTTTATTGTTCTTTCTGCCGCTCATGGTTATCATTGCAATCGTGATCGTGATCGACGATCCGAGTGCGGGACCGTTTTATAAGCAGATTCGCGTGGGACGGCACGGAAAAGAATTTTATATGTACAAATTCAGAACGATGCGTGCAAATGCAGATAAAATGATCGATGAGCTTGCCAAAAAGAACGAAATGGACGGTCCGGTATTTAAGATCAAGAACGACCCCCGTATTACCCGCGTCGGCAAGTACCTGCGCAAGCTGTCTCTTGACGAGTTGATGCAGTTCTTTAACGTGCTTAAGGGCGATATGACGTTGGTCGGTCCCAGACCGCCGCTGCCGAGAGAGGTTCAGCATTACACCGATTACCAGAGATTGCGTCTCCTCGTAACACCGGGTCTGACCTGTACCTGGCAGATCTCGAAAAACCGAAACGATATCCCGTTTGAGCAGTGGGTGGAAATGGATATCGAATACATACAGACAAGAACGTATCGCAACGATCTGCTGATCATGCTGAAAACGCCTGTGGTCATGCTGACTGCGACCGGCAGATAATCTGAATTTGGAGTGATGAACATGAAGATTGCTATGATTGGGCATAAGGTCGTTCCGTCCAGAAGAGGCGGAATCGAAAATGTCCTGACAACACTTTGTCCGATGCTCGTCGAAATGGGACATGAGGTCACCTGCTATAACCGTTCGTCCGATAAGGTTGAAAATGAATACGTAGGAACCGTTGAGCACAGTACGTATAAGGGTGTCAGGCTGAGAACCGCATGGACACTCAACGTCCGCGGATTTGCCGCAATGATAGCTTCCTTCACCGCCGCCATCGATGCCGCCTTCAGAAGTTACGACGTGATCCATTTTCATGCGGAAGGTCCCTGTGCTGCATTGTGGATCCCGAAGCTGTTCGGCAAAAAATGTATTGCCACAGTGCACGGTCTTGACTGGCAGCGTGAAAAATGGGGCAAGGGCTTTGCCTCCAAATACATCAAATTCGGCGAAAAGATGCTGGCAAAGTATGCAGACGAGGTGATCGTGTTAAGTCAGGTGGCTTACGATTATTTTTTGGAAACATACGGCAGAGAAACGACGATCATCCATAACGGAATCCATCGTCCGCAACGGAAGGAGCCCGTGCAGATCACTGAAAAGTACGGACTTCAAAAGGATGCGTATATCCTCGTCGTTTCAAGATTGACCGCAGAAAAGGGCATCCATTATCTGATCGATGCCT
>JAZQWK010000413.1:0-7662 GCA_045632325.1 Eubacteriales bacterium
CTCTGTCCCAAGCTGCTCGATTTTTGCAGAAACCGCTTCAATATCGCCGCTCGATTCCGTTTCCAACAGAACATCGGCAGAAATACGGTAAAGATCGCTGATGGCTTTCAGATTGAAGCAGTCGGGCAGACAATCGCCTGCTTCCCATTTGCTGACAGCCTGTGCCGAAACACCGATGTATTCACCGACCTCCTCTTGGGTCATGCCGAGCTGCTTTCTGTGATTGCGCAGTTTTTCACCAAATACATTCTGATCTAACATATATGATTCCTCCAAATAGATTCGGATGGCCATCCTGTGATACTATTATATCACACGAAAGTTCAACTTGCAATCGTATATTTTTTGAGTTTTCCGTCATTTTCTCAACGTATGGTTGAATTGTATGATCGTCGTTCATACACCATCTATATGGCAGCATTCTTTTTCTGTGCGCAGTTGACACCGAAATAAAAGTGTGATATACTATATTCATCCATATATTATAGACTCCATTCTTTGTCCAAACGAAAGGAAATCCGCAATGAAACGCTTCATTTTGCTTTTAATTCTGACGCTGTCCGTTTTCTGTTTTGCCGCGTGCTCCGCACAAACGCCGACCGATGCACCTGCCATCGATGCCTCCGTCGTCTCCTTCGACGCCGAGGTCTTTTACGCGCGTGACGGACGGATGCGCTTTTTGTACGATCCCAACACCGATATGCTCTCCGCAATGGAAGGCTACGATATGGCGGCACTTTATTCCGGCACCGTCTACTCCATGGTCGTGCAGTATACCGAAGGAACTGTTTCCCGCAAGGATGCCGATGCATCCGTCAAATCGGAATTTTCCGCGGAAGGCGTGATGGAAATTTCCAATAAAACCTCGTCCGTGACCGTATCGGGTCATCCGTTCCGTCGTGCCGAGATCACCGCGTCCGACGGTTCTCACGGCGCCGTCATCTATGGTTCGACCGATACGGGCTTTGGCAAGATCTATTATCTGCTCTCCCCGACCGCAACCGACGCGGATGCCGCGCACGTGGAAGAAATTCTGTCCACCGTTACCTTCGCTGAATTTGAGGAAAACGACGGTGCGGATGACGTCAAAATTTACGTTGAATAACGATATTGCAAGATAGAGAGGTAATCACCATGAATAAACCGAACATCGTCGTTCTCGGCTCTGCCAACGTTGATATTTCCGCAAGAACCGCCGTTTTCCCGCGTGACGGCGAAACGGTCACCGGTGAACAGGTTCTCGTCGGTACCGGCGGCAAGGGCACCAACAAGGCAACCGCCGCATCCCGTGCAGGTGCCGCCGTCACCATGATCGCCAAGCTCGGATGCGATTTCTTTGCCGAGATTCCCGCAAAGCTCTATGAAAAAGAGGGCTTTGACACGCGCTTTGTCACCCGCACCGCAGAACACGGCACGGGCTGTGCACTGATCGAGGTTCTGACCACGACGGGCGAGAACCGCATCACCGTCGTTCCCGGCGCGAACATGGCTGTGACGCGCGAGGACGTTTACGCCGCAGAAAAGGAGATCTCCGAGGCGGCGGTCCTCCTGACCCAGCGCGAAACGCATCCCGATTCCATCGAAGCGTTTTTGGAGCTTGGCAAAAAGTACGGCAAGCCTGTCGTCGTCAATCCCGCACCCGCACTGCCGATTCCCGCAGAATGGTATCCGATGATCGATACGATCACGCCGAACGAAACGGAAGCTGAAAAGTACACGGGCATCACCGTCACCGATGAAAAAACGGCACTCGATGCGGCATGTGTCTTTGCATCGTGGGGTGTCCGCCGTGTCATCATCACGCGCGGTCGTCACGGTGTCTTCTGTGCGGAATTTGACGATGAGAAAAAGCCGATCTTCAAGGCAAACATCACGACGATGCGCGTCAACGCCGTCGACACGACCGGTGCCGGCGACTCCTTCAACGGCGCACTCTGCACCGCACTTGCCGAGGGACGCACGCTTGTCGATGCCTGCCGCTTCGCAACCGTTGCCGCTTCCCTGTCCGTCACCCGTGCAGGTGCCGCAGAATCGATGGCGACCCGTGAGGAGATCGACGTCCTTTACAACAAATTCTATCATTCGGGTATCAAGATCGATGCCCGCGCGCGGATGCTGGCAAACGAAAACGATATCTTCTGGCGCGCACTGGAAGGAACGGGCGAGGACGGTATGATCACCGAGTCCGATATCCGCCGCGCCATGAGAGGATAATCTGTTATTATAAAAGGAAACTACCATGAAAAAATGCAAGTATTGCGGCACACCGCAAAGCGATGAACGTCATACCTGCGTGGACTGCGGCAAGGTGCTCGGAAAATCGCTGTCAGCCGAAGAAGCGGAAGCCGTTGAGGATGCACTGGATAATCAGTTGGACGCAATGTCCGATCACAGCGATGTATTCGCCGTCAGCAAAACCGATAAGATCCTCGGTATCATCGGAATCGTCGGGCTGATTGTGTCCTGTATCCTGTTTGCTGTATCGCAGACCGAAATCAACCGCATGAACCGCGAATTCCAAGAAGCGCTCAGGGCAGCCGCTATGGCAGGTGATCCCTTTTCCGCGATGGAAATATCCATTTCTACCGACCCACGCCCAACGACACGCGGTGAGTATCTTGAACAAACAGTCGACGGCGCAATCACGGCAATTGCATGCTTCCTTGAATCCTGCACGCTTCTGCTCTTCCCGCGCTTTGTTTGGTTCTGGAGTACACTTCGCGACCGACTGTGGTACGCGGAGGAACCGACCCCATCCGTTTTGGCTGAAAAGATCATGGAATTTTCCAAATACGGCGGCTTCGTCATTGGCTGTATCGCGCTTGCGTTTGCCGCTTGGATGTATTTTTAAGAGAGGAGTTTTGCCATGAAGAACTTTTCCGACTTCCCCAAATCCATCTTCTCCGGCGACTACCCGACAGGTCATTGTCAGGGCATCGCCGTAGACACAAAAAACCGTGTCATTTACTACTCCTTCACAACACAGCTGGTCAAGACCGACTTTGACGGCAACTTTTTAGGTTCTGTCGGAGGTCTGCTCGGACATCTCGGCTGTATTCAGTTCCGCGCATCCGACGGGCTGGTTTACGGCTCGCTCGAATACAAAAACGATGCCATCGGACGCGGGATTCTGAACAGAACAGGCGAGGAAGCGATTGAAAACGCCTTCTACATCGCGGTCTTTGACGGCACGAAGATCACACGCGCCGATATGGATGCGGAAAAGGACGGCATCATGACCGCGGCGTTCCTCTCCCGTGTCACCGACGACTATCTCGGCACGGACAAAAACGGATGCGAGCATATTCTCGGCTGTTCCGGTATCGACGGTACAGCCATCGGTCCGATGCCGGGTGAATCCGACGGGCGCGAGTGGCTGTTCGTCTGCTACGGTGTTTATTCTGACGCGGGCCGCACCGACAACGACCATCAGGTCATTCTGCGCTACGATCCCGATGAGATCAAGGCGTGCGCCGCACCGATCTCCCAGCGCGCCATGCACAAGCAGGGTGCTGACATGGCGTACGAAACGTATTTTGCTTACACGGGCAACACCTGCTGGGGTGTGCAGAATCTCGACTATGATCCTGCGCGCAATGTCTACATGATGTGCGTCTACACGGGCAAAAAAGAGCAGTTCCCAAATTATCCGATGTATCTGATCGACGCTTCCGCTGCGCCCGTCAAACAGCCGCTGATCGGTCGTGACGGAGAAGAAGGGCTGTGCTTTACCATCGCCCCGGGCAACGTCACCGATGAGAAAACGGGCATTTCCGGCACAACCTACGGATACGGCAGCACCGGCATTGCATCGCTTGGCGCGGAGGAAGACGGCGTCGCGCATTACTACGTTTCCTACGACGGACACAGCGAACGCGGGTGCAATACGACCGTGCGTCTGTGCCGTGCGGACGACAATCACTGGATCGTTCCCGTGGAGTAACTGCCATGAAAGAGGAGAATAAACGAATCACCCTGCCCATCCGCACCGAGCGGCTTCTGCTTCGCCCGCATCTGTGGGAGGACGCAGACGATTTCTACGCGTATCTGTCCGATGCGGAGGTTCTGCGCTACGAGCCGTACCCGCCGCTTGACCGTTCCGAGTCCGATGAAGAGCTGCACAAGCGGATCGCCGATCCCGATTTCATCGCGGTCTGTCTGCCGCCGGATGACGACCATCCGTGGGGACGTCTGATCGGACATATCTTTTTCTCGCCCTGCGCGTTTTCCTCATGGGAGATCGGCTGGGTCTTCAACCGCGCATACTGGAAACAAGGGTATGCTGCCGAAGCTGCAGCTGCCGTCGTCGACGCATCATTCCGTGAAGGACTTGCCCACCGCGTGATTGCCATGTGTAATCCCGAAAATGAAGCCTCCGAGCGTCTGATGCAGAGGATCGGGATGCGAAAAGAAGGGTTGCTTGTGAAAAATCTTTACTTCCGTACCGATGAAAACGGGCATCCGCTGTGGCAGGATACCGCGATGTACGCCCTGCTCGCAGAAGAATTCGATCCTTCCCGCACAATCCAAAAGTTTTCCTAAGGAGAACATCCATGAAACATCTCAGCTCATATGTCAGTACCAAGATCGGCACGATCGGTGATATGACCGCAACAAGTGCCCACGGCGGCGGAAAAACACATCCGTGTGCCGTTTATCCGTTCGGTATGGTACAAATCGGTCCCGACACCCTCGAAGCCCGTGACAACGGATCCGGATACAGTTACCATCACACGACCATCGACGGATTTTCCGTTAATCATATGTCCGGTGTCGGCTGGTACGGCGATCTCGGAAATCTGCAGATCATGCCGACCACAGGTCCGCTCAATCTCTGTTCTTCGACCTACCGCGATGCACTGACCACCCGTGATGACCGCGGTTATGAGTCCGATTTTTCTCACAATACCGAAATTACCGAAGCCGGCTATTATGCCGTCACGCTCGACACCTACGGCATCCGTGCGGAAACCACGGCAGCGCTCCACACAGGCATGCTCCGCGTGACTTATCCGGAGTCTGGAAACCGCCGCCTGCAGATCAATCTCTCCCGCCGCATCGCAGGCCGTTCTCCGCTGCAGGAGCTTGAGATTGTCGACCGTCACACCCTGCGCGGCGTGATTCACTGTCCGCACAGCCACGGCGGCTTTGGCCGAGGAGACGGCGGTGTCGATTACGATCTGTATTTCTATCTGGAAGCCTCCGCCGATGCTGCCGATTTCGGTGTCTGGAACTGCGGAAAACCGACCAATGTCCGTGCAGACCGCTATGCAGGTGAGGAACTCTGGTTCTACGCCGATTATCCTGATACTGCCGAAACTCGTGAGATCACCGTCAAGGTCGGTATTTCCTATATCAATGCAGAGGGCGCCTATGACAACTTCCTGCAGGAGGCTGCCGGTATTTCCTTTGACGAAATGCATTCCCGTTGTAAAGCTGCATGGGACGAAGCACTGTCCGTCATCTCCTGTGAGGGTGCAGACGAAGAAACAATGACCATCTTCTACAGCACCATGTATCATGCGCTCCTCGACCCGCGTGTCTTCTCCGATGCCAACGGCAACTATCGCTCGGCAGAAGGTGATATCAAAAACGATGACCGCTTCAGAATGCGCACGGTCTTCTCCGGCTGGGACGTCTTCCGCAGCGAATTTCCGCTTCTGACGATTTTGCGCCCCGATGCCGTCAACGACATGATCAATGCGCTCATCGACATCGCCAAGTACAAGAACCACACCTTTCCCCGCTGGGAACTGCTCGGTCACGAAACGGGCTGTATGCTCGGTGACCCCGGTGTTGTTGTAACAGTCGATGCTTACCGCAAAGGCATCCGCGGCTACGATGCTGATGCAGCGTATGAGATCTGCAAAAGAGGTGCACTGTCGCCCGACTCCCGCCGTCCGGGTGCCGCCGACATGAACACCTACGGTTATGCAGTCAATGACATCTCCAGAACGCTTGAAAACTGCTTTGCCGATCACTGCACGGCAGTCCTTGCGCGAGAGATGGGAGACGAAAAGACAGCAGAAGACTTTGCGCGCCGTGCACAAAACTGGAAGAATATTTTCGATCCCGAAACAAAGTGGATGCGCCGCAGAGATACGGACGGCACGTTTGCCGAATGGCGCGGTGAATATGACTGTGATGGCTGCACCGAATCCAACATCTTCCAGCAATCGTGGTTCGTTCCGCACGACGTCAGCGGTCTGATGGACGCGATGGGGCACGAATTGTTTGTTGAGCGTTTGGAACGCCTGATGTCGGAATCGGACCTGAGTGCCATGTGGAACGAAGCGTACAACCATCCGAATGAACCTTGTCACAACCTTGTGCATATGTTCACCGATGCCGGTCATCCCGACCGTACCCAATACTGGGTCCGCCGCATCCAGCGCGAAGCATACAACACCACCGAGTACGGCTTCTGTGGCAATGAGGATGTCGGTCAGATGTCCGCATGGTATGTTCTGACCGCACTGGGCATTCATATGGTCGCGCCTTCCTCCAACATTTTCTACGTCAACACCCCGCTCTTTACCCGCACTGAAATCACCCTTGACCCCATCTATCACAGACGCCGCATCGCCGATACCCTTACGATCCTCTGCGACCGCGATCCGGACAAATTCCCCTATATCCGCGGCATTGAAGTCAACGGCACGCCGATCGACCGCGCATGGCTGACCTGGGAAGAGATCTCCGACGGCGGCGAGATCCGGTTTATCTTATCAGAGATCCCCGATCATACCTTTGCAAAGGTGCTCCCGCCCGCAATTCTCTGATAATCGGACAGGGGATCAACCGCAGTCTTTGTGAGATTTTCACGATTTCCGACAGTTTCGAACGCCTTTTTTGTACCAGACGAAGAAATGTGAAGAAATTGATAATTTCTCCTCAAAGCTCTTGTAATTTTGCAAAAAATGGTATATAATATTATTGTATACGGGGCGAAAATATCCCCGATCAAAAAATGCGTACCCAAAAATTTATTATATTACGGAGGACACACATATGTCTGTTAAAGTTGCCATTAACGGCTTCGGTCGTATCGGCCGTCTCGCATTCCGCCAGATGTTTGGCGCAGAAGGCTACGAAGTAGTCGCTATCAACGACCTCACCAAGGCTTCCATGCTCGCTCACCTGCTCAAGTACGACACCGCTCAGGGTCGTTACGACGGTCACACCGTTGAAGCTGACGATGAAAACAACACCATCACTGTTGACGGTAAGGTTCTCAAGATCTACGCTGAAAAGAACGCAGCTGATTGCCCCTGGGGTGAACTCGGCGTTGACGTCGTTCTCGAATGCACCGGCTTCTACTGCTCCAAGGAAAAGTCTCAGGCTCACATCGATGCAGGCGCAAAGAAGGTTGTTATCTCTGCTCCCGCAGGCAACGATCTGAAGACCATCGTTTACTCTGTAAACGAAAAGACCCTGACCGCTGATGACCAGATCATCTCCGCTGCATCCTGCACCACCAACTGCCTCGCTCCTATGGCTAAGGCTCTCAACGACTACGCGCCCATCCTCTCCGGTATCATGACCACCGTTCATGCATACACCGGCGACCAGATGATCCTCGACGGTCCTCACAGAAAGGGTGACCTCCGCCGTGCACGTGCAGGCGCACAGAACATCGTTCCGAACTCCACCGGCGCTGCA
>JAZQWK010000414.1:0-2635 GCA_045632325.1 Eubacteriales bacterium
GAAGGCATCGCCGTCATTGACGACACCGACACCGACAGCCGCCGCCGCATTGTCACCGGCACCGCCGACAACGGGTGTGCCGGGCAGAAGACCTGTCAGACGGGAAGCTTCTTCGGTGATCGTGCCTGTGATCTCGGGGGATTCGTACATATCGCCGAGCAGATTACGGTCGATTTCGAGTGCACCGAGCACTTCGTCAGACCAGGTGCGCTTCGGCACGTCGAGCAGCTGCATACCGCTTGCATCGGAAACTTCGGATGCATAAACACCGGTCAAAAGGAAGCGGATGTAGTCCTTGGGCAGGAGAATGTGTGCGCATTTTGCGTAAACTTCCGGTTCGTTGTTGCGTACCCAGAGGATCTTGGATGCGGTAAAACCGGTCAGCGCGGGATTGGCGGTGATGGAAATCAGCTTTTCGGCACCGACGCGAGAGGTGATCTCGTCACATTCTTTTGCGGTTCTCTGGTCGCACCAGATGATCGACGGGCGCAGGATGCGGTTGTCCGCATCGAGCATGACAAGACCGTGCATCTGACCCGACAGACCGACGCCGACGATATCAGCGGGATTCACGCCGCTCTTTTCCACAACGGCTTTGACCGTGCCGAACGATGCGTTTGCCCAGTCGGCGGGATCCTGTTCTGCCCAGCCGTTGTGCGGCTGGTACAGCGGATATTCAATGGTATGGGAGGCAATCGGACAACCGACCTCATCAAAGAGAACGGTTTTCGTACCCGATGTGCCGATATCAATACCGATGGTATATTTCATGTTGATTCCTCACAGATCAGCAGAACAGCAGGCGGTTGACGATCGTTTCAAGGTATTCCTGTCTGCCGCTTACGTTGGTCTTGACGTCACCCATTGCGAGTGCGTATGCGGACAGCTCCTCAAACGTTGCGGTCTTATCGGCGATCTTCTTGCCGATGCCGGTGTTATAGCTTGCGTAGCGGTCTTCGACGAACTTGTCAAGGCGGCCGTCTTCAATGATCTTGACAGCGGCGCGCAGACCGAATGCGTAAGCGTCCATACCTGCGATGTAGGCGTAAGCGATATCCTCGGGCGTGTTGGAGCCGCGGCGGGTCTTTGCGTCAAAGTTCAGACCGCCGTTGGTGAAGCCGCCTGCACGGAGGACTTCCAGCATGCAGAACGTGGTTTCGTAGTAGTCGGTCGGGAACTGGTCGGTATCCCAGCCGAGCAGATAGTCGCCCTGGTTTGCGTCGATGGAACCGAATGCATTGTTGATGCGTGCGGTTGCCAGCTCGTGACGGAAGGTGTGACCTGCGAGGGTCGCGTGGTTTGCTTCGATGTTCAGCTTGAAGTCCTTTTCCAGACCGTACTTGCGCAGGAATGCAAGGACGGTAGCTGCGTCGAAGTCGTACTGGTGCTTGGTCGGTTCCTTTGGCTTGGGTTCGATGTAGAAGTCGCCGTCAAAGCCGATGGAGCGTGCGTAGTCCACAGCCAGGCGCATCAGATATGCCATGTTGTCCAGTTCCTTGCCCATATCGGTGTTGAGCAGCGTTTCGTAGCCTTCACGGCCGCCCCAGAAGACGTAGCCCTTACCGCCGAGACGCGTGGTGATTTCCAGAGCCTTCTTGATCTGCGCAGCGGCAAATGCGAAAACATCGGCGTTGGGTGCAGTACCTGCGCCGTGCATGTAGCGCGGATTGCCGAAGCAGTTGGCAGTACCCCAAAGGACCTTCTTGTTGTGCTCCTTCATCAGCGTTTCGAGCAGATCGGTGATCTCGTCGAGGCGCGCGTTGGATTCCGCCAGCGTTGCACCCTCGGGCGCGATGTCACGGTCGTGGAAGCAGAAGTAATCGATCTGCAGCTTGTCCATCAGGTCAAACGCACATTCCGCCTTTGCGCGTGCGCTTGCCATCGGATCGGATTCGCCGTAGTTCTTTGCCATCGTGCCGACACCGAACATATCCGTGCCTTCTGCGCACATCGTATGCCAGTAGGACATTGCAAACTTCAGATGCTCACGCATCGTCTTGCCCGCGATGACTTCGTCGGGATTGTAGTAACGGAACGCAAGAGGATTGTCGGTCGTCTTGCCTTCGTATTCGATCTTGGGAAGGTTAGAGAAGTAGGTTTTCATGTTGTTTCCTCCGATTGTATTATAGATACTACTATTTTACAATAAATAGCCGAAAAAAGCAAGATAAATTTCGTAATTGAAAAGATATTTTTTGCGATTTTTTTGAATCTATAAAAAATTTGCGGAAACTATTGCTTTTTCGGAAAAAGTGTGGTATAATATATTCGTTACGGAGATGTATTTCCGAACAGTAATGAAATATGCAGAGATATCGAAGCGGTCATAATGAGGTTGACAACCTCGGCTGACATCGAAATCAGTTTGTGGGTAATCGCAAACCTCTGCCAACACAAAATTACATACGCAGAGATATCGAAGCGGTCATAACGGGGCTGACTCGAAATCAGTTTGTGGGAAACCACACGAGGGTTCGAATCCCTCTCTCTGCGCCAAATCAGACCGCAGTTCTCACGAATTGCGGTCTTTCATTTTATCGATAAACAGTTCGATAAATAAGAATTTATCTAACTGTCAGAGGATGTTAATTGGGAATATTTAATAGAACATATTAAGCAAAATATAAATTTAGAG
>JAZQWK010000415.1:0-2777 GCA_045632325.1 Eubacteriales bacterium
CAAAGCCCTGCAGATGCCCCACAACCTGTGCCCGTGCCGCACCGTAGCGTTCCAGATGATCGGCGTGCGGCTCGTCGGAAATGTGGAAGACCGTCTTGTCGGCAATGCCCTGCTCACGCAGATACTGCGTCAACGCGGGAAGGAATGCATCGAGGAAGGTACGGTATTCGTCAGACAGAGAATCGGTTTCCCAGCCGAAGACCTTTTTGTATTCGCCGTCCACCGTCGCCATGATCTTCGGCGCGTGACCTGCACCCCACTGGGTGTAAAGATGCGCCATTTCAAAGTATTCGATACCCTGTCTTTGTGCCATTTCGATCCAGCGTCCGAGCCGCGCAAAATCAAACGACCAGACGCCGTTATCACAGGTGATCTCGGTCAGCTGACAGGTGGTACGCTCACCGCCGACCGCAGTATCGAGTGCAGGCGTAAAGATCGGTGTCAAAAGCATATTGACACCGCCGCGCACAGCCGCACGGACAAAATTCTCAACGATGCGCCAGTGCTCCTCCGACCAGACGTCAACGCGGTAATAATCCGCAAGACAGTCTGCATGGAACCATTCCGTGTGCTGCAGGGTCTGCTTGGGCAGCTCTGCACCGACGACGGTCAGTGTAAAGGTGGCAGATACGCGCTCCTCACCCTTTTCGTTGACAAGCGCGAGACGAATCGGACATTCCCCCGCCGGTGCGTCGGTCGGAATATCGACGTCGATCCACAAAGAACGCGTCTGACGGGACGTAACGTAGACCTGCGTTTTTTCGTTTACGGGCAGGAACAGGTCGGGATACAGCCCCGGTTCACCGCCGCGCAGATAGTTGTCATCGTGACGCAGCTCGTAATACGGCATCCGCACGGGAATCCACTCGACGCGCTGTGCAGAAACCGCATTGCCGAGTGTCGATTCGGAGCGGAAATAGCAGACCTCTTTTGCGTCCAGCGGCGTTTCCGAGCGGAATACCCACTGGAATGAAAATCGCTCACCGCGTACGGCACGCGCAGAAGCAAATTCGGGGAAGGACGCTACGGCGTTGTCACCGAAGCATTTTTCCATTGATGAAATCAGTTTGTTTTCAATATTGCCCATGATGATCCTCCATATTAAAGTAAAGCTCCATAATGATCTGCCGCTTGCCTGCCGCCTCAAAATTGACGTAGACGGAATCGCGGATGCGCTCAAGCGTAAACGCCGTCTCCACGCCGTCCACGAAAACGGCAGAGCAGCTCTTGCCCTTCGGCAGAAGCACGTGCGCGTGCACGACGGCTTCCTTTGCGTACAGATCGTACCGCATACCCTCCTCGGAAAGCGTCCAGCGAACGTCAACGAAGGTATGCGAGCACTCGTAGCCCGTGATATAACGAAGCTCCGTATAATGCGTCACGGGAAAGCGCGGGGAGAAGCAGATCTCGCGGTACAGGCTGTCGCAATCGACGATGCCCGCAAGACCCTCGTCGATTGCATTGATGAACGCCGCCGCACCCCACGCACTCGGACCTCCGCCAAGTGCACGCTCCCCGTCCGTGGAATACAGGAAATATACCGTACCGTCGCGCTCCATCAGCGCGTTGAAGCGGCAGAGGATATCCCATGCGTAATCCTCATATCCGTGTTCAAACGCCGCGCGTGCCAGCTCTCCTGCGGTAAACGGGGATATACCGCCGTTGACGTAGGTACCTGCGGGATGCTTGTGGAAGGACGGCTCGTACGGCGGATCAATGGAAAACCACTCGGCAAACGCGTCCGTCGTCTCACGGCGCGCCAGATATTCTTCAATGATGGCACACGATTGCTCGTGCGTCGTCACCCCGCGGTTCATGTCGTATCCGTTGGAAAGAGAGAGACGGATATCCTCCTTGCCGTCAATGCCGTCGTGGTTGATCGGCTTCTGATGGACAAAGAACTTACCGTTCCAAAGATGACGCATCATATTTTCCCGCAGAGCTTCGGCACGGGACAGCCACACAGCGGCTTTCTCGGGATTCCCCGCTTTTTCGTTGATCCACGCCAGCTGACACATTGCCTGATAGACGCCCGAGTTGTCGCCGTGCATGATCGACATCGGCTCATCCTCATGTATCCGGCGATCACATCCAGAGGTCGGTGTATCGACGAAGTCCCAGGTGTCGATCGTATGCGGGCGAATGACGAGTCCGTATTCCGCACTCCAGCGTTTTTTATCGCTTGTAATATACTCAATGCCGTGCTCCAGCTTCGGCAAAACGTGCAAAAGCCAATCAAAATCGCCTGTCGCACGGTAGACCTGCATCGCACCCTCAACCACCAGATACTCAATGTCCGCTTCCAGCTCCAGACGCACGAGTGCCACGTTATCCTCGGGATACAGCACGCGGCAGTCCTCGTCGACGAATTGCCAATGCAGATCGTCCATTTGCTTGATCAGCTCGTAATAGCATCCGTCCTCACGCTGCGTCTCAATGATGAAATCGAGGAACGATTTGATATCGTATTCCCAGTGCTTGAAGCCTTTCATCACGTGCACGTGGTCGCGGATCCAGTTCTTGCAGACGGCAAGCACCCGTCCGTCAATGAAGACAAGAGAGCGGTCGTCATGGATGACGTTATGAAGCCCGTGCAGAAATTCGCCGAGCCGCGTGTCCGTCGTCGTCAGCACACACGGAAGCACCATTTCGTAGTTATTGTAAGTACCGTTTGTTTTTCCGTCAATATGCATCGACGGAAGCTTATGTTTGAATTCTATCATGATAAGGAACTTCTCCTTTTCCAAAGCATCGGATTACCGATTCGGGGCAACAGC
>JAZQWK010000416.1:0-13172 GCA_045632325.1 Eubacteriales bacterium
CGGCGATCCGCTATGTGAGCTTTATTCCGGGGCATACGTAAACGTATTGCCTTCCGATCTTGAAGGAATGTCGCTGTGCCTTTTGGAGGCACTCGCTTACGGAAACGCACTGTTATGCTCGGACATTGCAGAAAATACGTCCGTTGCTGAAGAAAAAGCCATGTACTTCAAAAAAGGCGACGTGGATGATCTTGCAGAAAAGCTGACGCTTCTGTGCGAGAACCGCGAGATCGTTGCAACACTCAAAGACGGCGCAGACGAATTTATTTTGAATAAATACAGCTGGACAGATGCTGCCAAGGCAACGTGCGAGCTATATCAGAAATAAGGGCAAGGTATTACGATGGCTATAAGAGATACTATGGAAAATACATCCGATCTTCAGAGACAGGTCAAAGTGCTTTTCAAGCGTTTTGCGTTTGATGAAGTCTACGATACCTGGGTAGATACGTTTGAAGTCGTGTCTGAGGTCGAAAATGAAGTGGTTGTATATTACCACGGAACGCAGGACATCAAGTTATTCAAGAAGAAGTGTCAAGGTCCTATATATGCTTCGATTTATACGGCATATGGTGAGAAGACCAAGGTAAAAATCACAAAAAAACGCGGCGGCAGTACCTTGAGTCCGAAAGTCAAGAAAAATATTCGGGCGCTGAAGTTTTTTATACTCGGAATGATGTTTGTATGTGTTGCGTCTGCAATGATCGTTTTTCTGTGTAATTACATCGGCAACAGAAATTTCAGAGAAACCTTTTACAGTGCTGCCAGCATTAAGGTGGAGACGAATGTCCGTGTGATTCAGCTTTCCGATCTGCACGGTGTGTCCTACGGCGAGGATAACGAGAGACTGTTGGAGCGTATCAAAGCGCTGGAGCCGGATATCATTATCTGTACCGGGGATATGGTGAATTCTGCCTCGGATGATTGGGAATTTGCGGTTGCTTTGGCGGAAGAGCTTGCGAAGATCGCACCGTCTTATTATGTCTACGGCAACAACGAAGCAGAAACCGTCTATGATTTTTTGCTGACCGAAAAAGAACTGGATGAAACGTTTGGGTTCACGCCGGACACCAGAGACGAAACCGCGCTGCTGAACGTGGAAGATTCCTTTGAAAACAAGCTTGAGAGCGCAGGCGTGAAGGTTCTGAAAAACGAGATGGATACGATCACCGTAAACGGTACGACCGTCGATGTGTACGGTGTGCTGACCTCCAATCCGTCTTCCTTCTGGTCGTATTCCGGAACGGCATTTTCCGATTATATTTCCGAAGATACCGATCATCTGAAGATCACGGCAGTGCATGAGCCGACGATCTTTGAAGAGTTCGAACCGGAATCCTGGGGTGACCTGATGGTATGCGGTCATACGCACGGTGGTGTCATGCGTATCCCCGTCCTTGGTCCTCTGTATACGCACGAGGGTGGTCTGTTCCCTGAACGAGGCGGTGATTTCGTTTACGGAAGATACAATGCTGCGGGCAGACCGTTGTTTGTAAGTGCGGGTCTTGAAAATCTGAACATCTTCCGTATCAATAATCAGCCGGAATTGGTGATTATCGATATTATCAAATTTTAATGTCGGAGGTTATGTAACGTGCTGACAGGAATCATAAAAAATCTGTTTCTTATCCTTGTCGGTTTGATATTTGTCATTGCGGCAGCCATGATCTATTTCCGTTCAAAAAACGTAAACCGTTCGGAGCGCATACAAATTTTCAAGACGGCAGAATATTTTAACGCATGGCTTTTGCTGATCAGTTTTATTCTGACGATGGGATATGGGGTTTTCAATCACCTTGATCTCAAAAATTCCGTTTATGCCGTCGTCGCGCTGAATTATTCCGAAGCTTC
This sequence comes from Eubacteriales bacterium, assembly GCA_045632325.1. Lineage (GTDB taxonomy): Bacteria > Bacillota > Clostridia > Oscillospirales > CAG-272 > RGIG3925. Next base: position 1,852 of record JAZQWK010000416.1, read on the forward strand.
ACAGGCTCTGAATTCCAACGGTACCCGATATAATATGGCTGAAATCATCAGTGATGAGGTCGTTGAACGGGCGATCGAAAAAGGTGCTCTGGAAGACGTGACGGTAAAACAGCTTCGGGATTGCCTGGTTGTTTATCCCTGTATGCAGGGCGGTGTCGCAGATCCGTCGCAGTATCTGATCTCGACCGAATTTGCGGTCGAATATCACGCTTCCAAATACACCGCGCATCTGGACAGTGAAAATGTGATCAAGCTGATCACACTGGCTTACAAAGAATATTACATTGAAAAATATACTGACACGTTCAAGCGGACTGCCGTGCAGCCCGACTTTACGGAAATGGAGTATATGGATATCGTTTCCTACCTTGATAAGGAATCGCAGGCGATTTTGAATTATCTGTACGGTATGGCATCCGAAAATAACAGCTTTGTAACCGAAAACGGCAATACCTTCAATTCCATCGCAGGGAAAGTTCACCAGTTCCAGGAAACGCAGATCAATCAGAATCTGCGCTCGCTCATTTTGCAGAACGGCATCGTGCGCGATAAGACCGAATACGTGGACAGATTGTCCTATCACATAAAAAACACCGATTACGACCGTCAGAAAAACGATGCGTCCTACAAGCTCTGTAACGATGCGGTCGATATGTACAGCGAAGAAATGACGCGTGTTGTGCTCGTCCCCACATGGGATGCGTCCGGAAAATATTATATGGGCAGAACCAAGGTTGGTGTGGATGAGTTGTCCGTTATGGCGACCACCTTCAGCGGTTACGTAGCGAACAATGAGAAAGAAATCATGGAAAATCAGATGGTGATCGATAATATGAGCGCGGCAGGTGACGATGCGAATCTTTCCGCCACGGCAGACGACCTGATTGCCTCCATCTATGAGAATATCAAGGAATTCGAAAAAGAAACGATCACTGCGGGCAGGGAATATTCACGGTATAAAATGAATCAGTGCATCGCAGTCAGCATTTACGGTGCGTCTATCCTGAACGAGCTGAAAACAGCGGTCATCTTTGCCGTACTCGCTTACGTATCGCTCATGCTTCTTTGTATCGCAAAGAAATTCCCGAAAAGAGCTTAAAGGAGGCAGAACATGAAGAATTTTGCATTTCTGAAATATGTAAAGAAGTTCCTGCCTCTCCTGATCGTTGTATGCCTGTTTGCGACGTACGCAGTATATTTCAAGCTGTCATCGTCCAATTCCTATATTGCCTCCGAGGTCATTCATTTCAACGATGCGCAGGCAGAGAAGGGTCTTGCGCCTACCGGTGCAAAGCTGGATGTCAATGAGATCAAATCCTCTGCCGTTATGTCCAAGGTTGTGGACAAAATGGGACTGAACGGTATCTATTCTGTCGATAATCTGACGTCAAGAATCAACATTACGCCCATTGAGGACAAGGACAAGGTTGCACAGAAGGATGCAAAGCTTGAAGAAGGCGAGGAATATATTTACGAGCCAAGTACCTTCATCGTTTCGTTCGGCGCTACAAGCGGCGAGGGAGCGGAATTTGCCAGAACCATCCTTGATGAAACGCTGGACGTGTATTTCGAACAGTTCAGCCGCAAGTACGTCAACGTTGCTCCTGCAAATAATACAATTGAAGAACTGGACAAAAACGATTACGACTACATTGAGATGATGCAGATCATCGATACGAGCATTGACAGCACGATCACGACGTTGTATCAAAGAATTGCACAGAACAATTTCTACAGATCCACGGAGACCGGCGTGTCCTTTACCGAGCTTGTCAATGAGTTCAACTACCTGCGCCAGGTGAAGGTATCTTCTCTTTTCTCAAAGATCTACAAGTACCAGATCACCAAGAACAAATCGGTGCTTGTATCCGATTACTCAACGCGAATCGCGAACAACGGCATTTCCAATGTGAAGGATCAGAGTTTGATTGAGGATATCGTAACCGTCATTGATGCATACGTTGCAAAAATGAGAGACTCCGGAAACACGAATATCAGCTACGAGTATATTCTTGACAACCTTCATGAGCGAAATCTTCAGGAGTATTTCGGCGATCAGACGGTGACGTATGACGAACTGATCTACAGTTGGAGAGATCGAAATGAAAGTCATGCGCACACGTTGATTGATACCGCATATTATCAGTATATCCTGGATACCTTTACCGCTTGTACGGAGCATTGTGACGGCACCTGTGCGGAGTCGCTTCTGACGTGTACTGCACTTTGTAACCCGGATTATCCGGCTCTGAAAGAAGAAATTGACCGTGAAATCGATACGCTTCTGACGGAATTGACGGCGTTATACGAGACCACCATGAAGACCAATGAGGAATATAACCGTTATCTCGGTGCAAGCTATATTTCCGTTTTGTCTTCTGCTTCGGTACGGGAGAGTGTCAACGTAGGGCTGTATACGGCGATTGCTTTTGTATTTCTTGTTGTCGTATGCTGCGGCGGAACCATCGTTTTAAGCCGGGTGATCGATATTATCAATTATATTTTCTATACCGATCATTTGACCGAATTCAGCAACAGAGCTTATTTTGATAAATATCTGAAGTCCAAGGATAAAAAGCTTCTGGATAACGGTGTCGTGTACTGTATGCTGGACATCGCCAATCTCGCACATATCAACACTGAATATACAAGAGAAGTCGGTGATGCTGTCATAAAAATGTTCACCGCTTTCATTAAAGAAGTTTACGGAAATGCGAAGACGGAGTATATCTACAACGGAAACGGAAGCTTCGTAATGCTGACAGAAAATTCCGACTATATTACGGTTGAGGATATCATGCGGCTTTTCCGCCTGCGGCTCGATGAAAGAGAAGAGTATACGGAGATCGTCATCGAATACAAGATCGGCATCGCCGAAACCTTCAAGGAAAACAAGACCGCGAGAAAACTGCTTTCGGAAGCTATCAAAAACAAAAAGGCGTATTCTTCGGATATCAGAGACAGATAAAATCCGAGGTACGCGTTTCCACGGAGGGAGGGAAAATGCATGGAGAATAAAATTCTTGAAAAAGCGAAAGAGCTCTATTTTCTGCTCGTCGCAGTCATGATGTATTATTTTCTGAATGAATATATCAATATCGGACTGCACGTTACGTTCCGCCATGCATTTGCCCTCGTACTCTTTGGGTCGGCTGTTCTCGTGTTTTTGTACAAGCCGGATATTGCAAGGGGCACTGTCGCCTTCTGTGATGCCTGCGTGTACAGCATTCCGCTGCTTGTCACAACGGTGGTATCGCTGTTCATTTGGTTCATGGGAACCGCCGATATCGACGTCATTTCCCGCGGACTGTCAAGCTCCTTTATCTACACCAATATGCTTTCCTTTGCTTTGGGAGCCGGTGCGCTTCTGTACATTTTCGGAAAACGCGGCATTTGGTACAATCTTTTGGCAATCCTGATCGCCAACCTGCTGATGATCCTAACGGTTATTGCGCAAAACGGTCTCGGTCGCTATTTCTCCGAGCTTGTCACGCTGATCGTTACCTTTGCAGGTGTCACGGGCGACGTTATCATTCAGGCAGAGATCCACGAGCTGGCGTTCTGCCTGGGCGCTTATCTGATCTATATGCTTTACAAGCCGAGGAAAAGTATCGTCTATTTTATTCTGCTGTTTCTCAGCCTGTTCTGCTTTTTGTCGGCATTCAAGCGTATTGCCATGATCGCAATCGTTATCGCGCTTGTGTTCGGCTATCTTCTGAAATTGATTGCAAAATTCGTTCCGAAGACTGCGAGCAGACTTGTCACGTTCTTTTCCTTTGCGATGATTGCGCTGCTGATAGGGTATGTCGCACTCATTAAAATGGATGCATTTGTATTGCTTGAGCAGGCCGGCATCAACACAAGCGGACGTGTGGAAATTTACGATGCCGTCGATAAATTCTACGAGTTCAGCCCTGAATTTTTGGGAAACGGAATCGGATTTCTGACCTATCAGCTGAATACGTTCATGAACGTCGACGTTGCATCGGTACACAACGATTTTCTCCAGCATTTCATTGACTTGGGCTTCTGGGGCTATATCATCTGGCTTGCTGCTATGACGTTGATCCGAGTATGGTATTTCGGGCGCAAGGGAAACGTGGATAATGCCATCGTAACCTTTATGCTTACCGTGTATCTGATCGTGGTTTCATCAACCGATAACACGATGAACTATCCGCTTCTGACCGGAGTGCTTGCCATGCTGATGATGGGAAACAGCTTTGATGAGCATGCAAGGGATACCGAGAAGAAGCTGTTCGGTTACATAACGGAGAACAAAAAAGAAGAAGGGAGCGCAATGTTGTGAAAATTCTGATGGTTAATAAATTTCTCTATTCCCGCGGCGGATGTGAGAACTATATGCTGTATCTTGCCGATCATCTGAAAAGTCTCGGACATGAGATCGAGTTTTTCGGTATGCAGGACGAAAAGAATACGGTTGGAAATTCTGCAGGTCTGTATACGATGAATATGGATTTTCACACAGGTGGGCTCGTCCGATTTTTGTATCCGTTCAAAATTATCTATTCTTTTGAGGCGCAAAAGAAGCTTTTGCAGGTGATCGATGCTTTCAAGCCGGATATCGTTCATATGAACAACATCAATTTTCAGCTCACACCGTCGGTCATTTATGCCATCAAGAAACGGGGTATTCCGCTTGTCCAGACCGTGCATGATTATCAGATGATCTGCCCCAACCATCTCCTGTACAATTTTGAAAAAAATGAGATCTGCGAAAAGTGCCTGAAGGGTTCCTACCTGCCTTGTGTCAAAAACAAATGCATCCACGGCTCACGGATAAAAAGTATCCTCGGCGCGATCGAGGCGCGTTTGTATGCGCTTCTCGGAACTTATAAAAAGGTGGATCTGTATATCAGCCCCAGTTATTTTTTGGAAAGTAAGCTGTTGTCTGCCAATACTCTTTATCAAGGCAAGACGAAAACGATCCATAACTTTATCGATAAGAAGAAATTTACCCGAGAAGACACTGCATACGGCGGTTACGTTGCATTTGCCGGAAGACTTGCAAAAGAAAAAGGACTTGAGCTTTTGGCGGAAACGGCAAAGCTTCTGCCGGAGTATACGTTTCATGCAGCAGGCGATGGACCCGAAAAGTATATGCTCGAAAACATCGATAACGTAAAGCTTGTGGGTTTTCTCTCCGGCGACGAGCTGGTGGACTTTATCGCCAAATCCAAGGTCTTTGTTGTGTCGTCGATTTGGTATGAAAATTGTCCGCTTTCTATATTGGAAGCGCAGTGCCTCGGTGTGCCCGTCGTTACCATGAATCACGGCGGCATGGCAGAGCTGGTACAGGACGGTGTTACCGGCGTTCTTGTGAAGGAGCCTTCCCCGAAGGAAATGGCAGGAAAGCTCAGAGAAATACTTGAAAATGAGGCGTATTATCAGACGCTGAAGGAAAACTGCAAAAAGAAGCAGAACGCGCTTTTAGACGTAGAAGCATACGCAGCGCTGATCATCAAAGAGTACGAAAAATTAACTGCGAGGTGATACCGTGTCACAGCCCAAGGTCAGTATTATCGTTCCCGTATACAATGTCGAAAAATACCTTGAACGGTGTGTAAATTCTTTACGGCGTCAGACATTGGAGGAGATCGAGATCCTTTTGGTTGACGATTCTTCCACCGATTCCTCCCTTGCAATCTGTAACAGAATGGCAGGTGAGGATGCCCGCATCAAGGTTCTGCATAAGGTCAACGAAGGAGCAGGCATGGCACGGAATGCGGCACTTGCTATCGCGGCGGGTGAATACATCGGTTTTGTGGACTCCGACGATTACGTCGCACAGGATATGTTTGCGACGCTTTACGAGAGAGCGCAGAAATACGAATCGGATCTGGTGATGTCGGGAGTATTGTTCGTTGACGGCAATATGTTCAGCCAAGAAGGCGAATGTATTCACAAGGCATATTATACAGAAGACACGCAATTTGATACTGCGGAACGCTTACAAACGCTGAAAATGGGCATCGTTGGTGCGGCACCCGGGGATGCGGATGACAGTAAATACGGCATGAGCATCTGGAAGAATCTGTTCCGACACGAGGTTATCCGAAAGAACGGCATCGTGTTTGAATCGGAGCGGGAAATGCTCTCCGAGGATGCGCTGTTTATGGTGGACTTCATATCGCACATCCAAAGGGCAACCGGGATTCCGGAGGCGTTTTACAATTACTGCAGAAATGGAGATTCGATCTCGAAATCCTACAAAAAAGACCGCTTTGAAAAAAGTCTTGTATTTGTCAGCGAAGTAGAAAAGCGTTTTGGCACGGACATAGATGAGCGTCAATACCGTATGTATATCCACCGATTCTGGCAGGCGATGTGCAGAGTCCTGTGCTCGCAGGAGATCATGCACGCCGCGGAGAAGAAGGCCGCATACAAGGAATTAAAAAACAGACTGAAGGATTTCTGTACGCACCCTCTCTCTGTGCGGGCATTTCGGGAATATCCGCTCAACACCCTGCCGATGAAGCAGAGGATATTTGCGTATGCCATGAAGTATCGCCTCTACTATCTGTTAAAAGTGCTTGTCAGTCTCAGGAGCAAATAGGAGTACGCCATGTTTTTTTCAGTCATAGTACCTATATATAAAGTAGAAGACTATCTGCCTGCCTGCATCGAAAGCGTGCTTGGACAGTCATTTTCCGATTTTGAGTTGATATTGGTGGATGACGGCTCGCCCGATGGGTGTCCTGCGATGTGTGACGATTACGCGGCGCAGGATGCACGCATCAAAGTCATCCATAAACCCAATGGGGGACTTGCAAGTGCAAGACGTGCGGGAATCAAAGTGGCTTCGGGTGAATATGTGTTCAATCTTGATTCCGATGATATGATCGAAGCGGATACGCTTGCATGTGCGCATCAGATCATCACCGAAACAGGCTGCGAAATCGTGTCGTTTTCCTACCGTTGGGTAAAAAACGGTGAGACGGTCAAGATCACAAACGACGGTCTTGACGAAGGTCTTTATATCGGCGAAAGCCTTGAAAAGCATATTTATCCGCGATTGCTGATGGACAAAAACATGGAGCATATGTCCTATTATCTGTCCGGTAAAGCCGTAAAACGCGATCTTGTGACTCCAAATCAGCTCAACGTCAGCGAGAAGATTTCACTCGGTGAAGATCTTTGCTGTGTGGTTCCGTGCTATCTGCAGGCAAACAGTGTCTATATCAGCAAAAAAACAGCCTATTTGTACACCGTTCGCGGCGACTCCATGTCCAAAGCGTTCAATGCAAAGCAGATCGGTCTTGTGGAAGACGTTATCCGTGAGATCGGAAAAAACGATTTCAGCCGGATCGCGGATATCGAAGAACAGATTTGCCGCTATTCCTGCTTTATGTGCTTTGCAATCCTTGCATCGGCGGCAGAGGGCGATCATTTTGAAAGTATCGGTGCGATCCGTGAGCATATCGAAAATTCTCTGCACAGTGAAAAAATTCGGAATGCGTCGTTTGCAGACGTAACGTTGAAAAGCAAGGTATCGATCTCTTTGATGAAGAAGAACCGATACAAAACAGCATTTTATTTTCTCAATCTTTGCAAAAGATTAAAGCATCTCTTAAAGAAAGGGTGACATCTGCCATGAATCCCGAAATTTCGGTCATCATGAGCGTATATAACGGTGAAGCGTATCTCGCCGAGGCTGTAGAAAGCGTACTGCATCAGACCTTTTCGCGCTTTGAACTGATCGTGATCAACGACTGTTCAAGCGATTCCACAGGGGAAATTCTTGCCGCGCTTGCAGCAAAGGACAGCAGAATCAAGGTTCACACCAATGAAGTGAATCTGCGCCTTCCCGCATCGCTGAATAAGGCTATTTCGCTGTGTCAGGGAAAATACATCGCAAGAATGGATGCGGATGATATCTGTCTGCCTGACAGACTTGCAAAGCAGTATGAATTCATGGAAGAGCATCCCGACGTGGCGCTCTCCTCCTGCCGATTTATGACGATGAAAAACGGCGTTTATGCATCGGGCGGTGCCGGCGGACGCTGTGATAACGAGGCACTTCGTGCGATGCTTCTGATGGCGAATCCCATTCTTCATCCGGGTGTCATTGCAAAGGCCGACGTCATGAAGCAGATGCGCTATGACGAATCGCTCACCTGCACGGAGGATCTGGAGCTGTGGACAAGAATTGCGATGGCCGGATTGAAGATGCAGCTCCTTCCCGAATGTCTGATGCTGTACCGTCTTCACGACAAGCAGATCACGAGCACGACGCTGGAGCGACAGCATACCGAGGTTTTGAAGATTCAGGACAAATATTACGGATCACTTCTCATGGAAATGGATGAGCCGATGAAGACGTTCTACATCAGCGGTATCTATTTCAGAGAGCAGCCGGATATCGTGAAGTTCCGTGCGTATGCCAAATGGCTGCGGCGTGAGACAAACGGGAAGCTTGATAAAACCGCCGTAAACTATGCACTCCTTGAAATTCTTGCCGAATACAAACGCTGCGGCGTTTCAAAGTCGCAGGTTGTGGGAGCAATGCTTCCGTTTAATCCTTTCTTTGTTCTTTTTGAGATGATAAGAAGAAAGCGTACTGCCAAAAACGATATTGCGAACTGTATGACGGTTGCCGTCGACAGAGGACTGAAGCAAACATCCGGAACAAACGAATACCCTATTTTTGAATAACGATTTCGGGAGCCAACCAATGAAATTTTTTGATTCCCCTATCTTTCAGTATCCATATGTCATTATTACGGTCTTTGTCATCGTATTTATCGGCATGGGTCTGTTTGGACTTTATTTTATGATGAAATCCGTAAAAGCTTCCAAAGGCACTGCAGCGAAAAGCTTTTGCGGTTTAAACAAAATTGAAAACGATTTTGTAAAAGCGGGCAATGCGCGGAGAAATCGCACGATCGTTTACGTTTCCGTCTCTCTTGACGGCATGAAACGGCTGTATTCCGAGTCGAAGGCGATCCGTATTTACGATCAGCTGAAGCATATTCTGTTCAAACACTTATGTCTCTGTATCGACGGCGACATCGCTGTCTACGGTGATGAGAATTTCGTTGCGCTGAACGATCTCCAGGCAGAGGAGATCGCACAGCGTATCGATCACTGCTTTGAAGAGATCCATGAAACGTTTATCGAGCACGATGTGGTGAACGTGGTCCGCGTACGGTTTGGCTATTTTTCTACCAGCTCGAATGAGGTGCCGTTCAGCACCGCACTTGCGCGCGCGAAGCAGGCCTGCAGTATTGCGGAAAACAAGGATATTTTGTACTGCCAATGGGACACCTCGAACGGCAAGGAGTTTGAAAGAAAACTGAAAATTGAAAACAATATTCAGGGTGAAATCGATAACAACCGATTCTTTTTGGAATATCAGCCGATCGTAGATACCAAAACAAGCGGTATGATCGGTGCTGAGGTCCTGTCCAGACTCAATTCCGAAAGCGAAGGTGTAATATCGCCTTACTTCTTCCTTTCTGCTGTGAACAATGTCGGTCTGAACGAAAAATTTGATTATTATATCTTTGAAAAGAACTGCAAGTGGATCGCAAGCGACATCGAAACGCGCGGAAAATACGTATATACGATCAACTTTTCCCGTCAAACGCTTTGTGACCCGAATTTGCCGAGGAATATCATTCATTGCTTGGAAACTTACGGGATTGCCTTTTCCTGCATTGCAGTTGAAATTCTGGAAGATAAAAACCTGAACGATAAGGAACGGTCCGTCATGATTCGAAATCTGATCCGTTTGAAAGAGCGCGGGATTTTGATTCTGCTCGATGACTTCGGAACAGGGTATACGAGCTTTGGCGACTTAACGGATTTTGACATCGACATCGTGAAGATCGATAAGGCGATCACGCAGGGCGCTGTCAATCAATCGGGATTTTTGATTCTGAAAAACATTATTAAGACCGCTCACGATTTAGGTTACAAAACAATATGCGAAGGTGTCGAAACCGAGGAACACAAAAAGGCTGCGGAGAATGCTGAAAGCGATATGCTCCAGGGATTTTATTTTTACCGTCCGATGCCCGTCGCAAAGCTGGAAGCTTTATTGAAAAACGTGTAAAAAACCAAACGCACGATATCGTATGATTCAATATCATGGGGATCGGATGACATGATCCGGGTCATGATGCAATATGATATCAGAGAATTGATTATGATGGTGGTGATGCAGAGAATGGAAATCGTATTGATCGTTATGGGGATTGCGTTGCTTGTTGAAACAGCGTCTTTGCTTCGTATCCGGCGAATGAAACGTACCGAAACGACAGGCAAGAAGCCTATTGATGACAAACAGACCGAACCTCAAAGCATGCAAGTAGGGGAAACGAAATCAGAAACGGAAACCTTTCTGCAAAGCATAGAAAACGGCGAATTCAAAATGTTTCTTCAGTTTGTGGTTGACAGCAAAACGCAAAATATCTCCATGGCGGAAGCGCTTTCAAGATGGGCTCATCCCGAAAAAGGAATCCTCGGACCGGGTGCGTACATCGGTGCAATGGAATCGCTGGGATTGATAAGCAAACTGGACTATTATATGTTTGAGCTTGCCTGCCGACAGCTTGCACAGTGGAATGGTACCGCGCATGGGAATATATCGATCTCCTGTAATTTTACAAGAGCAACGCTTTCTGAACCTGATTGTGCAGAGAAGCTGAAAGAAATTTCCGATCGCTATCACTTTACAAAATCGCTGCTTGCCATTGAAATCACAGAGGATACCATTGAAAAAGACAGAGAAATTGCCCAAAGGAACATCAGGCTTTGTAAAGAGTATGGGTTCCGTATTTATCTTGATGACCTTGGCAGCGGGTATACCTCGCTCTCCAATCTTTGTGACTATCCGATTGACGTTGTGAAGATCGACCGTGATATTTTGCTGAAAGCTGATACGAGCCGCGGTAAAGAGCTGCTGACCGGCATCATTGCACTTGCGCATCATTTGAAACTGTCTGCCATTTGTGAGGGTGTGGAAACCGAAGAACAAAATACGCTTGTATCGCAGGCGGATTGTGATTATATTCAGGGATGGTATTACGCAAAGGCGATGCCCGCAGAGGAATGGGAATCATTCATTAATGTATACCATGAGAATCAAAAGAAAGAAGGCGAATAAATGCCGAGTACTGTAAAAAGAATGTTGGCTTTGATCAACTATCCGCGGACACTTCCTGTGTTTCTGTGCGCCATGTGTTCCAAACATAAGAACTTGATTCAAATGGACGTTGCAAGATGGAATGAGATCGATCAAATACCGTTTGGCTTTTTTGAATCCATCAATTGGTACATGACGTATAAAAAAGAGT
>JAZQWK010000417.1:0-8959 GCA_045632325.1 Eubacteriales bacterium
CCCCTTGAAGACTACGAGGTTGATAGGTCACAGGTGGAAGTGCAGTAATGTATGCAGCTGAGTGATACTAATCGGTCGAGGGCTTGAACTACCAGATTTTCAAGTTCATTCTATAACTTGAGTTTCAATCGTTTCTTCTTCCTTTGTTCGGTTTTCAATGAGCATTTCATGATTCAATCCTGTACGTAAGTACAGGATTTTTTCTTTTCAGAAAATTATCTCTTTACTCTTGAAAGCTTGATCACTTTATGATATAATAAATACATAAAAACAGGTGATGTCAAATGAGAAAACTTGCAAAACAAAAAATCCAAACCATCGACACATGGATGCACACCTACGCCCGCCCGTATGACCTCGTAAAATGGAACTATCTTATGAACGGCGGAACCAAAGACGCCATTGTGCATGAAATGCTGAAATACCAGAATCCGGACGGCGGTATGGGCAGCGGGTTTGAACCGGACGTGATCTGCCCGAAATCTGCCGCCATTCCGACAGCGGAAGCCATCTTTCAGGCGTACGAATACGGTCACGACTTCAATTCTGACTGGATGAAGCGGATTCTTTCCTATTTTGAAGCATCGGTACAGGACATTCCGAAATACTGGGAGGATTGCCCCAAAGAAGCGATGGACTATCCACACGCGCCGTGGTGGTCGTATCAGCCGTGTACGGTATTCAATCCAAACCCGTGCGGTGCGGTTGCTTCTGCGATGATCCGATACGGAACGGAATCGCAGAAGGCACTCGGGTACCAAATCGCCGATGACTGTCTGAAACTGCTCGTAAGTGAAGATTTCTGCGGCGATCATGATACGCTCAATATTCTTGCACTCGTGGAACAACTGATAGCTTTGCAGTCTCCGCTTATCACCGATGAGATCATGGAGGCAATGAAGCGCAGAATCCTTCAAAATACCTGTTTTGACGTATCGAAATACAGAGAATATTATTTTACACCGCTTGACTTTGTCACCTCTCCCGATTCCCTTTGGTATGACGTCGTTGCGCACGGCATAGAAGACACGTTTGAATTTTGGTTTGACAGTATGACAGATGACGGTGTATGGGAACCGAATTTTTCTTGGGGAACAGGCACGGAAGTTGCAAAGCTGGTCACGCAATATTGGACAGGATATATCACGGTCAAGCGTGTAAAGATTCTGAAAAATTTCAAAAGGATTGAACTATGAAACGCATGATACAGTTTCTGACGGAAAATGCCAATCCTTCGATCCGTCTCCGTGTGCAAAAAGAGATTCTAGGCAAAATCGATGCAGAGGAAGAAGCGATCCTTCTCGCACAGATTCGCGAAGAACCGATTTACAAGTCACTTGCCGCTTGTCAAAAATTGAACGGATGGCTTGGCAACGGCTTTCACGGACCGAACAAAGATGCCGGACACTATGAAAATCAAGAGGTTGGTACAAAGTGGCTTGCGGAAAAAGCAGTGGGTAAAGAAGATCCCGTTTTGTCCCGCGCGATGGATGCGTTTGTCACAACGGAGCTGACCGATCTTTGCTACCGTACAAAAGGAAAATACTTTGATGAATTTCGCTATGCCGCAAACGGACAAAATCTGATTCGCTGTGCGTGTATCGCAAGAGCGGGTTATGAGGTTATCATCGATATCCGACCGCAGATCGGGCTGGCACTCGATTCGTTTCTGCGCGTGCTGGAAGTGGATTCGATATTGGATATCACCCGCACCAAAAAGGTCAGCGGCAGGGAAAAACGTGTTTTCAACGACAATGAAAAATGGCCTTGTTATTATCATCTGGATATTCTTGCACATACTCAGTCGTGGAAAACGGAAGAAAATATCAGATTGCTTGCGGAGGCTGTGAAAAAGCTCATGCGGCAGGATCGACCGCAATGTCAGGTTGGCGGTGACAGCTGGGTCGGCTATGTGCTTGGGACGGTCGGCTGTCTCAAAGAGGGATATGCACTTGGTTACGACAAAGACGGCGTGCATTATACATATCTTGACCGCGTGGAATGGCTGTGTCGGTGTGGACTGACGCCGTACCTGCCGCCTCTGCGTGAGGAAATTGCAAAACTTGTCAGTGCGATCGATGCGCACGGCGTTTGCAGAGCCTCCGTTGACGAAAACCAACTGCACGGCATCAGTACCTATGGCGGTCAACAGCTCGAAATTGACTGGAAACAGACGGTTCGGCGGGACTGTGATGTCACGTTCCGTGTGCTTCTGATCTGTCACTATGCCGGTATGAAAACAATCTGAGAGGTACTTATGGGAAAATTGCGCCCGATGACGGCACTTTATATTGTTGACGGCGAGCGGGTACTGCTTCTTTACCGTATTGGTTCAAAAATCGCAGACCGAACGTATATCGGCTGTGCAGGCGGTCATTTTGAAGCGCCGGAATACAACGATGCCCGTGCCTGCGTTCTGCGGGAGCTTGCCGAGGAGACGGGGCTTTGCGCCGATCAGCTTGAAAACCTGACTTTGCGTTATATCACGATGCGGCTCAAAAATGGGGAAATCCGACAGAATTATTACTTTTTTGCAAATGTCTCGAACCTGCCGGAACCGCTGATGAGTACAGAGGGAACACTTGCATGGCACCGTTTTGACGAGATCGATACGCTTCCGATGCCCGTTTCGGCAAAGCAGGTACTTATTCATTACCGCAGTGTCGGTCGTTACGACACGGTCTTGCGCGGCGGTATGACTGAGGAAAACGGAACGGTATTCGTTCCGCTGACGGAATTTTAAATATTTGATTTCATACGGAGGAAAACCGATATGCAGAGAGGACCGATGCGGCCGTGGATGACAGGATGTATCCTGTATCTCGTGCTGCTTGCGGTTCTTTTTCTGTTGTCGGGTTCTCTTGTTTTACAGATCGTACTGACCGCTTGTCTGCTGGGCGGTGCATGGATCTGTGCTTATATTGCGGGTAAGAAGCAGGTTCACCTGCCGACGCTGCTGTCTTCAAGCGCGTTCTGTGCGGCGTTGACCGTACCGATCGTGCTTGCCTTGATCGGTGTTTTGAGCGTAATGCACGATTATCGCGCACTGCAGATGCAAAAGGAAACGCCGGTGGACGTGTGCGGCGTCGTGGAACGGGTGCATTATGCATCGGACAGCGGTGCGGCGTTTGTGCTCGATCTGGAAACGGTCGGCGGGAAGCGCAATCATGGAAAAATCCGTGTGCAGAGCAGCGGACAGGATTATTACGCCAACGTCGGCACGAAGGTGTCGTGTACGGTGGTGCTTGGCATCGCAGAGCAAAACGATGCGTATGCACAAAACATCTTGTATGCGTTTGGGGACGGGATCTATGCGTATGCCGAAGCGCGGGAGGGCATTGAGCTTCTCGGAAACGCGTTTACGTTCCGCGGACTTTGCGAACGGATCGGTGCTGCGTGCCGACAGCGATTCTATCAGTATCTTCCCGCGGAATCGGCGGAGCTGTGCATCGGTATTTTGCTTGGTGATAAATCCGTGCTGTCGGCGGAGATCAAGCGTGATTTTCGCCGTGTCGGTGCGTCGCACATCCTTGCCGTCAGCGGTATGCATATCTCGATTTTGATCGGCGGGCTGCTCTTTGCGCTGAAGAAAACGGGCATCGGCGTTCGGATGCGCTATGCACTTGCGCTCGTTTTCATCGTCTTCTTTATGGGCATTACGGGATTTTCGCCGTCCGTGATGCGCGCGGGTATCATGTGGATGCTCGTCTGCGTATCTCGTCTCGTGCATGCGCGTACCGATGCACTGACCTCGCTGTTTTCTGCCGCGGCGCTGCTGTGTCTGTGCTCACCGCAATCGGTCTTTGATATCGGCTTCCTTTTGTCGGTGTCGGCATCTTGCGGATTGATCGTCTTGCTGCCGCCGCTGAAACGATGGCTGGGCAAGTTTGCTTTCCTGCGCAGACCGCTTGGAAAACCGCTTCGCTCGGTGATCGAGCTGCTTGCAATGACGCTCGCCGCAACGGCGTTTACAATGCCGATCACGCTTTTGGTATTCGGTGAGCTGTCGCTGATCGCGCCGATCGCGAATCTGCTGCTGCACGTTCCGATCGCCGTTTTGCTGTATACGTCGCCTGTGATGCTGTTGTTGTCCTACCTTCCGATGGTTCCGCCCGTGACGTGGATTCTGCGATTCGTATCGGGCGTTGTGTCCGGTGACGCTGCACTCATTGCCGATATGGTTGGATGGATGTCAAAGTCAGGACAGGTTCTGATCGGCGTACGGTACGTGTTTGTTTGGGTGCTTTTGGCGGTGTGTCTCATTGGATTTGGATGTCTGTACCGTCGAAAACGCAATTTTTTGCTGATCTACCCTGTCTACGGGGCGTTTCTGCTCGGTCTTCTGCTGTCTCTGCAGATCTATGCTTGGTCCGTACGGGACGACGTGGTGATGACGTATTCCGTCTCGGGCAAAAACGAAGCCATTGCCGTCGTCACGAACGGAAAAGGGATGCTGATCGATGCCTCGGACGGCTCGCTCAAGCATATCCGCAGTGCATGGGGAACTCTTTCGGAACAGAATCTCACGGAGCTGGAGGTCTGCGTTCTGACGCATTATCATAATCGCTATATTCCGACGCTGGCAAAGCTGATGCAGGAAACGGTCGTGAAAACGCTCGTCTTGCCGACGCCTTTGCATGATGAAGAGACGGAGATCAGCCGCTCGCTGCGAGAGCTTGCTGTCGGAGCAGGCGTCGCCGTACAATTCTATCGGCGCGGAGAGGATGATATCCTGTTTGGAGAGGCGGGGGTGTCATTCCTTCCGTATGCGATGCTTGACCGTTCGGTTCAGCCGCTTCTCGGGTTGCAGATCTCGGCAAACGGAGAAGACATCGTCTACCTCGGCGGTGCTGCCTTTGAAGCTGATAGGAACGGGGCGTTTTCCGATGCGCGTGACGCGGCGCTGGGACAATGTGAATTCCTCCTGCTTGGTGTGCACGGACCGCTGTATAAGGCAACGCTTCCGCCGTTGTCGTCGCTGATCGATCCGACGGTCGTGTGCATCTGTGCGGGCGATGACGCTGCCGCGTTTCTGACGGAGGAGGATCGACGGTCAGAGGCGTTCTATTCTCTTGCGCAGCAGGAAAAGCTTCGTATCGTTTTGGACGGTCAAAACTGATACAACTGTATAAAAATCGTGCCTTCGGTCAAACTATGGGTATTGATCGCATGGAAAAACTTTGTTTTTCTGCGAATCTATGGTCTGATCGGAGGCTTTTTTATGGAAAAAAACAAACGGGTGGAATGGCGGATGCGAAGACCGCGCGGCGTGGGGAGATCGGTTCGTGCGCTGCTTGCGTTTATGCAGGGAAGGAGCGTTCCTGCGTGGCTGGCAAAAGAGCATTATCTTGTGTGCGGGACGTGCCGTCAGGTGATCGACGTGTTTGCGTCGTGCACACCCGTTCCGTATACGGAAGGGAAAAACGGCAGATCGGTTCCGTATGCGTTTATGGTCTCGGAAACCGTGTCACCGACGGCGGATACCGAGGAGATGATCAAAGCGCTGTCCCGTTTTTCGGTGGACGAAGCGTTTCTGCGGCTGTTTGCTGCTATGCGTGCTGCATCGGCACTCTGTCGGATCGCCGTGCACCGCAAGGATGCGGAAGCACCGACGGGATTCGGCGCGTGGATCGACGTTCTGCGCGGAACAAGGGAGATCGATTGGAGTGCGGTACACGACCGTCTGTCTGCCGTTGAAAAAAGTCTGATGCGCGATCCGAGCGGTGCTTACCCGAAGTGCGACGAAGAAAGCAAGACCGTATACCGCGACGGCATCGCCCGTCTGGCAAAACGGAAGGGCATTTCCGAGGAAGCGGCGGCGGAATCGGTTTTGGAGGAAGCCAACGGTGCAGAGGAAGCATGGGCGCGGGATATTGCCGCGGTGCTGTTCGGACACGGAAATCATCAGTCGGGTGTGATTTGGCTCGGCGTCATCTACACGGTATCGCTGTTACTGTCCGTCGGTGTTTCGCTGCTGCTGTGGTCTTACGGCGGCGGTATGGCGGTCGTTTGCGGATGCGTTCTGTTTCTGCCGTTCTGCGCATGGATGCGCGAAGCTGTAAACGGAATCGCCGTCCGATACTGCCGCCATGCCGCACAGCCGATTTTGCGCGTTGCGCTGAAGCCCGGCGGTATTCCCAAGGAAGGTCGCGTGCTTGTCGTAATCACTGCACTTTTGCGCGGCGGGGAGCACGACCGGACGCTTGTCAAAAATCTGGAGCGCTTTTATTTGCGCAATCGGGATGACAATGCGGTATTCGGGTTGATGTGTGACCTGTCACCAGCCGACAGCGCAGAGCTTGACACGGATGCCGCGACCGTTTTGGCGGTGAAAGAGCAGATCGACGTGCTGAATCGCAAGTACGGTGCCCGTTTTTGTCTGTTCGTCCGTCGGCGCGTTTACAGTGACGGAGAATCCTGCTATATGGGATGGGAGCGCAAGCGCGGAGCCGTATTGATGCTGGTGCGGCTGCTGCGCGAGGTCGGTGCGTCGGATTTTTCGTGCATAGAGGCGCCGCGCGGGTGTCTTGACGAGATCCGATACGTCTGTACACTCGACGAGGATACGGTGCTTGGACCCGATGCACTGCAAAAGCTGATCGGTGCAATGCTGCATCCGTTTCATCGTCCCAAGATCCAAAACGGTGCGGTTCGGCGCGGATGTGCCATGCTGCAGCCTGCGATGGCAACGACACTCGGCGCGGCGGCGTCATCGCACTTCACGCTGTTGTGCTGCGGTCGCGGCGGCATGGATCCGTACAGCCGCTCTCATATCGATGCATCCTCCGTTATATACGGAGAGGGGAGCTTTTGCGGCAAGGGAATCTTTGACGTTGATGCGTTTTTGGAGGTGCTGGACGGCGCGTTTCCCGAGCACGCCGTGCTTTCGCACGATTTTTTAGAGGGTGTACGACTTGGATGTCATAACGACAGCGGCGTGACGCTGTCCGACGGCTTGCCGAAAACGCCGTTCTCTTATTTTGCCCGTCAAAGCCGATGGGTACGCGGAGACGTTCAGGCACTGCGGTTTGCCTTCGGATGGCATCGCAATGCGGCCGGGGAAGCGGTCAAAAATCCGATCTCCACGACGGCGCGTCTGCGCATCGTCGATCACGTTCTGTCTGCCTTGACACCGCCTGCAATGCTTCGAGCGGTACTGCTGTTTGCGTTTCTGCCGCTGCCACCGACGACGTTGGCAGGATTGTGGCTGTTGCTGTTTTTGCCCTATCTGCTTCGACCGATCGCTGTGTGCGTTCATCTGTGGGCACGCCGCGTCGTCCGGCGTCGGTTTTATTCCGTCGTGCTCTGCGACCTGCGGCAGGCGCTGTACTGGCTTGGATTCCGCATCGTTTTTCTTGCACAAGAAGGTTGGGTCAATGCAAAAGCGTGCGTGATCGCGCTGTATCGGATGCTGATCACCAAGCGCCGCCTGCTTGCATGGGTCACGGCAGGTGAAAGCGAGGAGAAGCGCGGTGCGATGACGGTCACCGCTGTATATCGCGCCATGCGGATCTCCGTCGTTCTCGGTCTGCTCCTGATCCTGTTTTCGCCGCATATCGGCGCAAAGCTGATCGGCTTTGCGTGGATCTGTGCACCGTGGCTTGCATCGGTCTTGAGCAAAGAACCGCAAACGCGTTATGCGCGCCGCTTTTCCGTCGATTATGCAAAAAAAAAGCCTGACGGCTCGTTGACCGCAGAGGAAGCCCGTGCATACGCCGCACCGATCTGGCGTTTTTTCGAAGAACACGTTGGTGCGGATTCCCATCATCTGCCGCCTGACAACGTGCAGTGGTTTCCTTTGACGGAAAAGAAGATCGCATATCGCACGTCACCCACCAACGTCGGGCTGTATCTGTGCGCCTGCGTGTCGGCGTGTGCGTTTGGGTTCATCGACGCGCATACGCTGTGGGAACGGCTTGAGTCGACGTATGCGTCTCTGATGCGATTGCAGCGTTATCGCGGTCATTTTTATAATTGGTACGACACGCAAAGCGGCGAGGTGATCGGCGTTCCGTTTATCTCAACGGTCGATTCCGGGAATCTTGCGTGCGCATTGCTATGTGCGTCAGCGGGTGCTCGCGCCCATGCCGCGGACGAGGTACGTCTGATCCGAACCGCCGAAAAGCTGTACCGATTGGCGGCAGAGACCGATTTTTCGTTTCTTTATCACGAAAGCTCGCAAAGCCTGCATATCGGATATAACACGGAGACACAAGTCCTATCTCAAGGCAGATACGACCTGTACGCAACGGAAGCGCGGTCGGCTCTTTATTTCGCGATTGCACGGGGACAGATTCCGTCCCGTGCATGGGAGTGTCTCGGAACGCCGATCACGGTGCAGGACCATCACCTTGGTATTCTTTCGTGGACGGGTTCTGCGTTTGAATATTTCATGCCGACGTTGTGGCTGCCGACACCGCCCAATTCCATGAGCGCAGAAATGCTTGCGTTTGCGTTTGAAGCGCAGGCATCCGACGTGCTTCGTATGCAGACCGCACACGGCAACGTCAGCGTCTTCGGAAAGTCGGAGGGTGCGTACTTTGACGTGGACGGCGCGCGCAATTTTCAGTATCAGCCGTACGGGACGCCAAAGCTTGCGCTATGCGGCGGAATGGAGCGCCAATCGCTGTGGATGCCGTACGCCTTGTATCTGATGCTGCCATTTGCGCCGGAACCCACACGCCGGGCGCTGGACGCATCGTCGTCGCTTGGAATGGCGGGACCCTTTGGTGCATACGAGGCACTGGATGCGAGCGAGAAGCGTGTCGGCGGAGGATATGCCGTCGTGCGTTCCTATATGGCACATCATATGGGAATGAGTCTGATGGCGTTGACGAACGCGGCGTTTGACGGGACGTTCGTGCGGTATTTCCTCTCGGATGCGCGTATGGCAGCCTATACGATCCTGCTGGAAGAAAAGATCCCCACGGAAGCACGCAGAACGCCACTTTTGCAAAGA
>JAZQWK010000418.1:0-9948 GCA_045632325.1 Eubacteriales bacterium
CATCGGTATGGCAAAGAAGTACCCCGAGTGGAACTTCCTTGCAATGGAACGCGTTCCCGACGTTATCCTGTGCGCCATGGAAAAGTGCCATGAGGCTTTCGGCGGCGAGACACCCGACAACGTCATGTTCTGCATTGCCAACGCAAACGCGCTGACCGACTTTTTCGCACCGGGTGAGGTAGACGGCATTTACCTGAACTTCTCCGATCCGTGGCCCAAGTCCGGTCACGAAAAGCGCCGTCTGACCTACGGTTCGTTCCTTGCCCAGTACCGCACGGTTATGGACGCAGGTCGCACGGTCACCTTCAAGACCGACAACCGCGGGCTGTTTGACTATTCCCTTTTGTCCCTTGAGGCAAACGGCTGGAGATGTGAGGACGTTACCTACGATCTGCACAACAGCGTGTGGAACGAAGAAAATATCGTTACCGAATACGAGCGCAACTTCTCGGAAAAGGGATTTTCCATCAACCGCGTCGTCGCGTTTGCGCCTGTGGAAAATCCTGCGGAATTGCCGAAAATCGTCATGCCGGATGCCGCTGCGTCCGAGGATGAGGACGACGCAAACTAATCTGATGTATCGGTCTGCATCTCCTTTTGGGGATGCAGATTTTTTGTATGTGGAGATGAAGACGTTGACGGTTGGCGCAGGATGATCGTTCTTCATCTGTAGGGGCGATTCATGAATCGCCCGCCACATAACGTATCACCCCTGTTTATGATTGAAAAATACCATAAAATTTATGTCAATTTCCAACCTTTAACAACATCGAATCTCTGCGTTTCGGGCGATTCGTGAATCGCCCCTACGGTCATAAAGGCGAATTTGTGTCACCCATAACCATCCTCAAATTCCTACATTCCCTATCAGTCCGTGTCTGCTGCTCTTTGCACGTCTGCCCTCCGCACAGATGCGACGACAGACAGCGGAATTCGTCTTTGCCCTCTTCCCGACAGAGAATGACACTCATACCGAGCGACTCGCAGAACTTCGATGCAAGCGTGTGTTCCATAACAGTTTGACATCCTTTCCCATCGGTACCTCTGCCGTGAAAACAGGGTTTCCGATAAGGCAAGTATATGTCAATGCCGTCTGAATCATACACGCATCATTCGTCGGAGGGATCCTCGCAGGATGCGGATTTCGGATCGTCATACGTATTATAATGCGTTTCGCGGAAGCCGTCGATGCCGGATTTCTGAAGAGCGCCGAAGATGCGGTGCTTCAGACCCTTGTTGTTTTTGTCAAGGTCGCGCAGAAACTGCTTCATGTTCTCGCGCTCGGTTTTGCCGTCGGCAGGACATTTGCTTTCGAGTACCGGAAGCTCTGCACGGCGCGCAAAATAGCGGATATCCTTTTCGGGTGCGTAGATCATCGGACGGATCAGCGTGACGTCCATGCGGGACAAATACGTCACGGGCTGGAACGCGCCGAGACGCCCTTCATAAAACAGATTGAGCATGAACGTCTCAACGACGTCGTCAAAATGGTGTCCGAGTGCAATCTTTTTAATGCCGTGCTTGACGGCGGCGGAGTTGAGCGTACCGCGGCGCAGCTTGGCACAGAGAGAACATGGATTTTTCTCTTTTCGAACGTCGAAAATGATATGCGTGATCTCCGACGGCTCGATATAAAACGGAACGCCGAGGTCATCACACAGCTTTTGAATGGCGGAATAATCCGTACCTTCCCAGCCCATATCGACCGCAATGCCGACCACCGAAAAATGCTTTGGATGGAATTTCGCCAAATTGGCAAGCGTGACCAGCAAAGCAAGGGAATCCTTACCGCCCGAAACACCGACCGCAATGACCTCACCCTCGTCGATCATATCATAATCGTCGATGGCGCGGCGGGTATAAGAGAGCATGCGTCTGAGTCCGTTATCCATAATTTTTGCGAAATCCTTTTCTACTCCGAATTTGATCTTGATACAGAATAATTATATCACAGTTTCCGCCGTTTGGCAAGAGGAAGAAAGCAGGATTTGTTTATTCCATGAAAAATTTTCGGTTCCTTCATTTTTATGCGGTGCGATACTTTACAAAGTACGCAGTTCGTGTTATAATGAAGAAAACGCAAGTGAGGTACCTACCATGACCAACCGCGACAAATTCGGATACCATCCCATTCCTCTGTGCGACGGGCATATCCATATCACCTTTGCACATCCCGTCGATACCACGGCAAAGATCCTTGCAGACACGATGACGTGGTACGATTATGAGCGCATCGCCATTCTCGGTCTGCAGCAGGACTCCAAAAAACACTGCGATCCGGGCAACAATCTGAAAGCGCTGTACTGCAAGTCCCGTCTGAATAAAGCAGCTCCCGACCGCAAGATCTATGCGTTCAGCGGAATTTTCCACCATTACGACGAGCGGGATACGGCCGAGGGCTATCTTGCGCAGGCAAAGGCACTGTGGGAGATGGGCTATGACGGCGTGAAGATTCTCGACGGCAAGCCGAAGATGCGTAAAAATCTCGGACGGCGGCTGGACGATCCGATCTTCGACCCGATGTATGCATTTCTGGAAGAGCACGACATCCCCGTGACGATGCACCTCGGGGATCCGCCCGAATACTGGGACTTGAGCAAAATTTCCGAATACGCGCTCAAGGTTGGCTGGTACTGTGATGAAACCTACCCGACGCTCGAGGAAATGCGTGCGGAGACGCTCGGTATTCTCGACAAATTTCCGCGCCTGCGGCTGACGATGGCACATTTCTTCTTTTTGTCGCAGGATCTGGAGGCGTGTGCCGATCTCTTTGAGCGATATCCGACGCTCTGCTTTGATCTGACACCGGGCGGCGAAATGTTTGAAAACTTCTCCCGCCGTCCCGAGGACTGGCGCACATTCTTCATCCGCTATGCCGACCGCATTTCGCTTGGTACGGATACCTACAACTACGATCTGCATGAAACTCTGTCCGACTACGGAAACGGTGCCGATCTTGCCCGCACCAATCTCGTCCGAAAATATCTGGAATGGTCGGAACCGTTTGAACATCCGTGGTACGGCACGCTGATTCCGCTGGGACTCGACACCGATACCTTGACCAAAATCTACCGCGGCAACTTTATCCGACGGCTGGGCAATGTCCGTCCCGTCAACGCATCTGCAGCGGCAGAAACCGCAAAAGCCATGATCGCCGCGTTTGACGGCGGTACGCTGTGCTGTGAGGATGCGGCACGCACGGCGCTGGAATACGAAAATCTGAACGTCATACAAACCTATTTTAACAACAGTGAGGGAAAACAAAATGGATAACAAAACTTGGTTCAAACAGGCAAAATACGGCATGATGATCCACTGGGGTCTGTACTCTCTGCCCGCAGGCGAGTGGAAGGGACAGCGCATGGAGGACATCGGCGAATGGGCACAGCAGTATTTCCGTATTCCCAACGCGGAATATCACAAGCTGGCGTCAATCTTCAATCCGATTCTCTTTGATGCCGAGGAATGGGTCAAGCTTGCCAAGGACGCGGGCATGAACTACATGGTCTTCACGGCAAAGCACCACGAGGGCTTTGCCATGTACCACTCCAAGGTCTCGAAGTTCAACATCGTCGATGCAACACCGTTCGGACGCGACGTTCTGGCAGAGCTGGCTGAAGCCTGCTATAAGCACGACATGAAGCTGGGTCTTTACTATTCGCAGGACCTTGACTGGAGCGAACCCAACGGCGGCGGATGGCCCGCAGGAAAGACCTGGTGCGGCGACAAGGCGTATTGGGTCAACAACTGGGACTATCCGGATGACGAACACAAGAACTACACCCAGTGCTTTGAAGCAAAGATCAAGCCGCAGGTCAAGGAAATTCTGACAGGCTACGGCGATCTGTGCCTGATCTGGTTCGATACGCCCTGCACGATTTCTCCCGAGCAGTCGGACGAGCTTTATAACATGGTCAAGAAGTACCAGCCGAACTGTCTGATCAACTCCCGCATCGGCAACGGACGCGGCGACTATGCTTCTGCCGGCGACAACGAAATTCCCGATGACGACAAGGGAGAAATGCTCTTTGAAACGCCCGCAACGCTCAACGACACCTGGGGCTACAAGTCCTTTGACAACAACTGGAAGAACCCCGACGAGGTTCGCCGCATCCGCGAGCATCTGAACAGCCGCGGCATCAATTACCTGCTCAATGTCGGTCCCGACTATCTCGGACGGATTCCCGCACCGGCGGTGGATATTCTGAAGAAGGCGAAATAAAGGAGATTCTCATGAAAATCTACAACATTCTCGAACACGGCGTCACAGCCGACTCGCCTGCCCTGCAGACTGCCGATATTCAGGCAGTACTGGATCTTTGCAAAAACGGCGGCGGCAAGGTCATTTTCCCTGCCGGTACCTACCGCGTCGCCGGTCTTTATATGCATTCCGATACGACGATTTACCTGGAATCCGGCGCGCGTCTCGTCGGTTCTGACAACTGCGACGATTATGCGATCTTCCCGTTCCCCGACGGCGTGGAGGACTACTCCGATATGCTCCTGCTCCGCCGCTACTACGGCAAGCCGTGGGATGCATACCGCCGCTCGATCATTTCGGCGTACGGTGAGCATAACCTTGCGATCATCGGTGAAGACGGCTCCGTCATTGACGGCGTTCACTGCTACGACCCCGACGGTGAAGAAGGCTACCGCGGACCGCACATGATCTATTTTACCAACTGCGATAATATCACGTTCCACGGCTACACGGCACAATATGCGGGCAACTTCATGCATCAGCTTGACAAGTGCAATCATACGACGATGACGAACGTCACGTGCATCGGCGGCTCGGACGGTATTCACCTGCATTACTGCGACGACACGCTGATCGACGGCTGTGTCTTCCACACGGGCGACGACTGCATCGCGGGCATTTACGTCACCAATCTGCGCGTCCGCCGCTGTGAGCTGAACACCTCCTGCGACGTCTTCCGCATCGGCGGCGTTCATCTGCTCGTTGAGGACTGCCACATTCACGGCCCCGGTATCTGGCCGCACCGCAAGACCGTCGTCCGCGGCAGAAACAATGAGCTTCCGCAGAACGAGGGCCGCCACAACACCATCTGCGTCATGATCTACTTTGCGTCGATCGATACGCCCGATCCTGAGTCTTCCCACGATATCGTCTTCCGCAACTGCCGCGTAGACGGTGTTGACCGCTTCTTGATCTACGACACGAACGATCTGCTTGAGACGGGAACCCTCCTGTCGGACGTCACACTGGAGAATACGACGTTCACCGAACTGAAAGAACCGTCCTATATCCGCGCACTGCCAGAGGCTCCTCTGACCGTCCGCATGAAGAACGTGTCCGCATCGTTCCGCGAAGGTGCCGCAGAAAACGCGCATCTCTTTGATGTCTGTGACACGAACGCCAACCTGATCGTCAAATAACCGATGTAAAAGCGAAATACGCGCCCGAACGAGGATGCGATTTCGCTTTTATTTTTCATTTTCCGCTTGTAAATTCGCAAATATTTTCAAAACTGATTGACCTTTCATATGATTTATGCTATAATATATAAGTATATGGTATAAAAATGACCCTGTTTAATAACGAATCAAATCATTCCCCGACAAAACAAAGATTTATGAAAAGGAAAACAGCATGAAACAAAATCCTACCAAAAACCTACTGATCATTGTAGTCTTTCTCATAGCAGCGGTGATCTGTGCGTATCTTTCCGGCGGCGTCGGCATCAATTACAATCTGTCCGATTACCTTGCGGAGGATACCGAAACCAAGATCTCGCTGGAGATCATCGGTCGTGAATTCGGCGACGCCTGTGACGTACAGGTCATGATCGACGGCATCACGTCCGAAGAAGCCGAAAACGTCAAAGAAACGCTTTCGGAACTCGACGGTGTTCTCAACGTCAGCTTCGATGCTAAAAGCGAAAACAGCTATCGCGACAACCGCGCACTGTTTGTCGTACTCGTTGAGGGTGACGAGTATTCCGAATCCGCGAACCGTATCGCAGGTGAGATTCAAACCACGCTGAACGAAACGTGGGATTCGTCCCTGTCCTTCGGCGGTGCGGTCGTTGAAAAGAGCGTCATGCGAGACAACATCCAAGGGGAGATGACGTACATCATCGTCATTTCCGTAGCACTTGCCGCACTGATCATGCTTGTGACCTCAAAATCCTGGCTGGAACCGGTATTTCTGCTGGCAACCTCCGGCATTGCAATCCTTCTGAATATGGGTACCAACCTCATCTTTGGCGAGATCTCCTACATCACCAACGCCGTTGCGGCGATCCTGCAGCTGGCACTGTCCGTTGACTACAGCATCGTGCTTCTGCACAGCTACCGCGCAGAAAAGGAAAACGAGCCCGATCACGCACGCGCCATGCGTACTGCCGTCAAATCGGTTATTCGTCCCGTCGCCGCAAGTGCGCTGACCACGCTTGCAGGTCTTTTGGCACTGCTGTTCATGAGCTTCGGCATCGGCTTTGATATCGGCTCCGTGCTGATGAAGGGTATCGTGCTGTCTGCGCTCGTCTCCATGACGCTCCTTCCCGCCGTCCTGCTCCTTGCAGACGGTCTGATGGAAAAAACGCAGAAAAAGGAACTCGTACTGCGCGGCGGTGTATTCTGCAGTATGGCACAGAAAGCCTGCGCCGTGATCGTTCCGCTCGCCGTTCTTCTGATCGCTGCAGGCGGATTTCTGCAGGCGAAAAACACCTACGCCTTTACCGATACCGATATGGGCAACTCCGAAATCAAGGATACCTTCGGACGCAGCAACAGCGTCATCGTCGTCTATGAAAACGGCGAGGATCAGGACGCAAAAGAAACTGCGCTGATCGATTGGCTCAACGCCTACCCGTCCGAGGACGGCAATGCGATCGTTAAGTCTGTCAACGCGTATTCCAACACCGTCCGCGAACCGTTTGATCTGCAGAAAGCGGCAGAAAAGCTCAATATGTCCGAGGACGACGTCCAAATGCTGTTTGCAATGTACGGCATTTACAAGGATCCCGCATCCGTCAAGCTTGATACGCGCACTTTCGTTGAATTCACGAAATGGCTGTCCGAAAACGATGCAGCCGTCGCTGACATCATCGATGACGATACCCGCCGTCTGATCGAGCTGATCGTAACCGTCGACGCGCTGATGAACGGCGAGCATACGGCGGAGAGCTTCCACACGCTGGCAACGACCGGCGTTATGGAAGGCTCGGGACTGCCGCTGTTCTCGGTTCAGCAGATGTACGGTCTGTTCCTTTACGATAAACTCGCAGAGCCTGCTGTGGATCTGCAAACGATGCTCTCCTTTATTTTAGAAGCCGCACAGATGCCCGAACTTGCAGGTATGTTCGACGCAGAAGCCGCGGCAGATCTGAAGGCTCTTGCCGACGGTATCGTACAGTTCAATGCGCAGATGGGTATGCCGATGACCAAGGCGCAGTTCCAGGGTTATATGTATCAGAATTACGGCATGCTGATCAGTGATATGCAGGCCGCACAGATCTACGGCGGTTATTTTGCAGCACTCGGTGCACAGCCGCTGGATACCATTTCCTTTATCAATCTGATGACATTCATGGTAGACGCGCAGATGCTGACCGATCCCACGGCGATTGCCACGCTGCAGAGCTACCGCGCACTCTACAGCGCCATCCAAACACCGTACACCTACGATGCGTTCCTGCCCGCACTGGCACAGATCGCACAGGGGCTTTCCGGTCAACCCGTCGAATTTGCCGTTACTGCGGAAGCCATTCAGCAGATGTATATTCTGTTCTTCCGACAGAACGGTCTGATGCCCGCAGATACCATTCCCGGTTTCCTTTTCGTTGATTTCATCGGCACAGCATCCACCGCAAATCCGATCATCGCATCCCAGATTTCTCCCGAAACAGCACTGAAGCTGGCCGACATGAAGCACGTCACTGAAATGCTCTCCGATTCGGTCAAGTATTCTTATCCCGATATCACAGCCCGTTTCGATACGCTTCGTGCAGAAATGCAGTCTGTCACTGCAGACGGCACGCTGAACAGCGAAAAACTCAGCGGCGTCTATATCAAGTACGCCATCGAAAACGACCTTTTGCCCGTCAAGACCATCGTTGCGTGCGATCTGCTCGACTTCGTCACATCTCACATGGACACAAACGTCCTTCTGCAGACCCGCATGACCGAGGAAAAGCGTGAGAAGGTTGCAGATGCACGCGAAGCCATTGACCGTGCAGACGCGCTGTTCCTCGGTGAATCCTACGCGCGTATGCTGCTGTCGGTCAATCTGCCCAACGAAAGCGATCAGACCTCCGCATTTGTCACGGACCTCTCCGCAAAGGTCAAGGAAATCTTCGGTCAGAATGCTTACATCGCAGGACAGACCGTATCGACCAACGATCTTCGCAATGCGTTTGACTACGACAATAAGCTGATCAGCATCATCACCGTCGTTTCCATTTTCATCATCGTCGCCGTGATCTTCCGCTCCCTGTCCCTGCCGATCATTCTCGTTGCAATCATTCAGGGCGCAATTTGGATCGCACTGTCTACGTCCCTGCTCACAGGCAGCATCTTCTTCATGAGCTACATCGTCGCAACGTGTATTCTCATGGGCGCAACCATCGACTACGGTATTCTGATGTCGTCCAACTACGTCAACTACCGTGCGGAGCATGACAAGAAAGAAGCGCTCCGTCTTGCCGTTGCCGCCGCAATGCCGACCGTCTTTACGTCCGGCGTTGTCCTGACGCTCTGCGGCTTCGTTATCAGCTTCATCGCCAGCCAGAACTCCATCGCCGCCGTCGGTTCTCTGCTCGGTCGCGGCACGCTGGTTTCGGTACTGATGATCACCGTTGTGCTTCCGTCCGTTCTGTATCTGCTCGACGGCTTTATCGTGAAGCTTACGTACAAGAAAAAAGCGAACTAAACTGTTCCGTGCGTGATACGAATCTGTACCGCGCACGGATTTTTTTGGCAAAAAGAACCTCCTGTTCCACGGTTCATCCATAGGAACAGGAGGTTCTTTTTGATATACAGTTTGTTACCGTTCTTCTCGGAAATATGCCAGACCGAGATTTGCGGGCGGCTGATCTTCCTTCTTTTTGCGAAGGCTGGTAATGATCAGAACCACGATCGTAATCAGATACGGGAGCATCTTGAACAGCTCCTGAGAATAACGGGTCAGACCGGGCAGATAGTAGTTCATCCAGTACAGAACGCCGAACAGATACGCACCCCAGATCGTATTGACGGGCTTCCACGTCGTGAAGATAACGAGCGCAACTGCCAGCCAACCGAGGCCTTCGATCGTACCGTCGTTTGCCCAAGTACCCTTGGTGTAGTCCATAACGTAGTACAGCCCGCCCAGACCGACGATACCGGCACCGATACAGGTGGAAAGATACTTATAAACCGTGACGTTGATACCGGCGGCATCGGCAGTACCGGGGTTTTCACCAACGGCACGCAGATTCAGACCGGAGCGGGTACGGTTCAAGTACCACTGCAGAACGATTGCAAGAATGATCGCGGTATATGCAAGGAATCCGTAGGAAAACAGCAAGTCACCAACCGTACCGAGCGATGCCAGTGCGGGGATATTGGTACGGAATGCGGCGCTCGTTGCGGAAACGGAGATCTGACCGACACCGCCTGCCAGCTTGTTCAGCGAGCCGCCGAAGAAGTTACCGATACCAGAGCCGAAGATCGTCAGCGCAAGACCGGTGACGTTCTGATTGGCGCGAAGGGTGATCGTCAAGAACGAGAAGATCAGACCGCCGAGTGCGGATGCAGCAAACGCACAAAGCGCGGACACAAGGATACAGACGATGGGATTGGGCACCGCGACCGCGCGCTCATAGAAGAACGCACCGACGAGGGATGCAATGGCACCGAGGTACATGATACCCGGAACACCAAGGTTCAGGTTACCTGATTTTTCGGTCAGCGTTTCACCGAGCGAACCGAACATGATAACCG
>JAZQWK010000419.1:0-1832 GCA_045632325.1 Eubacteriales bacterium
GCTTCATCATAAGCAGGCGCCTCTCTGGTTTCAAAACGAATCGCATTGACAGGACAGGCGGGCAAGCAGTCCCCAAGACCATCACAGTAGTTTTCTCTGGTAAGCTTTGCAACGCCGTCAATCATTTCAATGCACACAACAGTGAATATTTTGTGGAAATCATCGATTACAGCAGTGACCGAGACAAATTCGGTGAGATCCCCCAAGCCTTTACCGAAGCCATGCTTGCGGGAGACGGTGCCGATGTTCTGGTCAACACCGAAACACTGCGCGAAGCCATGCGCATTTACACAGTGAAGCAAGCTTTTGTTGATCTGCGGGATGCGTTCGGTGATATACTCCTGCCGTGTGTGCAAAGTGCGTATGTCGACCCAAACGGCGCACTCTATTCGGTGCCGCTCAATATGTATCTTTCCATGCCGGTCACCCTGGAAACCACACTTCCGTCCGACACAGCGCTGACCCTGGATGTGATGTACGATCTTGCCGAACGAGCGGAACAGAACGGAGATTTTCTGTTTACCCCAAACGGCACGCCAGGTTTCGGTTCATTTACCGACAACTTTTTTGCCGCCGCTGTTCCGTCGTTTGCAAAGGAAGAAACAGGGGAATGTTTCTACGACAGCGAGGAATTCGGAAAACTGCTTACGTTCCTTGAAACCGTGCGGGATCGGATTGCCGGAGATGAGATGGCATTTACCTACCAATACGGCGATTATTCGCTGGAATCCGATGTGCTTTTGGATGCACTGCGGTCAGGTGAGGTCACATTCCTTGATTTTCCGTTCTGTACAATCGATGCCTATGCCATCCTGAAGCAGCTGTATGGCGGCAATACCTTTGCTTTGCACGGATATCCGTCACAGGACAAAGAGATCGTCCGATTCCGCTCTGACATCGACATCAGTCTGAATGCCGCATCAAAGGTTCAGCTGGGCGCGGCACAATTTATCGCGTATCTTCTCTCCGATACGATTCAGCTGTTCAGTGCCGACACCGTCCTGCCTGTCACAACTTCTGCAATCGAAGCTCTGCTTGCAACCCCGACCTTTGTATATACTCCCGACACCATGGAACGTTTGGATACCAGCTACAGTGCGGAAATTCTCGAACTGGTCTATCCTGAAGCACTCCGCATCACTTATGACGAGGACGACCTTGCCGCTGTCCGAACACTCCTTTACAATACCGAAACCACGGTCAACATCGACACGACAGTGCAAACGATTATCAATGAGGAAATGTCTGCATACCGCGCAGGTGTCCGCTCTCTTGCACAAGCACAAAAGATCATGCAGTCGCGCCTGTGGATTTACATCAACGAGTAATCGAATACCCTTCCTATAATAAAATCGGAGGCGATGCTCCAATCAGCATCTGCCTCCGATGGCTTTTTCTGTGTGATTTTATTCTTTCATCCACTCTTTTTTGTCCTTGAGCGCGTCATAAAGCTCCAAATAACTGGTATGACGGGACTTCGGAACGGTCTTTTCCGCAACGGCTGACAGAATGGCACAGCCTTCTTCTTTGGTATGCGTACATTTGGTATAGCGGCACTGACCGATCAGCGGGACAAATTCGCGGAACGTGTACGGCAGCTCCTCAACTGAGAAGAAATCAAACCGCACAAAATCGAGCATCGAAAAGCCCGGCGTATCCGCAAGATATCCTTGATACCGATCGTCCGAGCAATGCGCCAGCGAGAAAAGATGTACCGCACGGGTCGTATGCTTGCCGCGCGCGATCTTTTCGCTGATCTCGCCCGTTTCAAGATCGAGATGCGGGAACAGACGGTTCATCAGCGTTGACTTTCCGACGCCCGATGCTCCGCA
>JAZQWK010000420.1:0-5977 GCA_045632325.1 Eubacteriales bacterium
CTCACAGAACGACATGGCTACGATCCGACTTGAACCGCGTTGATTGGACACGGTTCTCTTTGTTTTATCAAGCAAATATCAAAAGAATCATCGCCACAAATAGAATAGCAGCACCAAGTACAAGTTCTGTCAATCCAACTCGTTTCGCATAATCTTCGGTCTTTCGACCCGCTTTATAATCTGCATCAAACCCGTTAATGAGAGAGTATTTGTTCTTATAGAAAATCAAATAGCCAAAGAAAGAAAACGCAACACCTAAGATCACAGAAATAAGTTTTAGAACTAACATGATATCCTCCTCAGATTCTTCCTTATAAACACCCTGACAATCAGAACGTTTCCTTTGTAAACTTCTCCCACGGAATATCCACAGGTGCTTTCTTTGTCAGAATGTCATCGATATGCATCAGCAGCGGATAATCGCCGATACTGATTTCCCCGCGCTCTGCCTTTTTCTTCACCGCACGTGCAACACGCTCGGCAACGACAAGGGATTCCAGCGTCACGCCCTGCAATTCGGCTTTTGCTTCGTCAATGTTCAGTCCCCGTCCGAGCAGAATACCGACAAGACGCGTTCTTCCGCCGTATACGGTAACATAAAGATCGCCCGCACCGACGCAGAGGTTGTCAAGCGTTCCGGCACCCTGCATGGTAAGCAGACCTGCCATCTCGCGCACACTCTGTCCGAAGATCGCCGCCTGCGAGTTGAAGTGCAGCTCCGAATCGATGCCGAAATGACGCTGATTCAGACCAATCGTCAGCGCAATGCCGAGCGCATAGCCGTTTTTGAGTGCAACCGCCGACTCAATGCCGACCACGTCCGTTGAAAGGCTGATGTGATAGTAATCGGTCGCCATCGCCGCACGAAGCATCTTCAAGGTTTCGGGATCGGTGCCGCAGAAGGTCACCTCGGTCTGATCGTGCGCGACAAGCTCATAGCTGGTGCACGGACCGCCGATGGCATTGAGATTGCGCGTCATGCCCTTCTCGGCAAGGCGGTTTCTCCACAGATGCGGATAGCACAAAAGCGTGCCGTCGTCGAGGTCGTAAAGACCCTTTGTGACCGTGATAATCGGAATCTCCTCAGGAATGATCGGCAGAATGACGTCCGAAAACCAATCCACGCCGAACGACGAAACGCCGCCGATGACGAAGGTCACGCCGTCCAGTGCGGTCTCCACTTCCTCGATCTGATAATATTCCACACCCTCGGGGAAATCGCGGGTAAACTTCGGATGACGGTTTGTTTTGCGGCAGGTATCGATGATGTCGCGGTCAAGCGGCGTACCGACGAGACGCACCGTGTTGCCGTTTTCTCTTGCGGGAAATGCTAATGCCGAGCCCATCATGCCGGCACCGATAATGGTAATGACAGCCATGATCATTCTCCTTCTGTTCTATAAAGTTGATCCCGGAACAGACTTGCCCGGGATCGGTTGTTGTATTGTTATTTACTGACCACACTTTGCAGGGTGAATACAAATTCGCAGTATTCGCCCCAAACGCTCTTGACCCAAATTTCTTCGTTGTGGGCATCCATGATCGTCTTTGTGATGTAAAGTCCCAGACCCACGCCCGTTTTATCAAGACCGCGGCTCTTGTCGCTCTTATAGAATCGGTCAAAGACGTACGGAAGCTCGGCTTCCGGGATTCCCTGTCCTTCGTTGAAGACGGAAACGTAGGTCTTTTTGTCGTGTGCGGTGATGTTAATCCGATAAACGCCGCCGGGATTGGTAAACTTCACGGCATTGTCGCAGATGTTGTAAAGCACCTGATGGATCGCATCGCGGTCGGCATAGACCGTCATATTGTCGCGGTCACATTCAAACGCGATATCCAGTTTCTTCTCATCAATGCGCTGTTCAAACGAGATCAGAATCTGCCGTGCCATCTCGCAGATATCAAACGCAGTCATCGTGAACTTGCGGTCACCTGCCTGAATCCGTGAGATATCGAGAAGAGACGCGACGAGTCTTGACAGACGGCGCACCTCACCCGCGATCAGCTCCAGATAATACGGCTGCTTTTCCGGCGGAATCGCACCGTCCAATATACCGTCAATGAAACCTGCAATCGTCGTCATCGGCGTGCGCAGATCGTGTGAGACGTTTGCCAAGAACGAGCGGCGCTGATCTTCAACGGTCGCAAGAGAATTTGCCATATTGTTGAACGCCATCGCAAGCTCGGCAATCTCGTCCGAGCCCCTGACGGGAACGCGAACGTCAAATTTACCCGATGCATACTGCTTTGCCGCACGGCTCATTTCCTTCAGAGGCGAGGATATCTTTTCGCTGATGAAATAGACCGCAAGCATTGCCGCCGTCAAGACCCACATACAGGAAATGAGGATCGTTTTCATCATCGATTCGACCAGACCCGTAATACTGCCAGATGGCGAGCAGACAAAGACGGCACCGATCAAACCCTCCGGACTATCTCCGTACAGCGGAAGCGCACTGACAAGATACGGCGCGCTGAGAAAACCAAGGTCGGACAGCTCTGTCAGCGGTTCTGTCAGCGTTTTCAGATGCACCGCCTCCATGATGTCCGCAGGTATCTGTCCGGATACGTACTGTTCGTTACCGACGTCGGTGACCAATATCGCGCCCGTTTCATCGGTGACAAGCACCATCATCTGCTCCTCATTGACCGACAACAGCTCCAGCGATCCGCGCAGCATATCGCGGTGCAGATAAACGTACTGTGAAAAGGACCCGGAATAGCTTTCACGATAGCTCTCTCCGAGAAAGTCGGAAACCGCTTCTGCGCCCTCTTCAACCGCGCCGCGCTTGGAATCGGCGGAATACGAGGTCAGCATGGAGCCGATCACACCCGCCAGCACGATGAAGCTGATCGTGATGATCAGAAGAAAGGCAAGCAGATATTTGGAAAATACGCTTTTCAGCATGGTGATTACTGGAGAAGCTCAAACTTGTAGCCGACACCCCAAACGGTCTTCAGCACCCATTTGTCGGATACGTCCTCAAGCTTTTCTCTCAGACGCTTGACGTGAACGTCAACGGTTCTGGAGTCGCCGAGATAGTCAAAGCCCCATACCTTATCGAGCAGCTGATCGCGCGTGAAAACGCGGTTGTAGTTGGATGCAAGGAAGTAAAGAAGCTCCAGCTCCTTGGGCGGAATGTCAACGGACTTGCCCTTGATCTTCAGCTCATACTTCAGACGGGAAATCTCGATGTTATCAAACTTGACGGTTTCGTCGTCGACGGTCGTTTCGTGCGTTGCACAGCGGCGGAGCATTGCCTTGACACGGACGGAAAGCTCCTTCATCTCGAGCGGCTTGACCATGAAGTCGTCCGCACCCAGTTCAAAGCCGAGAACCTTATCGAAAACCTCGCCCTTTGCCGTAACCATGATGATGGGCTTGTTGGAGATTTCGCGGATCTCGCGGCAAACCTGCCAGCCGTCCTTGCGGGGAAGCATGATGTCAAGCAGAACGAGATCCGGCTCGTACATCTTGAAATAAGCAACGCCTTCCGCACCGTCGTTGGCGGTCTTGACCTCGTAGCCTTCGTTTTCGAGATATACCCGCAGCATCTCGCAGATGTTGGTATCGTCATCGATGACAAGAATCTTTGTAGACATAATTCGTACCTCCGTATGATATATTGTACTCCGACTTGTTAAATTGTTAATTTCGTCGGAATTTTATCTATGTTCATAATTATACCGCGCTACCATGTCCGCATCATGAAGTAAATGTGAATTTTTCTTGAAGATGCGGAAAAATATGGAAAACGTTCGTCAGGATCCGCCGCGGCGGAACGCTCTCGGCGTCATTCCCTTTTCCGATTTAAACGTCTTGATAAAATAAGACAAATCGTTGAACCCGCAGGAATAGGCGATCTCCGTCACCGAAAGATCGGTACCGAGCAGCTTGCGGCAGGCACGCTCGATGCGGTACGCGTTGACATAAGCAAACGGTGTTTTGTCGGTCATCTGCTTGAAAAACGTGCAGAAATACTGCGGGGACATATCTGCCGCTGCCGCCATTTCCTCCAGCGTGATCGGTCGGTCGTGCGCACCGCGGATGAAGGACAGCACGTGCTTCAATTTCTGCACGCTCTTGCGGTCGTGCGCATCCTGATTGTGGATGGACAGCGATTCCGTATACGCATGATGCCCGCAGATCCAGCCGAGCATACGGTAAAATCCGCCGATCACGGCATACTGTGCCGCCTCGTCGTCCTCGCGCAGGGAAAGAAAGATCCCGTCGGCAATCGTGCGCAGTTCATCGTACCGGCCGTCCTCCCGCGGAAACCGGTCTCTGATCAACAGGGTATGTCCCAGCACACCGTCCAGAAAGTCACTCTGCGGCATCGACAGAAACTGCGGTGAATAGACGATACATTCGTAGACGCAATCCTCGGGCACCGCGCCGTGCACGACCTCCGCGTTGACGTAGAGAAGGTCACCTGCCACGGCAGTGATCGGGCGGTTGTTCAGCGTGATGTGCAGCTTCCCCTCCAATACACGGATGATCTCGTGCTCAGTGTGCCAATGGTGCTGCATTTCATACTTGGGATGGGTGTAGTCGATGCGGTACAAACCAAAGGGAAACGACGCGCTTCCGTGCTGTTTCAGCTCATTGTAGCTCATTTTTCTCCTCCTCCGCGCACAATCTTAATATCGTTATACTTTATCCTATTATAACACAAGTATTTTCGGATTTTCAAGTATATAATGATATTATTCAAAATAAATTTTCATTTCAGAAAGGAAATTACGAATATGGCAGAAATCAGATTCGCCGGTGAATATCCGATCATCGGTATTCGTCCGACCATCGACGGCAGACGCGGACCGCTCAAGGTTCGTGAATCCCTTGAGGAACAGACCATGAACATGGCAAAGGCGGCAAAGGCGCTCTTTGAAGAAAACCTCCGTTACTCCAACGGCGACCCCGTCAAGGTCATCATCTCCGACACAACCATTGGCCGTGCAGGTGAATCCGCACAGTGCGCAGCACAGTTCAAGAAGGCAGGCGTTGACATCACGCTGACCGTCACGCCCTGCTGGTGCTACGGCTCCGAAACGATGGACATGGATCCGATGACCATCAAGGGTGTCTGGGGCTTCAACGGCACCGAGCGTCCCGGTGCGGTTTATCTCGCATCCGTTCTCGCTACCCATGCGCAGAAGGGTCTTCCCGCATTCGGCATCTACGGTCACGACGTCCAGAACCTCGATGAAATCACCGACATTCCCGCAGACGTACAGGAAAAGCTGCTTCGCTTCGGTCGTGCTGCCATCGCAGCTGCTACCATGCGCGGCAAGTCCTATCTGCAGATCGGTTCGATCTGTATGGGTATCGGCGGCTCCATCGTCGATCCCGCATTCTTTGAAGAATACCTCGGCATGCGCGTTGAATCCGTCGACGAGGTTGAAGTCATCCGCCGCATGACGGAAGGCATCTACGACCCCGCCGAATACGAAAAGGCACTTCCGTGGGTCAAGGCGCACTGCAAGGAAGGCTGGGACAAGAACCCCGAATTCGTCAAGGCAACCGACGAGCAGAAGGAAGAATCCTGGCAGTTCTTAACCAAGATGTACATCATCATCAAGGACCTCATGTGCGGCAACAAGAATCTCCCCGAGGGCTGTGAAGAAGAAATGGCAGGTCACAACGCCATCGCGGCCGGCTTCCAGGGTCAGCATCAGTGGACGGACTTCTATCCGAACTGCGACTTCCCCGAAGCACTGCTCAACTCCTCCTTCGACTATGACGGCGCACGCGAGCCGTATATCCTCGCAACCGAAAACGACGCACTCAACGGTGTCGGTATGCTGTTCATGAAGCTGCTCACCGGCCGTGCGCAGATGTTCTCCGACGTCCGTACCTACTGGTCTCCCGAAGCTTGCGAACGCGCTTCCGGCTACAAGATCGACGGTAAGGCACTCGAAAACGGCGGCTTTATCCATCTGATCAACTCCGGCGCAACGGCACTTGATGCCTGCG
>JAZQWK010000421.1:0-3488 GCA_045632325.1 Eubacteriales bacterium
AATTTTCAAAAAACACTTGCCTTTTTCGCCGATTTCGATTATAATGATAAAAAACGCGTACGCACAAGGAGGATTCTCATGTCTATTGAAAGAAAACCCTACGTCGTCGGCATCGGCGGCGGCACCTGCTCCGGCAAATCGGCGCTGACCGGCTATCTCGCCGAGCGCTTTGCCGCAGACAACCCCGTCATTTTCAACATGGATAAGTATTTCATCAAGCCGTTTCAGACGACGATCGCACCGATCACGGGTAAGCCGTATCCCGAGGTCAACCATCCGTCGGCGCTCGATCTTGACCGCCTGTTTGCCGATTTCCGCGCAGCGGTGTCGAACCCCGAAAACCGTCTCGTCATCGTCGAGGGTCTGTTTGCGCTGTATCTGCCCGAGCTGCTCGAGCACTACGATCTGAAGATCTTCGTGGATCTGAAGAGCGACGCACGCCTCGTCCGCCGCATCCGCCGTCATCTGGAGCGCGGCGATACGTTTGACGAGATCACCGACCGCTATATCGATACCGTCCGTTTCCGTCACGACGAGCTTGTCGAGCCGACCCGCTGGCGTGCCGATCTCGTGCTCAACGGCACGTTCTACGGCAAGGAAGTCGACGTTGCCGAGACGGTCATCCGTGCTGGGATGAGATGAATTGAAATTAGAAATTAGAAATTAGGAATGAGAAATGATAAGAAAATGAGATGTCACATCGCTGTAGTCTGTTTGCTTTTGTTACTTAAAATTTCTAATTTCTCATTTCTAATTTCTCATTAAAAATCAAGCGCTCATTTCTAAACACACCATAAAAATAACCACCCGACATCAAACGGTAACCAATACCGCTGATATCGGGTGATTTTCTTGTATTTACAGCGGACGAATCACGCCAAAGAGCCGTCCTGCGGGGAGGGTATCACCC
This sequence comes from Eubacteriales bacterium, assembly GCA_045632325.1. GTDB lineage: Bacteria > Bacillota > Clostridia > Oscillospirales > CAG-272 > RGIG3925. The sequence continues at coordinate 911 of JAZQWK010000421.1, forward strand.
TTGTCGTAGAAGTCCTCGGGTGTGGTGACTTCCTCCGTGCTGTCGCAGACCTTGAACCAAAGGGTCTACTCGGATATCCGCGGCAGATGGTAGGTAACGCAATTCTCTCCGATCTCAACGGGAACGTCGGTACAGACTTTTTCGCGCGCGGTGAAATCGGTTTCGTCTGTGATCTTGTAAAGATCAGCCGTGCCCTCTCCCATCAGGATTGCGGTATAGCACAGAGACGCATCCGCATTGCGGACAAACAGCTGCATGAAGCTGCCCGATCGGTCATCTGATATTGACGTGTGGTTCGTCACGGTGACGTCACACGTGGTTTCGGTATAGGAAACGGTCATCGAGCGGAGCGCGTTTCTGCCGGTCGTATTGGCAAAATGCGTGTCGTAGCCGTCGTTGTCGCGGTGGAAATTACCGCCCGGGACGTGATGCCACGTGCGGGTATCGGCGGGTTCTGCCGCACACTGACCCTTATAGCGGCGCACGCAGTCGATGAACTGCAGATAGTAGTTGTCAAAATAACCGCCGCGCATCATCTCAAGGTCACGGCTGTACTCGTAGTTTGCGCAGTCGACGAACATGATCGGACGCTCGGGAATCCCTTCCCATCTGCCCGCGATCCACTCGTTCCAGCCGGTGACGAGCACGACGGGCGGGTCGGTCTCGATCGCGCGGTCAAACTGCTCGGCGAAGTTGTAGCCCCACAGATACGCATCGGGGTCGGGATCGTTTTCGCCGTTATGATAGGCGCGTCCGCAGTTGGTCGTCTCGCCGTAGAGGACAGAATCGCCGAAGCGGATCTGCGGATGCTGGGCAACGGAACAGTTGATGACCTCCTCCACGCCGTCGAGGTTTTCAAACACGCGCTGGGGACGGGTGAAGTCCATCCACGGCCAGCCGCCGCGCTTGTCGGGTTCGTTGGGCCACTGGGACATCTTGATGTTGAAAAATTCCCGCGTTTCGGGCGAACATTCCTCTTTGACCGCGATGATCAGCGGCTTTCCGTCGCGATAATACCACGTGTCGGGGCAGAAACCCGGTTTATAAATCGAATCGTAAATGCGCTGCACCGTCTCGCCGGAGTGGGTGTTGGTGTAGAACATGACCTTGGGAATACGGTAGCCTGCGTCGTGGTACTCCTGCAGAACGCGCAGAACGATCTTTGCGTTGTGCTCGTAAATGACGGCGTTGGTCGTATCAAAGAACAGAAAATCCACGCCCGCATCGCAGAACAGCATCATGTGGCGGCGGATGACCCATTCGTCGTCGGAATAGTAGTAACCGTAGAACGGCTCACCCCAGTGGTGATACGTGCCGACGCCGCCCCACGCGGGAGAATCGGTGTGGTAACCCGCCTCGGGGTCAGCCGCGACGATCTTGGATACGTCGTACGGCTTGTGTCTGCCGTGCTCACCGCACCAAAGGAAGTAGAAAAGCCCCACGGCACGGTCTTTTTCTGCACGGACAACGGTATCGGTGGTGAGAGAACGCCCAAGCGCGTCAACGGCGGCGAGGGTTTCGGGGGAGTTGAATAACATTTGAGTGCTCCTTTCTGATTGAGGATGGAGGGTAAGCCTTCCTCACCGAGGTAATGCTGTCAACTTAAAAAGCTGGCGGTTGCAATGATCTTGTATGGGAGGTGGACCACGAAGTGGTGGAAGGAGTTGACTTCGATTTACGTAAAATCAAATGAAAACTCCCTCCGTCACCTAACGGTGCCACCTCCCTCGGCGAGGGAGGCTATATATGAACTTATTCCACAAAATCAAACTCAAAGTCATACATATTGACGCTGTCGCCATCCTTGACACCGCCCTCGCGCATTTTGTCAAAGACACCGGAGGTACGGAGCACGCGGTCGAAGTAGCGCAGGGACTCTCTGTCCTCAAAGTTGACGGAGCCAATGAGGTTGTAAAGCCAGTCGGCCTCGACGTACCAGACCTTGCCCTCGCGGCGCAGCTCGATGGAGTGATCACCGGGCTCGATCTCGGGCTCGGGCTCGACGTAGTCGGCGTCGTACACGGTGAGCGGAGGCAGATCTTTCAGCATTTCTGCTGCCATGTATACGACCTGTTTGACGTTTTCGCCCGTTGCGGCGGAGACGTAGATGAGCGGATAGCCAAGCGATGCGACGTATTCTTCAAATTCTGTCAGATCCACATCCTCGTCAAGCAGGTCGCGCTTGTTGGCAATGACGATCTGCGGACGCTCGGCGAGATTCTCGGAATACTGCGCCAGCTCTGCGTTGATCATTTCAATATCTTCAATCGGGTCGCGTCCCTCGGAGCCTGCAACGTCAACAACGTGCAGAAGCAGGCGGCAGCGGTCAACGTGACGCAGGAAATCGTGTCCGAGACCCAGACCCTCGGAAGCACCTTCGATCAGACCGGGAATGTCAGCGGCGACGAAGCCCTCACCCTCGTTGCCCGTGGAGACCACGCCGAGAACGGGAGACAAGGTCGTAAAGTGATAGTTTGCGATCTTCGGTTTTGCGGCAGAGATCATTGACAGAATCGACGATTTGCCGACGTTAGGAAGACCGACGAAGCCGACGTCCGCGAGCATTTTCAGCTCCAGC
>JAZQWK010000422.1:0-2333 GCA_045632325.1 Eubacteriales bacterium
AGTGGTGGGTGAGGAGAAACCTTGTTGCCAAAACAGCATCAAATTCCGAGATTTTCCCCCTCATCCTGTCACTCGAAGATGCCTGCGGCATCTTCATGGTGAAACCGTTGGTTTCTCCGGACACCATTCCCCAGCGGGGAAGGTCAACACGCGAGACCCGTCACCGTATCTGCCACCCGCAGCCATCATCCAATTCACCCCAAAATCTCATCAAAGGAGGACAACCCCATGACGATCCGACAATTCTGGCTTGGTTTTTTCACGTACTTTACGTTTTTTGCCGTAATGGTCTTATGCGCGTTCACGTTCGGGCGGGCATCGTCCTTTGACCCGTCGGGATACACCGCGGATGAGCTGTTCCGCATGGATCTCGAAACCGTCAAGCCGCGGTCGGAGGTGCCGTTCAGCATAATCCTGCCGCAGCAGGAATACGAATCGTTTGAGGATCTCATTCTGCGCGGTCAGCCGAATCTCGTCGTGCGCGTGACCTTTGAAAAACGCGGAAAATGCAGCGTCTACGACCCGACGGGATATTATGACAATGCCTCGCTCAACTACATTCCTTGGGGTGCCAAGATCTCCCCTGCTTCCCTGTACATCTGCACGCCGTACGAGGCAAAGATCGAGGAGGTTCTGCTCGGTGACGAGATTCTGTTCCCCGAGGGCGACTATTTCACGTTCTGGGCGCCGTACGGCATCGTCGGTGAGCACTCCGTGCGCTATGCCGACACGCCGCTTTTCTGGGAGGACTTTGAGTATATCATGTTCTTCTCGGTGCTGGACGTTGAGGGCGTCGGACGGTGGTTTGATCTGACGCACCCGTCGTCGGTCGTCGAGATCATGCCGCTGGACGAGCGAACGGTTTCTTCCCTTTCCTACGCAGGAAATCGCCTGTTTGACGCGACCGATTACGATACCGAGAAGCTGGTGGAGCTGCTAACCGCTCTGTACGAGAGCAGTCCGTATCCTCTGACGGTGCCGTCGATTACACCGGTGGAATAAAATGAGAAATTAGAAATTAGAAATGAGAAATTGATTTTTGTTTGGAGAGGATGTTCTCCCGCGATTTGTGTGGGCAATGCCATTTGGTTGACGCAGACGGCTCTCTTAATTTGTAGGGGAGGGACGTCCCCCGTGTCTGCGGACACCCCTCCCGAAACCTCTCGTTTTGATGACGGCGACGGGAAAGAAACGCAGAACATAAGAAAGAAAAAAAGAATCAATCTGTACAATCGGAAATTCCTTTTGTGTGGATTGATTCTTTTTCATTGGATTTGTTCTTGATTTATGATATACCGTATCTGCGGCAGGGGACGAGCCGCCCGCCCTACAGTGTCATTGCAGCCGTCTGCGTCAAACTACAATCCAATTCCTAATTTCTAATTTCCATCACCATTTCGCCTGGCAATTATGCACCTGACCGCCGATGAAGCCGACCTGTGCAAAGTCCTCGGGATTGTTGCGGATGATGTAGTCCATATACGCGGCGACCATGCGGGAGGTGAGCAGGTAGCCTGCGGCGTTTAAGTGACCCGCGAGATAGAAGTTGCGGCGGTACTCGGCGTCCTGCACGGGCGCGTAGGCTGCCATATCCATAACGTAGGCAAAATCAAAGAGCTTTGCGATCTCCTTCAGCAGTGCCGCGTGCGCGTCAACCACGTCGTCGTGTGCGGCATCGCCGTTGTGCAGCATCGTCATCAAGAAGAAGCGCGCCTTGGGCTGCATCGTGAGCAGACGCCCGATGATCTGCGCATACCAGCCGGCAAACGTCTCGGTGTTGTTCTTGGTGTAGTCGTCAAGGCAGATATCGTCGGTTGAGCCGAGCGGCATCTTGCGTCCGAACAGGTCATTGACGCCGAGGGCGAGGATGTAGCACTGGCAGAGCTTATCGGTGTTCCAAAAGTCCTTGGATTCGGCAAACGACTCCATATACTCCTTTGCCGTCATGCCGCCGCGGGAGAAGTTGTAGACCTTGGCGCCGACGAGCCGTCCGAGGTACTGACCCCACGAGTATTCAAACATATCGTGGTAGCCGCGGACGCCGTTTTCATCAAGCGACTCGAATTCGCCCGAGGATAAGCTGTCGCCGATGCATCCGATCGTGCGGAAAATGCCCGCAAAGCCGCCGTCCGCGGGAATCGAGTCAAGGGGTTTTTCACAGGGATTCGCGTAATACTTTGTGATGTCCATGGTGTGGTCCTTTCTTTGTATGGTTTTATTTGGCATGACGGTTTTTTGTTGACGGATATGATGACGGAAGATCACGCGCCAAGCCTTCCCTGGTCAGGGAAGGTGTCAAACGCACCTGGGGCGTTTGACGGATGAGTCGTTCT
>JAZQWK010000423.1:0-4068 GCA_045632325.1 Eubacteriales bacterium
AAATTTCCGCTGCCGTTCATGATCAAAAGAGATGCCACGGCAAACAAAATCATGTAAAAATACATCAATAAAGAAGACAGATTCTTCTTAAAGACAATTTTGATAACGGACAGCGTCAGAAACAGACCGACACCGATACCCACCGTCCAAATCAGCAGATTTTTATCGATCAGCTCCTTCAGCTGCTCACCGAGCACTGCCAAGTCAGGCTCGGAAACCGTGATCAGAACGCCGAGCAAAAAGCTGATTGCCAAAAGCAGCAGCGTTTTTCGCGATTTCGTTAAACCAACGCCGACCTGCTCGCCCATCGGCGTCATTGCAAGGTCTGCACCGAGATTGAAAAGACCGATACCGAGAATCAAAAGAACCGTTGTCACCAAAAAAACGGTCAATTCCTGATCCGTCAGCGTGGTGAACGGGGAAAGATATAACAAAAAGACGATACAAGCAACGGGAAGAACGGAAACCAGCGCCTCCTGGAGCTTGAACAATAAGGATTTCAGCAAAAGGTACCCCACCTCCAAGCAATAAAATTACATATTTATTTTAGCATATTTTCCCCTTCGTGTAAAGGTGCGAACTGTAAACTATTTTTAAACATTCCGATATTGCAAAGATTTCCGATGAATTTTGCTGAAATTTCGAGCGTTCCATTGACATCGGGCACATTTTGCGATATACTTAAAGAACACACAAAGAAAGTCAGGTATTCAGAATGTCAGCTGTCGCGCTTACCAAAGATATGACCCGCGGAGATCCCTTAAAACTGATTCTCCGTTTTGCGCTTCCGATTCTCCTCGGCAATCTGTTTCAGCAGCTTTATAACATGGCAGACGGCATCATCGTCGGACAGTTCATCGGCACCGATGCATTTGCCGCCGTCGGCGCGACGGGGTCTCTCTCCTTTCTCATCATCGGCTTTATTCTCGGATGCTCCACCGGTTTCTGTATTCCCGTGTCGCAGACCTTCGGTGCCGGGGATTCCGTTGGTATGCGCCGCTGTGTTGCCAATATCCTGTGGCTCGGCATCGGCATTTCCGCCGTTGTCACCGCACTGATGATGTTCTTTACGCGCGGAATGTTGATACTCATGGACACACCCGAGAATATTTTCAGAGATTCCTTTCTCTATATCTACATCATTTTCGCGGGTATTCCCGCCTGTATGTTTTACAACGTCCAGGCAGGTCTGATGCGAGCTGTCGGCGATTCCCGCTCACCGCTCTATTTTCTGATCATTTCCTGTGCGATCAACGTCATCCTCGACCTTCTTTTCATCATCTGTCTCGGAACGGGCGTAGAAGGTGCTGCGATTGCAACTGTGATTTCGCAGTGCATTTCCGGCGTTCTCTGTTTTCTCTGGATCGCAAAGAAATTCCCGATGCTGCACCCGCACGGCGATGAATGGAAGCCTGATTTAAAAATCATGCTTCGTCTGCTCAAAATCTCTCTCCCGATGGGCTTCCAGTTTTCCATCACCGCCATCGGTGCCGTCATTCTGCAAAGCGCGGTCAACACGCTCGGCTCCGACGTCATCGCATCGATTTCTGCGTGCTCCAAGATTCAGAATATCGTCTTTGCGCCGATGGAAACGCTGGGTCTGACGATGGCAACCTACTGCGGGCAGAATCTCGGCGCGGGAAGGATCGACCGTATCCGTCTCGGTATGCGCCGCTGTATCATCGTATCGCTTTTATTAAGTCTGCTCTGCTGTCTGATGGTCACCTTCGGCGGTCGCTATATTGCGCTTCTGTATATCAAAGCAGACGAAGTCGCCATTCTTGACAACATTACCGATTATCTGCGTATCTGCGGCATCTTCTACGCACCGCTTTCTTTGATTTTCGTCTTCCGAAACGCCATCCAGGGCATGGGCTACAGCGTTCCGGCGATGGCGGCAGGACTGTTTGAGCTTGCCGCCCGTGCGATCGTCGCGCTCGGCTTTGTCCGCTCGGTCGGCTTTACCGCGGCAGCACTTGCCAATCCGATGGCATGGGTCGCGGCAGATATTTTCCTCATTCCGATGTATCTGTGGGTCATCCGCAAATTTACCAAAAATCCGCCGCCCGTCCGTCAAACGGAATCTTAAATTCATAATCCAATATAACGCAATAGACAGGAGAAATCATTGATATGAAAATCATGTTTGCATCTGACATCCACGGCTCCGCCCACTACTGCCGCCAAATGCTCGACGCATTTGCAAGAGAGGGCGCCGAAACCCTCGTTCTGCTCGGCGACCTTCTCTACCACGGTCCGCGCAACGATCTTCCCGAAGGCTACGCGCCCAAGGAAGTCATTACCATACTCAACGGTGTCTGCGACAATCTACTTTGTGTCCGCGGCAACTGCGATACGGAGGTCGACCAGATGGTGCTCGGATTCCCGATTCTCGCCGATTACGCGATTCTGTATCTTGACGGACACCGCGTCTACGTCACGCACGGTCACAATTTCGGTGAGAACAATCCGCCCCAGCTCCGTGACGGCGACATTCTGATGAACGGTCATACCCACGTTCCCGCCTGCCGCGATAAGGGTACATTCCTGTATCTCAACCCCGGATCTGTGTCCATTCCCAAAGAGAACAGCGTACACGGCTATATGACGTGGGAAGACGGCACGTTCTTCTGGAAGGATCTCGACGGCAATGTCGTCAGCAGCCACACACTCTGATTTATAAAACGAGTATAAAATTCAACGTCTAATTATTAATGTGCATTTATAATCAACGAAAGTGAGGATATCACCATGAAACGCTCCGAAATCAATGCTGCGATCGACATCGCCCGTGCGGCGCTCAAGCAGCAGAACATCACCCTGCCCTGCTTTGGTTACTTCACGCCCGAAGAATGGAAGGAGAAGAAGGATGCCTGTGAGAGCATCTTCTCCGTCATGCTCGGCTGGGACGTCACGGACTTCAACACAGGCGACTTTGCGCACCAGGGATGCGTTCTGTTCACCGTCCGCAACGGCTCCATTGACGGAGCAGGCGTTCCGTATGCAGAAAAATATCTGATCTTCAGCGATACGCCCTCACAGGCTATTCCGCTGCACTTCCATTTTAAAAAGACAGAAGACATCATCAACCGTGCAGGCGGTGTTATGTGCATCGAGGTCTACAATTCTCTTCCGGACGGTGAGCTTGACCGTACCTCCGACGTTGTCGTCTATACCGACGGCATCAAGAACGTCGTTCCTGCAGGTACTGTCGTCGAAATCACGACCGGCAACTCCATCACGCTGACGCCCGGTCTGTATCACCGCATTTTCGCAAAGGAAGGCACCGGTATGCTGATCGCAGGTGAGGTCTCCTCCATAAACGACGACAAAACAGACAACCGCTTCTATACGCCGACCGCACGCTTCTGCGGCGTTGACGAGGACGAAGAACCCCGCTATATCCTTGCAAACGAATATGAGAAATTTGTTCTCTGATTACCTGTGACCGAACACCGAAAGGAAAAGACGACGCTTATGAAGATTTACGAAGACATTACCCGTACCGCTCTCGAACGCGCCGAAGCACTCGTTTCCGAAATGACCGTCGAGGAAGCCGCAAGCCAGCTCCGCTACGACGCACCCGCGATTGAACGTCTCGGTATTCCTGCCTACAACTGGTGGAATGAGGCGCTGCACGGCGTTGCCCGTGCAGGAACTGCAACGATGTTCCCGCAGGCGATCGGACTTGCGGCGATGTTCGATCCGTCCACGCTTTACCGCGTCGGCGAAACGGTTTCAACCGAAGCGCGCGCCAAGTACAACGGCACGTCCCGCCGCGGCGACCGCAGTATTTACAAGGGTCTGACCTTCTGGTCTCCGAACATCAATATTTTCCGTGATCCCAGATGGGGCCGCGGACAGGAAACCTTCGGCGAAGACCCCTACCTCACCGCTATGCTCGGTATTGAATACATCAAGGGTCTGCAGGGCACGGGCGAATTCCTCAAGGCTGCTGCCTGCGCTAAGCATTTCGCGGTTCACTCCGGTCCCGAAGCGCTCCGTCATACATTTGACGCAGTGGTAAGCGAACATGACCTTTGGGAAACCTATCTTCCCGCATTCGAA
>JAZQWK010000424.1:0-2158 GCA_045632325.1 Eubacteriales bacterium
GCCAACCGCAGAGGAACTCCAACAGGCAAAGGAAAGGGGAGAGGAACTGCTCCCCAGACGTATTGAATACCTTTGGGCGCCTGATCTGTTCAAGTCTCCGCGAGAGGAAAAATATTATCTGACGTTCTGTTCCAGCGAGCCGCAGGGCGAATATTTCATTGCGGAAAGTGACAGCCCGACAGGACCGTTTGAAAATATCCGCCATCTGACCGATCACGGTACACGTATGCGCGGCATTGACCCCGGCGTTATGGTCGATGACGATGGACGTGTCTATATCGCACTTCCAAAGCCGTTCCGTCTCGGCGAGCTTGATCCCGATAAGGATTATGCGGAAATCAAAGAAGGCTCTATGGTTTTTGTACAGGATTTGGTCACGGAATCTCCAGACCATCACTTCGGATTCGAAGGACCGTCCCTGCGCAAGTTCGGAAATCTATATTACTTCATCTATATTGCCTCGGAAATCGGACAATGGCGTCCCGTGCGTATGAATTACCTTGTTTCCGAAAATATCCACGAGGGTTGGCGTTTCGGCGGCACGATCATTGATACTGTCCACTATTTGAACGGTGTGAATGTTCACGGTTCCGTCGAGAAGTTCGGAGAACAGCTGTATCTTTCCTATCACCGACTTTGTCCCGGTGTCCCAACCGATCTGATGCGCGAAATGCATATGGAACGCATCTCCATGGACGAAAACGGATTTTTCATCACTGCAGAAACTACCTCATCCGGTGTTCGTTCCGCGTTTGATGTCGGAGAAAAGATTCCCGCTTCCACCGCAGTATGGTTCTCCGGCGGACGAGGCGATCTGCGCTTTATGCATCGCGGCGTGGAAGAGCCCGTGGGAAGCCATCACTGGACATTCCCCGCATATCCGTATGCATGGTTTGATAAGGCAGGGCAGTACAACGGTTATCGTTATCTTTCCCTTGACGGCGCCAAAACAGTCAGCTTCCGCATCCGTACAACCGCACCCGGCGCCGTTCTGCTTCTTCGGAATGCCTCTGATCATGCAGTTCTTGCGCGTGTGACGCTGGACGACACTTCCGGTACATGGGAAACCGTTTCCGGTGTACTTGCAGAAGGACTCTCCGGTCGTTATTCCGTCTGTGTGGAGCTGGAAACCGCACCGACATCCGGTCAGGTTGACTTTGACTGGTTTTGCTGTAATCCGTAATTGTTATTTGCACATTGATACCCAATTTTACTGAAATATAAAGGAGAAGTCCATGAAAACCATTCAAAACGCCGCCTCCGAGCGGATTCTGCTTGCCGCACACCGCGGCTCTGCCGGCGGCAACATCCCGTGCAACACACTCGCGGCTTACGAAATCGCCCTCCGTCATGGCGCGGACATCGTCGAAATCGACGTTGCAGTTACTGCTGACAAGCAGCTGTACGTCTTCCATCCCGGTATGGAGCACCCGCACCTGCGCTCTGATATCCGCATCAAGGATATGACCGCGGAAGAAGTCGACAAACTCGTCTTTGTCAACCAGGACGGCACCAAGACCGTGCATCCCGTCAGCCGTCTTGATGACGTGCTGGACCTCATCAAGGGTCGCGCTTATGTCAACGTCGATAAGTTCTGGGACGATATTCCCGGCATCACCGACTGCATCCGCCGTCACGGCATGCAGGACGAGGTCATCGTCAAGACCGGTGCTGATCCCAAGTGGTTTGATCTCGTTGAACAGTACGCGCCGGAGCTGCCGTATATGCCGATCATCTCCGAAAATGACAACTGCACCGAAGATCTTCTGAAGCGCAAGATCAATTTCATCGGCGCGGAGGTACTGTTCAAAACCGAAGAATCGCAGGTTGCATCACCCGAATACATCGATGCAATGCACAAGAAGGGTCTGCTTCTTTGGGCAAACGCGATTGTCTATGACTACCGCGCTGTTCTGACTGCCGGTCATACCGATGATTCGTCTCTGACGGGTGATCCGTACTCCGGCTGGGGTTGGCTCGTTGACCGCGGATACGACATCATTCAGACCGACTGGACGCTTGCTGCAAAGCTGTATCTTGACGAAGTCGGCAAACGCATCAAAAAGTAAGAAAACAGCATAAAGCAGCGCATCTCCGCAAATCAGCAGGGATGCGCTCTTTTTCAGCGTATATTATAGTATTATGACATATCGGACAG
>JAZQWK010000425.1:0-3775 GCA_045632325.1 Eubacteriales bacterium
TGGCGGAAAGATATCGACCGCGACTATCAAAAGCGTCAAAAGAACACCCGCCGCTGAAAAAGCAAAAGAGGTACTGTGAACCAACGCCGCAGTACCTCTTGACTTTAATCTCTGACGCGAATATGATATTTGTCGCCGCCCTCAAAGAATCCGGGGTCGCGCAGTGCGTCCATACCGATCAAGTCCATCAGCCGCACCTGATGCGTCTTCATGGCACCGTTCTCGTACAGATCGATGATGCGTCCGCCGCGCAGATCGTCGTGCGCCGACATATCAAAGCCGAGCGCACCGTCGTAGGCAAGCGTAATGCCGCAGTACTCCGCAGAAAAATCGCAGTAGTGCTCGTGTCCGCAGAAGATGCCGCGCACGTCGCCTCTCTGCAGACAGGCAAGGAACAGCCCCGAATTCAGCTCCGAGCAGCAGATGGCTTCGCGCTTGGCACCGCGCAGATGCGTCTGCTCGGGATTGCGCGCCGCATGGAAAAGCTCGGGCAGCGGAACGTGCATATACATGACCGCAGGAATTTTGTGTCCGTATTGCTTCTCGGCGTTTGCGGAGGTTTCGTAGTACCATACGACCTGGTCGAACATCGGTCCCGCCTGACGGCTGCCGGAGCACATCGGGTTGTCAAGGCGGATCTCGGTATCGGCGGGCAGACCGAACTTCTCGATGTAATCGGGATATTCCCTGTGCGAATCGAGCGCAAAGACATGGTAGGCAACGTCGTCCGACGCGGATGCCAGAATCGGCAGAACGTAATTGCCGACACCGCTGATCTCATCGGGACCTGCCTTTGACAAACACCCCGGGATCCGCTCATAGACCGGCTGCTGCTCGGCGTTGGTCATGCCCGATTCTCCGTCGTGGTTGCCGTAAACGTGCGCAAACGGCAGTCCGCGTTTCGTGATCGGTGTCAGAACCTCGCAGAGGTAGTCGTATAGCTTCGTTTCGTTGATGTCGTCAAACATCACGTCTACCGCAGTATCGCCGCCGATCAGCACGAGATCGGGGTTTGCGTGCGCGACCAAAGCCTCAAGCGCCTCGGTCAGCTTCGGATTGTGTTTCGTACCGCCGTGAAAATCGGACACCATCAGAATACGGAAATGCCCGTCGGAATGAAAACGGAGCGGTAATCCGGAATCAGACATAGATTGTTTCCTCCTTGGGTTGGATTGATTGTTTTTAGTATATCACACATGGAGGAAAATGGCAAGGGGAATCCGTGAGAAAAGCAGACAAAACGAGGATTGCGAATGATCTTTGTGCTTACGCTTTCATAAATTCTGTATGGACGACCATTGGTCGTCCGCCGTTTGAAACAGGATGCAAAGCATAGTTTTCATTCCAATCGCATACAATCGTGTGAAATCCCATGGATTTTTCATCACGAGAGGAGTGCTGTCCATGTATCCCGATCCCAAAATCGCACAAATCACCGAAACCGATTCCCGTACTCCGCCGCCGCTGTCGGAGGACACCGCCGTGGGAACGCTCGTCATTTCCGCAGGCTTCGGCAATCGCGCGTATCCGCTCGGCGGCGTCCGTGCAGAGGTTTACGTTCCCGCAGAGGAGGACGCGCCCGCAGCACCGCGCGAGGTTCTGTACGCCGTGCGCGAAACGGACGAAAGCGGCATTGCACAACCCCTGACCGTTCCCGCGCCCGATGCCGCGCTGTCCGAGTCTCCCGGCAGTGCGTATCTTCCCTATTCCCTCGTCCGCATCCGCGTCTTCCGCGACGGCTTTGCACCGCAGGAGGCGGAAAAGGTGCCGATCTTTGCGGGTATCCGCTCTCTGCAATACTTTGAAATGGTGCCGCTGTCAGAGAGTGACGGCTATCACGCACCGAGCGGCATCTTCACCGTCGTCTCCGATTCCGCCGAAAATAATCTGTAAGGGAGGACGTACGATGCCGAATATCACACCAACCGTCCCGACCACGATCACCGTGCATTTGGGTGCACCGAATCAGCCCGCGCCCAACGTCACCGTTCCCTTTCTTGACTACGTCAAAAACGTCGCGTCGAGCGAGATCTATCCGACGTGGCCCGAAAACGCCATCCGCGCCAATATGTACGCGCAGATCTCCTTTGCCCTCAACCGCATCTTCACCGAATACTACCGCTCCCGCGGCTACGATTTCGATATCACCAACAACACGGCGTACGATCAGTATTTTGTCCGAGGGCGCACGGTCTTTGACAATATTTCCCGCATTGCCGACGACATCTTCGACAGCTACGTTACCAAGGGAGAGGGCATCGAACCGTATTTCACGCAGTACTGCAACGGAACGACCGTGACCTGCGACGGTCTTTCTCAGTGGGGCACCGTCCCGCTTGCGGAGGAAGGGTATCTGCCGTATCAGATTCTGCAGTATTATTACGGCGACGACGTGAGCATCCGACAGAACGTCCCGATTGACGATCTCCCCGAATCCTATCCCGGCGTTCCGCTCAGGGCAGGCTCCGTCGGCAACGATGTAAAAAACATACAGCTGCGCCTCAACCGCATCTCGCGCAATTATCCTGCGATTCCGAAGATCTATCCGACCGACGGCGTCTTTGCCGTGGAGACCGAGGATGCCGTCAAGGAGTTTCAGCGCATCTTCAATCTCACCCCCGACGGCATTGTCGGACGGTCAACGTGGTACGCGATCAACCGCATTTTCAGCGCTGTCAAGCGATTGAACGAGCTGAACTCCGAGGGTCTGCGCTATACGGATATCTCCACTGCTTTTCCCGAGGTATTGCAGCAGGGCGACCGCTCCCTTGCCGTGCAGACGCTGCAGTACCTGCTTGCCTATATCGCCGTCTTTGACAATACGATCCCGCCGATTCCCGTCACGGGATATTTCGGTGATCAGACGCGGGATGCTGTGATCGCGTTTCAATCAAGCCGCGGACTCACCCCCGACGGTATCGTCGGCGCGTTTACCTGGGACGCCATCTACGACGCGTACCGCGGTATCCTTCTGTCCCAGCCCGAGCATACCTTTGCAAACACGCCCACACCCTTCCCCGGCACGTTTCTCGTCCGCGGCTCGCAGGGTGAGGACGTCCGCGTTCTGCAGGAGAACCTCCGAACCGTTTCCTCGGTATGGAATGAAATCACGCCGCCCTCGGTTACCGGCTATTTCGGGGAAGCAACGCAGACCGCCGTCACCGCGTTCCAGGAGCTGGAGGGCATTGAGCCAAACAGCATCGTCGGTCCGATCACGTGGACGGCACTGGCTTACGCCGCCGCAGACATCGCAGAGGGCAATCTGCGCACCGAGGGACAGTTCTCACCGAACACTTGAAAAGGGGTGACCAACGTGATACCGATTGATAAAACATCCATTGACCACACGCAAAAGGAAAACAACGTCCGCGAGCTGCAGGAAAAGCTGCGGGGACTTTCCTTTGTCGACGATACCGTCCCGCGTCCCGCCGTCACAGGCATCCGCGACGAGACCACCGACGCAGCACTGCGCGCATTTCAAAAAAGCGTCAGTCTTGCAGAATCGGATACGGCGGATCTTGCCTCGTGGCAGGCACTTGACCGTGCACACAGGCACAACGTCCGCCGCTACAGACCTGCCGCACCCTTGTATCCCGTCGCGGGCGATGCGTTCTTTTCTATCCCGTATCCAAAGACGTTCCTCCTGCTTCTGCAGGTGCTGCTTGCGTCACTTTCGGAATCGGCAGACGTGATCCCATCACCGTCGCAGACAGGTATTTACGACGAGATGACCGCGCGGGCGGTTTCCGCCGTGCAGTCGCTTGCAGGATTGCCG
>JAZQWK010000426.1:0-2967 GCA_045632325.1 Eubacteriales bacterium
ACACCCGTGATGACACCGACGAAGATGACCAGAAACGCGTTGTCAGCGTATCCTGCTGCAATCGCCGCGTCGATACCGACGACGACGAACATCGACAGGCTGAGCGCGTCTACGGCATTGGTCAGCTGTTCGTGGATGGCACGCCGCTGTGCAGGTCGCGTATCTGCCGCTTTGTCGGCAAAGAAATATTCTATGGCAAACGTGATGATGGAAACACCTGCGGCAAGGAGGAGCATCATTGGGTTCTGCAATGCGGCAGGCGGCGTGACACCGAGCAGGAGATCACGCATGATTCCGCCGCCGAATGCGGTCGTACAGCCAAGGACAACAGCACCGAACAGGTCCGCACGAATAGTTGCAGCGGCAAGGACACCCGTTACCGCGGCAGTACAGATCGCAATCAGATCAGCGATGTGAAAGATGGATGACAGCATGGGAATCAGCCTTGTGTATATGCCGCACGGAGCATGGCAATTTCGTTTGCGTAGCCGTCGTTGGTATCGTGCGGGGTTTCCAGATAAAACGGCAGATGGCAGAGCAGGGGATGGTTGATGACGCGGACGATCGCCTCCGTGCCGATATGACCCTCACCGATCTTTGCATGGCGGTCCTTGTGGGCGGACGGCGGATTCATCGAGTCGTTGATGTGCATGGCACGCAGACGGTCAAGACCGATGATGCGGTCAAATTCACGCAGAACGCCGTCGAGATCACCGATGATGTCGTAGCCGCCGTCGGAGACGTGGCAGGTATCCATACAGACGCCGAGCTTGTCCTTGAGTTCTACGCGGTCGATGATGGCACGCAGTTCTTCAAACGTACGTCCGACTTCACTGCCTTTGCCTGCCATGGTTTCGAGCAGAACGGTCGTGGTCTGGTCGGGGGTCAGCACGCGGTTGAGCATATCGGCAATCAACTCGATGCCTTTTTCCGCACCCTGCTTGACGTGACTGCCCGGATGGAAATTGTAAAGATTGCCGGGGGTATATTCCATGCGGCGAAGATCGTCGCGCATCGTGTTTTCGCAGAATTCGAGCACCTTGGGGTCTGCCGCCGCCGCATTGAGCGTGTACGGTGCGTGTGCCAAAATGACGTTGATGCCGTTTTCGCGGCAGAAGTCGTGGAATGCGGCGATGTCCTTTTCGTTGATGGGCTTTGCCTGTCCGCCGCGCGGATTGCGGGTAAAGAACTGGAACGTGTTTGCGCCGATGCGGATCGACTCTTTTGCCATGGCAAGATAGCCGTCCGAGGCGGATAAATGACAACCGATGGTAAGCATAGTTTTTCTCCTGTATCTATGGTATTATGGTTGAATTGGTTCGGTAAGTACGGTAACAGTACACTTTGCATACAGCTCGACGCGCAGTGTATCACCTGTGACGGTTTCCTCGCGCGGTCCGATCTTGCAGACAAACCCTGTAACGCGGTATCCGTCGTGCGGTACGGCACGGACGGTAACGGCGGTGGAATCACGGAAATACAGCGCAGTACCGTCAATCGGGCGGTCTGTCACGCAGTGCTCGGCACTGCCGCCTGTGGCAGGCTCCGTTGTGATTAACACGTCGGCGCTGCCGTTCGTTTCGCAGGAAAAGAGATCGAGCGTGACGTTGAGCTTGTCCTGCATCTCACGGATGAAATGCGAGGTTCTGTTGGACAGGAACTTTTCTGCGGCACGGACGTGATCTTCCCAGCGATCCATGGAACCGCCGTCGCCTCTCCAGCGCTTGAAGTTCAGATCAATATAAGGCTCTATCGTATCTGCAAAGCGGTCAAGCGCGGCAAGCATAGCGTCCTTTTGATAGACCTCGTTGATCAGCACACACGCGCGGTCGGCAAAGCGCAGACGGAACGCGTTGTTTTGCAGAAGACGCATCATCAGCTTGCCGCAGACGGTACCTTCGGTCAGTGCGTGGGTAAACATCTGCTGGTTTGCGCTTGTGGAATGACCGATGCCGAAGTCCATATCGGACAGCACCCAGCGCCAGCGGGTATCGAGCCCCGACGGGTCGTTTGGATTTTTGTTGCGCCAGACCTTGATGTTGTTGCCCGGCCAGTCGGTGTTCGCAAGGTAACAGGATGCGATAAAGAAATCGATGTAATTGTCGAGATCCATGCGTTCCTCTACCCACGCCACGTGCTCCTCTTCCTTCATGTTGTGAGAAGCCACGTAATCGATGAGCGCGTAGAAATCCTCCTCGTCGCCGGGGACACCTTCGTTCAGCTCGTATTTGGTATTCCAGCTGTTGGTTAAAAGCGGTGAAATCGATTCCAGCATGACGAGATTTTCGGGCAGCAGACCGAAATGGCGGTAGAAGTAGTCGGTGGAGTAGCGTTCCCGCACGTTGTAAAGTCCCCAAAGCTCGCCGTTGATAAACAACAAGGTCGGGCGATACGCCTGAATACAGACGTTCAGATCCTCAGAGAGCTTCTGCATCAGCGCGTCGCGGAAATGTGCACAGGAAGCGTCGTTGCCGGAATTGCGCAGAACGAACGTATCAAACGCGGTGATCGTGTTCCCGTCCGCATCTGCGGCATCGCCTGCGAACAGGTCGTAGACAAGGGTTCCGCCGCTCTCGGGTGTTGCAGGTTCTCTGACGGAGACGCGCATCGATTTCTGATAAAAAGCAAGGGAACCGTTGCCGTTCATCGTCAGACGGACGCAATGATCGTCGGGATTTTGTCCCGCGGGATCGAAAATCTCCATATATCCGTCACAGGATTGACGGTCGGCAAAGATGTTATCGCTGATGACCGCGTATATGCCGTCCTCGCCCGTAAAGTCATCGGGATCGAGGGTGATATTCATCAGTAGTACGTCGTCGTAATCGGACATATTCTCCTGGACAAAATACGTTTCCGTCATGATGGGACCGAACGATGTGCCGTCGGTCACACAGGCGCGGAGCACGGAGGCTGCGATCGTCGGCAGAGTACGCGGCTTGACGTTCGTGCCGTATTTGTCCATCA
>JAZQWK010000427.1:0-4425 GCA_045632325.1 Eubacteriales bacterium
CCATCCGTGAACGGGATGATTTCAAAGCCTTGTTTGATTGAATAAATACCGCGCGATTATTCAGATATACAGCATTCTCTATCTCATGCCACAATAGCAAAAAGGAACATCTATGCCACTGAACAGCGGTGTTGATGTTCCTTTTGTCATAGTTGTTCTTAATCTGAATGATTACGACAGATTTGGGGATTCGGAATGTCGGGACTTAACCCATAATAATTTCAATTTCCTTCGGTGCCGCGATATCGGAACGGATCGTGCCGTCCTCCTGTCTCGTATGGCAGACAGTGATCAGACCGTAAGGTGTCGGGAACGTGCCCTTTGCATAGGACAGATCGCCCAGCTGCGGGTCGATGCGGACCTTCTTGCAGCCTGCTTCCTCGATGCGGATACCGAGGACGTAGTGCGTCATGAACGGGCAGGGACCGGAAGCCCAGCCATGGCAGAGGCTGTGACGGAACTTGATGTAGCAGTATGCACCCCAGTCACCGTGGATGTCGACCTTGCCCTCAGGAACGATCTCATCGATCGGTGCAGCATTTTCCATCCAATCGAGGTTGAAGTCTTCCCAGAAGGAGGTTGCGCCCATCGAAAGCATACCGCCCCAGTATTCGCGCATACCGTCAAGCGCACCCTGAATGTCACCTGCCAGTGCCTTTGCCTTGAGGATGTAGTAGCCGAGGAACGTGGAATAGCCGTGTGCGCCGTTGGGAGCAATCAGCTCATCGTTCATTTTCTTTGCGTCGTAAATACCGCCGAGAACCATCAGCGCACCTGCGGACTTGGAGCCGTTGGGATCCGGAACGTGATTGACCATACGGTCAGCCGCCGCACGGCAGACAGCGGCAAGTTCTGCATTGCCGAGAACTTCCAGCATATCGGCACCTGCGTACAGCGCGATGCGGACAAGACCCTGCATACCTGCATGCATTGCTTCGGGGTTGGCGTTGTTCGGCCAGTCAAGGAACTTGCCGGGCATCTGCTCGACACCGTTTTCGTCAACGAGCGACGCGATGTGTGCAAGGAGCTTGGTCATGTATTCTTCCTGTTCTGCAAGGTAAGCCTTGTCACCGTGTGCCATGTACCATTCCTTGTGGAGCAGAATCCACCACAGGGAATAGGAGGGCATGCCGTTCATCCACTCGGTGGACGTTTCGGTGATCGGTGCTTCTTCTCTTGCAAGGTCGAGAGACTTCGGAACGACGTCGTTGTAGCCGAAGGCGGTGATGATGGACATGACCTCGGTATGCATATCGCCGATCCATACGAGACGGTCACGCTTGATGCCGTCCCACAGGTATTCCTGCATATTCAGATGCGCAGTATAAGCGGCCGTGTTCCAGATCTTATTGAGCAGGGGATCGGAGCAATCGAAGGTACCCTTGTATTCCAGGTCGCGGAAGATGAAGACCGCGTTGATGCTCTTGAAGGAAACGGCAGATTCCTCACCGAGCAGATCGATGCGTGCGAAGCGGAAGCCGGATTCGTTGGTTTCCATTGCGGAGTGAGAGCCGAGATTCATGACGAAGTCGCGGTTTGCATGGTCGTTGGTCGTGTTCTTGACGCCGAGATCGGTCATTGCTTCCATGACGGATTCGCCCAGACGCACGCGGACGTTGGCACGACCGGGATTATCAGAGGTGCCTGCGTCCTCCGAGGACTGGGAGCCCCAGACCATCAGACGGAGTGCGCCGTTGATTTCCATGCCGAAGTCGAGCAGGATGGATGCCTTGGGCTTGCCGGGCTTGTTTGCCATAACGCAGCGGTCGGATTGATTGCGATTGAGGGTGATCTGTTCGCGCTTGGGCGTGAGCAGGTTTTCAATGCCGGTGATTTCCGCGCCTTCGTCGAGGGTGGACCAGACGATGCGAACGGGGGTCAGGTAGCGGCGGGTACGGACGTCGGGGTCCTTGCCGTTGAGGATCGGGAATTTATCGTAGATTCTTGCCATACGTAGTTGTCCTTTCTGATGCTCCCGCAGGCGTATGCGCTGTGGGAGATATTTTTGTTATTATACCATGATTTGTATGGTTCGTCAAGAGAAAAATTGCGCTTTTATCTGTCGGTATAACTGCATACCGCCGGACAGCAGAAGAAAGTATCCGAAACAGCGGCGCGTACACGTTTCTGACAGAACGGAAGCCAAGCGGCATCCGACCCATGCACCCGGTAAAGCAGCTATCGTGTAAAGCAGAATCTTCGCTCGGGGCAGCGTTCGTTTCTTGAGATGCACGGGAAGTGCACATACGGCGGAAACGATGAAAAAGATCAGATTGATGCCTTGTGCGGTCGGAGAGGGCAGCTTTGCGGCAAGCACGAGCCAGATGACGAGCAGCCCGCCTCCGCCGACGCCCATTCCGGCAAGAGATGCAACGAGAACACCGATAAAGAAATGGAGGATAACCATCTGATACACCTCTTATGAAAACGCCATGCGCCAGCCGGAGAACAGAAGCAGTGCCGCAAACACGTACTGCACCACGGAAAGCTTCAATCGGTCGAGGAGAACGGCACCGAGGATCCCGCCCGGTATCGCACCGAGCAGATACGGCAGGACGTCTGACGACAGAAGGGCGGGTGCGGAGATGCTTCCGTTTTGAAGATACAGCCATGCGGACAGTACCGACAGCGGCAGAATACAGCAGAGCGCCGATGCGAACGCATCCTGTGCCTTGCAGTGTCGGCGCAGAAGAAACAGCAGTGGGATTCCGCCTCCCGTGCCGAGCAGACCGTTGACGGTGCCTGCACAGAAGGCGATGACGGCAGAAACGGCGGCGGAAGGTCGGGACGGCTTGTGTTGTTGGGAATGAGAGGCTGCAGACATCGTAGGACTCCTTTCGGGAATGGCGGTAATTCTTTGGGGATTGCGTAAGAAAATCGGGGATAGGTCTTGCTATTTGCAAAAAAATTTGCTATAATATTATAATAATAAAGTAATACCTGTAGAATTTCCGAAACGGTTTGAATTATACGTCCATGGTAACGAGAGGAGCGCTTTCTGTTGGCAGAAACCAAAAAGAAATCCGGCGGCGGTACGAAAAAGTCCACCGCTTCCGCAAAAACGAAACAACCAACCAAATCTGCGGCGAAAAAGCCTGCAAATGCAAAAACGCCGGCACCGAGCAGCCAGCCGTCGATGTCGCCCGGTATGGCATCGCTGATCGCACTGTTTTTGGCGGTCGGCGGCATCTTTCTTGCCGTGTGCCTGCTGTTCCCCGATCTGACGGGTGTTGTCGGCGGCGGTCTGCATAACGTCCTGCGCGGTCTGTTCGGTTGTGCATCCTACGGTCTGCCGATCTTATTGACGGTCGGTGCGGCATTCGTCAAAAAAGATATCGAATACCATGCCGTGCCGTACAAGTTCTGCTTCGGCTTTTTCCTGCTTGCCTTTATCGGTGTGCTGTTTCACTGTGCCGTGTGGGACGATCCCGCATTGCAGGCAGACGGATTTTTCGCGTCTGTCGGTTTGATGTACACCTGCGGTGAGACGGGGATCGGCGGCGGTGTGATCGGCGGTCTGCTTGCAAAGCTACTGGGCTTTACCGGTCTTGTCGGTGCGCTGATCATCAGTATCCCCGTCGTCCTTTTGCTTGCACTGTATTACGTCGGTATGACGCCGCGTTCGCTGTGGATCACCGTACGTTATCACATCTATAAGTCCCGCGAACAGCGGCAGGCATACCGCGAACAGAACCTCCCCGACATGGAGGCACGGCAGGCTCAGCTCCGTGCAAGAGAAGAAGCACTTGCCGTCATGCGCGCAGAACAGGCAGAACGCCGTCGCGTGGAACAGGCATACCGCGCAAGAGAACGTGCCGTTGCCCGTGAAGAAGAAGCACTGACGGGCAAACGCCGTCGGAATGCGATCGATTCCAATATTTATGCTGCGGACGCAGATCCGCAGGCGGGAGCAGAGCAGAATCCCGCAGTTTATGAAAAGCCTGCGGAACCGCCCGTCAAGCGTCCGACGCGCAAAGCGCCCGATCGCAGCGGTACACCCGTTTCGGGTGAGGTATACGACCGCGGTCAGATGACAGGCGACGCCGATGCACCCGATCAGACGCTGCCGACGGCGGATGCGGCCGAACCGATGACGCACACCGTACCCGACGAAGACGCGTATGCACTTGCCGCGCAGGATGAGCAGGAAGCCTTGTCCCGCGGAGAAGAAAATCAGGATACCGCAACGCACGACCGCGTGGAGATCATCACGCCCGAGGAACCCTTGGAAAAGCCGATCCTTCCGACCTCGGAGATCGACCTTGCCGCGATCTTCCGCAATCCGACGGAGTCTTCAGCCGATGAAAATACGTCCTCTGCTTTGGAAACGGCAGGATATGAAGAGCAGACGGCGGAGATCGAGCTTGCCGTGACACGCTCAATTCCCGACGGATGTGAGACGGACGACGACGATGACGGTATTCC
>JAZQWK010000428.1:0-2247 GCA_045632325.1 Eubacteriales bacterium
GGAGAAGAAATTGCCCCACTGATCCTTGGTATCAAAATACGCGTCCGATGCATTGCGCCATTCCATGATCTTATTCACGACATCCACGGCGCGTTCGTCCTCGTAGTCGTAGGTAAAGCCGTCTTCTCCGAGAATAACACCCTTCATGCCCATACCGAGATACATATAGTTAAGCATCGCTGGACCCGTAGAGAAGCCGTATCGGTCTTCGATGTCCGCCTTGGAGTCACCGTTGACGTCGCGGTAGGTATCCTTCAGATACGAAAATGCAGTGTCAAAGGTCCACGCACCGTCACGGACGGTCTGGTATACGTCGGGAAGATCGTATTCCGTCCACATCTGCTTGTTGAACAGCCAGTAAACACCGGAGAACAGCGGATAGGTATATGCGCCGGAGAACAGATATCTGTGACCGTCGATTTCATACGTTTCGTAAGAACTCTTGGTATAATACGGCTTGGAGAGATCCATATACTGCAGATCTTTGGTATCGTACAGCATATTGGCGGAGATGAGATTGACGTAGGATGCGTGCGACGCCTCAACGGCGATGTCATACGCGTCGTCACCTGCGGTAATGGACTTCTGCAGCGTGTTCAGAACCTGTCCCCATTCACCGATCTCATAGCACTTGATCTTGACGTTCAGGCGCTCCTCTACCTCTGCGTTGCGGGAAAATGCCGCATCGTTGAGGATGTCGCCGTTGGTTTCTTCAATTTCAAAGTAATTGAACCAACCGTCGGCATTGGTCAGATTACCGCCGTTATAGGTTGCCGCACGGAATTCCTTGCCGCCGAAGTCCAGTGTTTCGGGAAGTGCATCGCCGTACTGTACCGCGGTTTCCGCGGGGACGGTCGTTTCACCGCCGATGACAGCCTCCGTCTGCACAGCGGATGGTTGTTCACCGCCGCAGGATGCGAACGTGCCGAGTAAAAGTGTACAGAGTAAAACCGATATACCCATACGCTTGGAATTGATTTTCATAGTAATCACCATGGCTTTGCTATACGAAAGCCTTCCTTTCCGGAATATCGTTCCGCGAGACAGAATCCAAAGCTGATGTAACGTTACGCTGACCTTTCCGTGGAACCTGATACTATTGTACAACAATCACAGCAAAATGTCAAGAATAACAGCAAATTTCCATTATTTTTTATAACGGCATTGCCTGAATATACCGCTTTTCTCCGTATGCGTCCAAATAAAACAAACATAAAATTGCGGCAACCTCTTGCAGATTCCCAATTTCTATGGTATACTTTTTCTATCATCAATCCATATATGGGAGGTTTCGATATGCCGTTCAAATATCATCTGCACGTCAGACGTGCCGCCGTTCTTTGCCTTGCTCTGCTTTGTATTCTGTCTCTGTTCTCCTGTCATACGGGCAGCACCGAGGATACGTGTGATACCGCGCAGCCGCTTCCCGTCTTTGACAGTGTCCGCGCGATGATTTCCGACTATACCATCGTACGCTCTGACTATTCCGAAGACGGCGGCAAAGAAGCGCTGTCCATTCTGCGTGCGGCACTCGGAGAACAAGCCAAGCCCGCGACCGACTGGGTCAACGAGCGCGGCGGTGAGACCATCCCGCAGAACAATATGGAAATTCTCATCGGCAGCACCAACCGTGCGTCCTCCGTCACGGAAACCGAGGAATTGCTTGGATTACGAGTGAACCACACGCGCGATTTTTCCATCACGTTTTACGACCGCGAGGTCGTCATTGCAGGCGGTTCCGACGAGATTCTCCCGACGGCGGTGCAGTACTTTATCGACAATCTGCTTGATGCGCCGACGTCACAGTTTTCCCTCGGAGAAACGATCACCGTACAGCACGCCTATACGCTCGAATCCGTGTGCGGTATCGAGCCGTCATCCCTTGTCATTACCACTCCCGACGCTTTGGAACGCTATTCGATAGAACTGCAAACCGCGCTTGAACAGGCAATGGGATACGTCGTACCGACGCAGCCAACCGCGCAAGGCGCACAAATCACCCTATCCGTCGATCCGGCACTGATGCCGAAACAATACCGTATATCTGTGAAAGGAGATCACATTCTTATGACAGCAGGAAATTCCATTACGTTAACCACAGCCGCAGAAGCGCTCGCTGCAGGAGCCGCTGCAGACGGCGAGCCCTACGAGGGTACTTATCGGGGAGACGTTCCCTTCACACCCGGCGAATTTCTGTTAAGCCAATACCGCACCGCATTGACCGAAGCATTGACTGCAGCGGGAAAG
>JAZQWK010000429.1:0-6522 GCA_045632325.1 Eubacteriales bacterium
GTGGTCTCCGCCGCCTGCGAACAGCTCGATTCTGCCGCCGTCGCCGAGATCAAACATAACGATCTCGCTGTCGCCTTCGCCCCAGCCGCAGATTTCCTTCATGCCGAGTGCGCGGTACATTTCACGGGACTTTGCAAAATCAGCAACCTTCAGACCGATGTGATGGAAGCCCATACCCTTGATGATATCGTTTGCCATAATGGTATCTCCTTTATATATTACTTGGAGTTGTAGGTAGCGGACAGGTCAGCAACGCCGCCGGAAACGGTGGATTCGTCCTTACCAGCGGAAGCCGCGATCTTCTTCTGGAGTTCTTCCCAGAATTCTTCGCCGTCGTTGGGCAGGTCAACCCACTTGTTGTTCTTCCATGCAGACAGGTGAGCCGCATTGGAAATGGACAGACCGTTGATACCTTCAACGCCGGGAGCCAGCAGAGGCGTGCCGTTCAGAACAGCGTTGGTGTAGTTGCGCAGAATACCGCGATGCTCGGGAGACGGTTCTTCGATGACGATTTCTTCGGTGGTTGCCTTCGGCGTACCGAAGCCGGTTTCTGCGTTCATCGTGAAGTCCTTGACGTCTTCTTTGAGCTTGGTCCACATCAGCTTGTTGTTTTCAAATACCAGCTTACCCTTGGTACCGGTGATTTCGAGACGGTTGGTACCGGGAGCTTCACCGGTGGTGGAAATGAACAGACCGGTTGCGCCGTTTGCGTATTCAGCGTAAATGGTTGCATCGTCTTCAACTTCGATGTTGTGGTACTTACCGAAGGACAGGAAACCACAGACACGGCTGGGCATACCGCAGATCCACTGCCACAGGTCGAGGTTATGCGGGCACTGGTTGATCAGAACGCCGCCGCCTTCGCCTTCCCAGGTAGCTCTCCAGGTAGAGGAGTTGTAGTATGCCTGGGTTCTGTACCAGTTGGTGATGATCCAGACAACGCGCTGAAGCTCGCCGAGCTCACCGCCCTGAACCATTTCACGCATCTTCTGATATCTGGGGTTGGTACGCTGGTTATACATGATACCGAAGACCAGATCGGGATGCGCCTTTGCAGCCTCATACATTTCCATGACCTTCTTGGTGTAAACACCGATCGGCTTTTCGGAGAGAACGTTCAGACCTGCTTCGAACGCTTCGATGGCGATGACGGGATGCAGGTAGTGAGGCGTTGCGATCAGAACGACGTCGATCTTGCCGGATGCCAGCATTTCCTTGTAATCGGTATAGGTTGCAATGTCCGTGCCGTACTTTTCGGTGACGAATGCAAGGCGGTCTTCCTTGACGTCACAAACGGCCGCCAGAACAGCGTTTTCGATGTGTCCTTCTGCGAGAGAAGCGACGTGACCGGTACCCATATTACCGATACCGACAATACCATATCTTACTTTTTCCATGTTCTTATAATCCTTTCGGCATGAAATTATTTCGTGTGCTGAAACGGAGAGGAATCCGTTTCCGATTAGATTTATTTTAGCACAGAATGGCAGTAATTGCAAGAGGAAAACCCCGATTTCTCACAAAAAATCAAAGTTTTTTTGCACGCACGAAAAACCGAAAAAAACTTTAAAAAAATTTCAAAAAAGTATTGACAAATCGATTTTGATATGGTATAATATTAAACGTGCTGAGGGGAACACAAACCTCCGCAGGAATACAAAAATGGCCTGGTAGTTCAGTTGGTTAGAACGCTAGCCTGTCACGCTAGAGGTCGTGGGTTCGAGCCCCATCCAGGTCGCCAGCTGTATTCCACAGCACATGCTGGTATGGCTCAGTCGGTAGAGCACATCCTTGGTAAGGATGAGGTCACCAGTTCGATTCTGGTTACCAGCTCCAAAGGAATTGCCCATTCACAGGAAACTGTGGATGGGCATTTTGGTTTTTCCGGGGTATTTTTCTTGACGAATCCCCGGATGTGTTGTATAATAAAGAAAAGAAAAACCGTCGCAGGAGGTACGAAACCTATGGGGCACGGAATCATGGTCTGCGGTCTGAACGGCAGCGGCAAAAGCACCGTCGGGCGCGCACTTGCAGAGACGCTCGGATATCACTTCATCGACAATGAAGATTTATTCTTCACACGCAGCGCACCAAACGAACCGTATACCAATCCGCGCACACGCGAAGAAGCGGAAGCACTGTTGGCAGAAGAAGTACGCACACACGAGAACTTTGTTTTTGCCGCAGTCAAAGGTGATTACGGAGCAGAAGTTCCGCCGCTGTACACACTCTCCGTTCTTCTTGAAGTTCCCAAGGACATCCGTATGCAGCGCATCCGACAGCGTTCTTATCGGAAATTCGGAGACCGTATGCGTCCAGGCGGCGATCTTTACGAATCGGAAGAAGCCTTTTTCCGTTTTGCAGAAGCACGGGAGGAGGATTACGTCCGCAGCTGGACGAAGATGATTCCCTGCCCCGTCATCCGCATCGACGGAACACAACCGATTGATGAAACCGTTGCAAATCTCGTAAAAATGATAAGGAGTATACCGTCATGAAATCAAAGATTCCCTATCGCACACTTGCAGGCGTTATTGCCGCAGCAGCCCTTCTCTGGCTTGCATCTTACTTCACCGTCCGCAATTCCGGCGTCCTGCTCGGCGGCGTCGATGAAACGATCGGTGCGATCTTCGGCAATCTGCAGACCGCTGTGATCCGTCCGAGCGCACTTGCACTGTTTGTCACGGGTGCGGTATTTCTGATCCTGTACGTTATGAGCGGCTGCAAAAAATGGATCTATGCCATCTCTCCGCTGTTTGCGATTGCAGGTTATCTCGGCGCGATCGTGTTTGCGTCGATCAACGGCGTGCAGTTTTCCGATATGCTTCGCATCCTCATCGGACTTGCGAAGAACGGTCTGTTTGATTTGCTGTAAGGAGGATCATGTCATGAAACGAATTGTAGTTTTGCTTCTCCTCTGCTTGGTATCTTTCTGTTTTGTCGGCTGCGGCGAAGAAAGCGCACCCTCTCTGTTCTCTGCCGAAGGCGATCGCTGGAGCATTGGGTTCTCCTCGGTTGAAATCGAGATCCCCGAAAATCCGCAAACACCGCTTTACATTGCAGGCTATATGAGCGGCGAAGAATTCTCCGACATCCTCGACCGCCAATGCGCAAACGCCGTCTGGCTCGGCTGCAGCGCGGCTGACGGTGCCGAAAACGGCGGTATGCTCCTCATCGGCGTGGATTGCGTCGGACTCGCCTCCGATACGGTCGACCGCATCCGTGACGGTCTGTCCGAATTCGCCGCTGAAACAGGCTGTTCCTCCATCGCCGTATACGCGACTCACACGCACGCGGGCATCGATACGCTCGGTCTGTGGGGACCGTACGGTCAACAGGGCAAAAACGCGGAGTTTGTCGACAATGTCATCACCGCCGCCGTTGCCGCCGCCAAAGCCGCATACGAAGACCGCAGTGCAGGTTCCCTGTATTACGGACAGACGGAAGCGGAAAATATGCAGTACGACTCCCGCTATCCGCTCGTCTACGACGAAAATATGCATCAGCTGCGCTTTGTTCCCGACGACAGCGCATACAACGGCATCCGCCTCGTCTTCTTCGCCGCACACGCAGAATCCCTGCGCGGCGACAATCTGCTCATCAGCCGTGATTTCCCGGGTGTCATGGCAGACGTCATCAAAGAAAAATGCGGTGACGATATGCTGTTCATTCCCGGTGCGATCGGCGGTCTGATCATGACGCCCGAGATTTACGATTCCGCCATGGACGACGGTTCTCCCGATTACCACGTTGAAAACTGCCGCATGACGGGTCAGGTTCTCGCGCGTATGATCTTGTATATCCCCGAGCATCTGGAAACACCCGTAGCTCCCCGCATCGCCTATGCGGAAACCGATTTTGACGTTCCGCTGGACAACACCGCGTTTTTATTGTATAAATTCCTCGGCATTCTCCGTAACGAAAGCGGACGCGGCTCCGACAGCGAAACGGGCTACTATCTGGCCTCACGCTGTGCCGCCATCCGTTTCGGCGACGGTATCACTGCCGCGCTGATTCCCGGCGAGATCTTCCCCGAGCTTGTCTACGAGGACACCGACTTTGCCATGGCGGGAACGGGATACGAACTTTTGGAGGAAACCTTCCCGTCGCTTTCCCGTCTTGCAGAACGGTATGATTGCGGAACACTGCTCATCGGCGGTCTGTGTAACGACGAGCTCGGCTACATTCTGCCGCCGCGCGACTTCATGGTCAACCCCGATCTGCCGTATCTTGATAAAATCGTCGATGAATCGGGCGAGAACCATTATGAGGAAACCAATTCTGCGGGTATCCGCACGGCACAGGTGCTGTTTGCGGCAATGGAAGAAGTATTCGCAGTGCTTGCCGAACAGAACTAATCCGCCTACAACATACAGCGGGCGATTCGTGAATCGCCCCTACAACAGAGACGCAGCGGCGTGAAATATAACCGTCATGAAATCTCATATTGACCGTATTGCGCATGAGAGGAAACATATCCATGTCAAACGAAACAAACGAATTCTACCACGAAAACGAATATGAACAGGATGCCAATGCGATCTTTTACCGTTACGCGCCGTTCATTCAGGATTTTATCTATCAGAATCATTGGGCGGCATTGCGCGGTGTTCAGCTGGCCGCGGCGAAAACGCTGTTTGATACCGATCACAATCTGCTGATCACCTCGTCGACCGCATCGGGCAAAACGGAAGCCGCGTTCTTTCCGATTCTGTCGCAATTATGGGAAAATCCGCCGCAATCGGTCGGCGTGCTGTATATCGCACCGCTGAAAAGCCTGATCAACGACCAGTTCTACCGCATGGAGGACCTGCTGGAGGAATCGGGCATTCCCGTCACGCACTGGCACGGAGACGTCGCGGCATCCCACAAAAACAAGCTCTTGCAGAATCCGCAGGGCATTCTGCAGATCACGCCAGAATCGCTGGAATCGATGCTGATGAACCGCTCCAACGACATCATCCGTCTGTTTTCCGACCTGCGCTATGTCATCATCGATGAAATTCATATTCTGACGGGTACCGACCGCGGCAATCAGATCATCTGTCAGCTTTGCCGTATCGGACGTCTGATCGGTCACCATCCGCGCCGTATCGGTCTTTCCGCAACGGTCGGTGATCTGTCGATTGCCGTCAACTGGCTCGGTGCAGGCTCGGGACGCGAAACCGATGCGCCTGTTGTCGGCGGTCAGAAAAACCGCTGGCGCCTCGGCATGGAGCATTTCTATATCCAGAACGATCACAACGATCAGACCGAGGATTCCGTCAATCATCCCGAAGCGCCCAATCCCCGCGCGATGCTTGACGCAGGATTCGAGTATATGTACGATTGCGTCAAGGACAAGAAAGCACTGATCTTCTCCAACTCCCGCGAGGAAACGGAATATATCACAGCGACCATGCGGCAAATCGCCGAGCATCGCGGAGAACCCGATATCTTCCTCATCCACCACGGCAACCTATCCGCCTCCATCCGCGAGGAAGCCGAGGCAAAGATGAAGGACGAAGAGGTTCACGCCGTCACCTGCGCCACGGTCACACTGGAGCTCGGCATCGACATCGGACGGCTGGAGCGTGTGGTTCAATCCTGCGCACCGCACACGGTCTCCTCGCTGCTGCAAAGGCTCGGACGCTCGGGCAGACGCGGCGCACCGCCGGAGATGATGATGGTCTTCCGCGAGGAAAACCCGACACCCGAAACGCCGCTTCCCCAGCTCATCCCGTGGGAACTGATCCGCGGTATCGCGATTGTTCAGCTGTATCTGGAGGATCACTTCATTGAGCCGCCGTCGATCAAGCGTATGCCGTTTTCGCTTCTGTTCCAGCAGACCTTAAGTATTTTAGCATCATCGGGTGAGCTGACACCTGCGGCACTTGCACAGCGTGTTCTTTCCCTACCGCCGTTTGCCCATACGTCCAAGGAGGACTACAAACAGCTGATGATCTCAATGATCCGCGGCGAATTTCTCGAAATGACCGAAGAAAAGACGCTGATTGTCGGACTCAAAGGCGAGAAGCTGACCAATAACTTCCGCTTCTATGCCGTGTTCAAAGACCAGGACGTGGACTATTCCGTGCGCTGTGAGTCGGATGAGATCGGTACGATCACCTCTCCTCCGCCCGTCGGTGACCGGTTTGCGCTGGCAGGTCATGTTTGGGAGGTCGAGGAGCTGGACATCGCGCGCAAGCTCGTCTACGTCAAGCAGGTCAAAGGCAAAATGGAGATCTCCTGGCCCGGCGACTACGGCGAGGTCAATACACGGATTCTCGAGAAGATGCGCGAGGTACTGTGCGGTGACAAGGACTATCCGTACCTCAAGCCAAACGCCAAACAGCGGCTCGATGTCGCGCGTCACGTTGCACGCAATGCCGGCATGGCACACCATTCCCTGCTGTCCCTCGGCGGCATGACATGGTGTCTGTTCCCGTGGCTCGGCACGCGCTCGTTCCGTACCCTGCGCAAATATATCGTCAAGCACGCAAAGGAATATAAGATCACCAACGTCGAGTTTGAGGGCTGTTA
>JAZQWK010000430.1:0-9026 GCA_045632325.1 Eubacteriales bacterium
CGTCACAGAAGTAAACGGCACCTACCGCTTTGACAGCGATTCCGTCCGCGGCAGAATCGAACCCATTGGGGGCGGCTTCTGGCTGATTCCCGAGGAAATCACCGACAGTAGTATTGTCAATAAGCCGTATCTGTATTTTTACAATGAACAGTAAGGACGGTGTGTCTATGAAACACCCAAAACGGAAAACCGTACTCAAAATAATCCTGATCCTCGTTTTGCTGCTGCCGCCGATATTGCTGATGATCCTTTTTGCAACAGGAACGACCATTGATCGTAATATGTATACAGAGAGATACAAAGACTTCTATATTCACAAATTTGATTATGAAGCACTGTCGTTGGGTTTCGATTTCGGTACAGGAAACAACGCACCTCGGTACAGCAAAATCTGGTTTCTGCCATCTCAAAAAGAGAAACTACTGAACAAAATCAAAGAAGACGTTAATGAAATCCTAACGGAAATACAGGTGACAAATGAAAATGTAACTGTGGATTATGAGATCAGTGACGATTTTAAGGAAGTAATGATATATATTGATGATGAAATTACATACAGTGCTTATCTTGTTATGTATGAAATGAAATTGCGGGAGGAAATCGGGAGGAGAGTTGTTTTATATCACGAGCTATTACAGGATTCCGATAGTCCGTATTATGGAGATGTTGTGTATTTCATTTATACCGGTTCCAAATCCGAACAGGATAAATAGAATTGAGTTTCAGAATTTGGTACAAATAATTGTTCACATAAATACCGGAGATATGCCTATGAAACACCCAAAACGGAAAACCGTACTCAAAAAAATCCTGATCCTCGTTTTGCTGCTGCCGCCGATATTGCTGATGATCCTTTTTGCAACGGGAATCAAAATCAATCATAATCTCTATACAGCCAGCTACAATGATTACTATATTGTCAGCTTTGATTATGATGAGTTTCCGTATTTTCCTGTCCCATTTGGAGACGGTCCGGATCAATTCACCAGAATTGCATTTCTGCCATCTCAAAAAGAGAAGCTGCTGAACAAAATCAAAGAAGATGTCAATGCGGTACTGGCGGATATCCAAACGCAGGCAGCATATAAAAGTATCACGATCGATTATAAGATCAGTGCTGATTTCAAGGATGTGGCAATTTATGTAGACACCCATAAAACAATTACTGATCTCAATCTCTGGAACAGATTGAATTGGGAAATCGGAGAACGCGTTGTTTTATATCACGAACTGCTGCAAAGCTCCGATGTTCCGAATCATGTCAATGTTGTGCGTTACGTTTATACCGATCCCGAAGCCGAAAAAGATTACGGGATTACCTCTTGGCCATAATGACAGTTTGAAAACATCTTCCGATACGCTGCATCAATCAACTGTAAACTGCCGCAAGGATACATTTCCCCGCGGCAGTTCTTTTTCTCCGTCGACACACTTTTCTGCAAAAAAACCATTGACATCCGCAAAAAAATATGATACCATTGTACCAACAATCTATATTTCTGAAAGGAACGAATCCATCATGAAATTACGCGCTCCCGCATATCCGCTCGTCACCGTTGACCCGTATTTTTCGCTGTGGTCGATGTCCGACAAGCTCAACGAATCCACCGTCAACCACTGGACGGGCAAGCCCAATACGCTCATCGGTACCGTCACCGTTGACGGCGAAGAAAAGCTGTTTATGGGCAAATCCGACAGAGCAAAGATCGAGCAGATCACAGTCGACGTCGATGCCTTCACCACCACCTATCAGTTCTCCGACGGCAAGATCCTTCTGACCGTCCGCTTCTCGACACCCCTCCTGCCCGACGACCTGAACACGATGACCCGCCCCGTTTCCTATATGGCGGTCAACTATCAGTCCGTCGACGGCGAATACCATGATGTTTCCGTCACCGTGCTCGCATCCGAGGAACTCGTCATGAACAAAAAGGGCGACGATACGGTTGACGTTGAGAAGTGCATGGCTGACGACATCCCCTGCATCAAAATGGGTAAGACCAACCAGCAGATTCTCAACCGCTCGGGTGACGATCTGCGCATCGAATGGGGTTATTTCTATCTCGCGGTTCCGCAGGGTGAGGTTTCCTCCTTCCGCTGTCCCGTCGAGCAGATGACCTACGTCATGGGTAAGGCTGACCTGCTTCCCGACAGCATCCAGCTCTTTATGCTCGCATATGACGACATCGAATCGATGGTCTACTTCGGCGATCACCTCAAATCCGTCTGGAATGCCGACGGCACGACCATTGAACAGGCAATCGTCGACGCGTACGAAGAATATGAGCTTCTGATGACCGTCTGCCAGTCCGTTGCAGAGGGTCTGTACCTCGATGCGGTCAAGTGCGGCGGCGTCAAGTACGCAGAACTGCTGTCCCTTGCCTTCCGTCAGGTCATCGCGGCGCACAAGTGCGTGCTCGACACCGACGGCAAGGTTCTGTTCATCTCCAAGGAATGTTTCTCCAACGGCTGTGCCGCAACAGTCGACGTTTCTTATCCGTCCATTCCGATGTTCTTACTTTACAATCCCGAGCTTGTCAAGGGCATGATGCGCCCGATCTTCAAGTATGCCGAATCCAAGGATTGGCCGTTTGACTTTGCACCGCACGATGCAGGTCAGTATCCGCTCGTCAACGGACAGGTCTACGGCGGCAACAAGCTCGAATATCAGATGCCCGTTGAGGAATGTGGTAAT
Source organism: Eubacteriales bacterium (assembly GCA_045632325.1). Lineage (GTDB taxonomy): Bacteria > Bacillota > Clostridia > Oscillospirales > CAG-272 > RGIG3925. Next base: position 2,696 of record JAZQWK010000430.1, read on the forward strand.
CTGCTCGTCATGGTCGCAACGACGGCAATCGCAGAAAACGATCCGTCCTTCGCATCCGCACACTGGGATACGATCGCCGGCTGGGTCAAGTATCTGATCGAATACGGCGAAGACCCTGCAAACCAGCTCTGCACGGACGACTTTGCAGGACATCTTGCGCACAACTGCAACCTGTCCATCAAGGCAATCATGGGCGTTGCCTGCTTCGGTATTCTCAACCGCATGCTCGGTCATGAGGACGAAGCCGTCAAGTACATTGACAAGGCACGCGAGATGGCGGCATCCTGGGCATCCCGCGCAGCAAACGGCGACGGCAGCTACCGCCTGGCGTTCGACCGTCCCGGCACGTTCTCGATGAAGTACAACGCCGTTTGGGATAAGCTGTTCGGCACCAAGATCTTTGCACCCGAAGTCCTCCAGAGCGAAATTTCCACCAACTTCGCACGCTTCAAGCCGTACGGTATGCCGCTTGATAACCGTGCAGACTACACCAAGTCTGACTGGCTCGTATGGACAGCGACCCTCTGCCGCGATCAGGATGACTTTGAACGCTTCATCGATCCGCTGTGGAACGCATACAACTACACCAAGCACCGTGTCCCGATGACCGACTGGTACGATACCATCACCGCAGAGCATTATCATTTCCAGAACCGTACCGTTCAGGGCGGTCTGTTCATCAAGATGCTGGAAGCTTCCGGTATTCTTGCACTTTAATCAAAACAGAGGAGGACTACAGTTATGATGATCCGACAGCAGGCATTTGCAGGCGCAAAGGATGCGCCGATGTACAAGGGCGGTCTGCACTGCCATACGACCCGCTCCGACGGACGCGGCACCCCTGAGGAGGTCATCCGTCTGCACAAGGAACACGGCTACGACTTTCTTGCGCTGACCGACCACCGCTATTATAATTACACCAATTTCGCACCCGATTGCGACCTGACCATCATTCCCGGTATGGAATACGACGGCGGCGGCTTCCCGACCATCACCGACAACGACGATACGCTGACACCCGCCTTTGATTCCACAGGCTTCCGCTGCTTCCACACCGTCTGTATCGGTCCCGAAAAGGAAAACGGCAACGCGTACGAGCAGGATCAGAAATTCGATTCCGCACGCGTCAAGTCGCAGGAAGAATATCAGCCGTATCTCGATCAGCTTCATGCCGACGGTCAGATGACGGTCTACTGTCACCCCGAATGGTCGTCCACGCCCGCACGCTACTTCTCCAAGCTCAAGGGCAACTTCGCAATGGAGATCTGGAACTCCGGCTGTGCCATCAACATGGATATGGACATGGACGCTGCGTACTGGGATGAAATTCTCGGTCAGGGCATCCGCCTGTGGGGCGTTGCATCCGACGACGGACACACGATGAACCACCACTGCAACGGCTGGGTACGCGTCCGCGCGGCATCCCGTTCCGTTTCTGATATTCTCGCGGCGCTGAAGGACGGTAAGTTCTACTCCTCCTGCGGTCCCGAAATTTACGACTTCTACTACGATGACGGCAAGGTCGTCGTCCTCTGCTCCGATGCTGCAAAGGTTCGCCTGCATGCAGACAAGCACCCGACCCGCGTTGTCCGTTCTGCCGACGGTACACTCACCCGCGCAGAATTTGATATCGGCAACGGCTACAGCTACGTCCGTGCCACCGTCATTGACCGTGACGGCCGCCACGCTTGGACGAATCCCATTTTCTTGAAATAACGAAAGGATATCACCATGAACTCTTACGTTTTTGATAAGCTTCCCTGCGGCTGTGAGATCACCGCATATGAAATCGGTAACGACACCGTCCGCGCCACTATCCTCAACTACGGCGGCATCATTCAGAAGCTGTATTACAAGGGCACCGACATCATCGGCGGCTACGACACGCTTGAGGGCTATCAGGTCTCCGACGGTTATCAGGGTGCGCTGATCGGTCGTTACGCAAACCGTATCCGCGGCGGCCGCTTCACGCTGAACGGCGTTGACTATCAGCTGGCACAGAACGAATCCGCACGCGGCAACCATCTGCACGGCGGCAATATCGGCTATGATGCCAAGATGTGGGCAGTCGAGTACAAGCAGGACTGCGACGGCGAGCATCTGATTCTGACGCTGACCGATGAAGACGGCACAGAAAACTATCCCGGCACCGTCAACGTCAAGGTTACCTACTCCGTCTGCGGCGAGGATTTCTCCATTCACTATGAAGCGACCTCCGATAAGGACACCCCGTTCAACATGACCAACCATGCATATCTGAATATGAACGGCATCGCAGGCGGTCAGATCTACGACCAGACCCTGCAGGTCAACGCAGACTATATGTCCAAGGTCGACGAGCTGCTCATTCCCGTTGACAAGATTCCCGTCGACGGTACGGCGTTTGACTTCCGTACTCCGAAACTGCTCTCCCGTGAGCTGATGTTCTGCGATGACGAGCAGATGAAGCTGGGGGCCGGTCTTGACCACAACCTGTACATCACGACCGACGAAGCAACGCTCTATCAGGGCAAGAAGCTCGCAAAGGCAGCTGTCTTTGCAGGCAAGCTCGGTGCTCTGACGCTCTACACCGACAAGCCGTGCGTCCAGTTCTACGCCGCAAACTTCATGGAAGGTGACTACCCGTTCAAGGGCGGTCTCAAGCGCGAACGCAACGGTGCACTGTGCCTGGAAACCCAGTTTGCACCCGACGGTCCCAACCGCGGCGAAGCAATTCTGAAAGCAGGCGAAAAGTACGACTATACGGCACTGTTCCGTTTTGATGCATAAGCGATAACAATACAAAAGGGATGGTGTTTTGCCATCCCTTACCCATTATTCCAATAGGAGAACATATATGAAACATCTTCTGAAACGAACCATCCTTGCCCTGACATCCATGCTGCTCCTCGTCGGCTGTGCATCGGGCACCGCGGATCCCGTACAAACGGATACCGCCAATACTGCCGACACGACTGCAGACGCCCTCACGGAAGCGCCTCTGCTTCCCGCCGTTCCGCTGACCGAGACACAGATTGCCGACCACGAGCCCGTTCTGCTCTGGCCCGAGGACAATATCCCGTATCTGCTGGAAAACGACGAGAAGGGTCTGATGCCGACCATCCGCGCTTACCTGTGCGAGGGTGCCGACTCTGCCGTCGTCATCTTCCCCGGCGGCGGTTATTTCCAGCTGTCTGACGTCAGCGAGGGCGTCGATATTGCAAAGGCATACAACGATGCGGGCTTCTCCGCATTCGTCGTCAACTACCGCTACGAGCCGTACGACGGACGTGCGATTCTCGCCGACGGTCAGCGTGCGGTACAGTACGTACGGTATTTTGCCGAGGACTTCGGCATCGATCCCGATAAGATCGCACTGTGCGGCTTTTCCGCAGGCGGACATCTGTCGGTCATGGTCGCAGAGCATCCCGTAACGGAAAACCTCGTCGGGGACGTCATCGGAGAAGTCCGTTCCACACCTGACGCGTGTATTCTTGCCTATCCCGTCACGACACTCGGCGAGGGTACCTTTGAAACGATGCCGCGCATTTTCCTCGGCGAAAATCTTGGCAATGCAGAGGAAACCGCCAAGTATTCCTACCCGCACGCCATCGACACCATGCCGCCGACCTTCGTCTTCTACTCCGTCAAGGATCAGTTTGTCAACTTCGAGGCAAATTCGATCGCGTTTGCCGATGCAATGACAGCGGCAGGCAGAGACGTCACGATCGCCGCGTATGAGGACGGCGGTCACGGCATCGGACTCGGAACACAGTACAAGGACTACTGCAGCTGGCACGCGGATTCCGTTGCGTTCCTTGAGAATCACGGATTCTGACCGTCCCCGCAAAAAAAGCAACGGCGTTCCTGTTTTTGGGCAGGAGCGCCGTTTTCGTATATATTCAATAACCTTCGCCGAGAACCAGAATTTCTTCCGGGATTTCGATATATTCCAGCGGATCGACCGTGACATGATCGCGGCGGAATTCCAGATGCAGATGACTGCCGGAGGAATTTCCCGTCGAGCCTACGTAACCGATCAGTTGTCCCTTCTGCACAACGTCACCCGGCTTGACGACCAGCTTGATCTGATGCGCGTAGACCGTTTCCACGTTGTCCGCATGACGGATGCGCGTCATATAGCCGTAAGACGACGTAAACGCCGCAAATACGACCACACCGCCGTCAGCGGCATAGATCTCGGTATAGGCAGGTGCGACGATATCGAGTCCCAGATGGAAGTCGTACGAGCCCCAAAGGTCGCGTTCCCCGTATCCCGAGGAAATGTACGTATTTTTGAGCGCCAGCGGATTTTCCGGCACGTACGGAATCCCGTTTTCGTCAAGCGGCAGCTCGTCGTCGGGGAGATCGGGAAGCGGCCAATCAAACGTCCCCGTCGATACCCCGTCGGGCAGCGGATACAGCCCTTCGTACGATACCGCGCTGACAGGCTCGCGGACAACGACGCGTTCTCTCTCCTCGCGGGAAAGCTCCGCACCCGTTTCGGGATCGAACCATATTCTGTAAGTCACCTGCGCAAGACCGTCCGCACCCGGTGAGATCATCGTGCGGATGCCGTCAAAGTTCTCGTCATTGGGAATAAGCGTTGTTTCATAGGGAATCCGCTCAGCCACGGTTTCCGTCGCGTATACCGCAATATCGAACACCTGACAGGACGTATTCTGCATCTCAACCAGCGCAGCCGCCATCTCTTCCGTATTCATCAGTGACTCCTCGGGAATCCACCCGAAGTTATACATACGGAAGTTGGAATTCGTTCCAACGTCCAATTCCGCATCTGTCGGCAGATTCGGCGTATACCGTTCCGTGAAAATGGTTTTCGCCGCATCCGCTGCCGCAAACAGCTCCGCTTCGGTCAGTACACCAATCCATTCATTCATATCCCGTGGTAGACAACAGGCATAGACGTAACCGTCCGTCGCCTGTGTATACAGTGCATCATACACCGCGTCGGAAGACAGATAGGAGATCTTGCCGCGCACCTCGGTCGCCTCACAGCGATACGACACCGCGTCCGTGTCTAAAATCTCATAAAGGTACAAATCCTCGCGCACACGTTCCATCTGCGCGGATGCATCGTCTTCATGCGCAAGATACCCTACGGCCGTTTCGTCAACGTACAGCATGACCGCCTCCGTTTTCCCAAGAAACGGCAAAAACGCAGCGACGCAGATCAACGCCATCACCGCGATCATCACGACAACCGTACCGAGCGTCAGCGGACGGGCGCGTGTTGTCTGCTGCGGGGCGGAAAACGTGCGCTCCACGGAAAAAGCATCGTCAGCGGGTATTTTTTTATCGGCAGCAGGCTTTGGTATCAGCGGCTGCTGCACGTCCGCTTCCGTTTGGGTCGGTACGGATACCGTCTGTGGCTGCGGTACGGATTTCTGCACCTTTTGCAAGGGCGGTTCTGCCGTCGGCTGTACAGCTGCATCCTGCACCGGTGCTTCATGAACAGGCACGCGCTTGGGTGTCGGTGCTGCCTCTTGCCTGTCCACGCTGACAGGCTTTGGCGATTCTGCAGCCGCGCCGTCACTCTGTAGTCCCATCGGAACGGAACGCACCGCACGCCGTCTGCGCGGAGTCTGTTCCGTGTCTTGTCGGTTCTGTTGGTCTTCCATAGAATCAATTCCTTTTCGGATCCGTAGATCAATCGTGTTATTTTTATATTATACTAAAAACAGCGCAGAAAATCAAGTCTTTTTCTGCCTTTCTTGCGTTTGGGCGTTGTAATTTGCCGCAATCTGTGGTAAAATAAGGGTATCAATTCCAAGAAACGAGGCATCGTCATGAAAAAACTATTCGTTGTTGACGGCAACAGTATCATCAACCGTGCCTATTACGGCATCCGTCCGCTGACCACCAAGGACGGCATCCACACGAACGCCGTATACGGCATGATCACCATGCTGGAAAAGCAGCTGGACGCGGTCAAGCCCGACGTCTGCGTCATCGCCTTTGACCGCAAGGAACCGACCTTCCGCCATAAGGCATACGCCGAATATAAGGCAGGACGCCACGCGTCTCCAGACGAGCTGCGCATGCAGTTCCCGTATGCAAAGGAATGTGCCGCGGCGATGGGCTTTACCGTTGCGGAACAGCCGGGCTACGAAGCCGACGATATCCTCGGTACGCTCTCCGCACAGGCGGTCGACAACGGCTATGAAGCGTATCTTCTGACGGGTGACCGCGACGCACTCCAGCTCATCGGCGACAACGTCACGGTCCTGCTTGCAACCAACAAGGAAACCGTCGTCTTCGACCGCGCAAAGTTTTTTGAAGAATACGGCGTGACTCCCGAGCAGTTCGTCGACGTCAAGGCGCTGATGGG
>JAZQWK010000431.1:0-5050 GCA_045632325.1 Eubacteriales bacterium
CCAGTGTGCGTTCATCGTGTGGCACATTTCGGCAGCCATGTACTTGGTCATGCCCTCTCTGTTCATCGGTGTCGGACGACCCTGCTCGAACGTAACGGAGTCAAGCTCGGGATTGCCCTGCTCGCCGCGGTGGGAAAGACCTGTGTTATTGACGATGATCGCCTCGGGCTGATGCTTTCTGATGACCTTGTAAAGCGCGTCCTCTTCCCAGTCTTCATTGGGCTTGGACCAGTTGCCGTCAAACCACAGACCACCGATCTTGCCGTATTCCGAGCAGAGAATCTCAACGGAATCGCGCAGATACTGCAGATACGCCTTGAAATCGTTGTTGAAGCGCGGGTCGTACCAGTCGAGCGTCGTGTGATAGAAGAACGGAACGATGCCAACGTCGTTGCAGGCGTCAACGTATTCGCGGATGAGGTCACGTCCGACAGGGGAGTGCGGTGCGTCGTAGGTGTTCAGACCCTTGGTGTCAAACAGGGAAAAGCCCTCGTGATGACGGGTCGTCAGCGTGATGTACTTTGCGCCTGCCGCCTTTGCGGTTTCTGCGATCTTGTGTGCATCGAACTTGGATGCGGTGAAGGTCTGCTGAAGCTTCTGATATTCCTCGCCGGGAATCTGCTTCATATGCTGGATCCATTCACCCTGACCCATTTGGGAGTACAGACCCCAGTGAATGAACATACCGAAGCCGAACTTTTCAAATTCGGCAACGCGTTTTTCGGGAATCGGAATTGCCATGGTATTGTCTTCCTTTCTTATATATGACGTTTTCGGAAAAAGAACTTTTCCTGCTTTGCTTTATTTTACCATGTTATTGAGGCGTTGTCAATGTGATTGGTGCCGATTCTTTGTAAAATTTGCATTGAACTTGTCTTGACAGCGGCGGACAATCATGATATAATGTCAAAAAAAGAACATCAAAGGAGGAAAACAACATGAAGAAATCTTGCATAGCCGCACTTGCCTGGCTTTTGTGTCTGGGCGCGGTGGTTTCCTGCGGCACGGAAAGCAGTACGTCCGCCGTTACGGGTGATACTGCGGCAGATACCACTGTGACTACGGCGGAAACGGAACCCACGATCACGTCGGGCAATCCTGCAGACCTTGATCTTGGCGGGGAGACGATTCACCTCTGGTATACCACGGGCTGGGACAGCTATACCGACATTGCGGGCGCACAGTCGGGTGAGGTACTCGACGATGCGGTCTACGCGCAGAATCTGGCAGTACAGGAGAAGCTGAACTGCGTTATTGATTTTCAGGATCCAGGTGTAGCACAGGCGGATTGTACCACGGCGATTTCCACAATTCTGCTTGCAGATGACACGACCTACGACGTGTTCTGTCCGACGCAGTGGTCGGGTGTTAAGCTGATTCCGCAGGGACTCTTTCTGAATATCGTCGATATGCCGTATATCAGCTTTGACGCGGCATGGTGGGATCTTGCCTATATGCAGGAAATGAGCATGGGTCAGAATCAGCTGTACGCACTCGTCGGTGACTGTACGATTGACCGTATGCGTTATCTGTCCTGTGTCTACTACAACAAACAGCTTTATCAGAACCTGTTTGATTCTGCGGACGGTCTGTATCAGACGGTTCTTGACGGCAAATGGACGTATGATACGTTCAAGTCGATCTCCGAAACGGTCTATTCCGATATCAACGGCAACAGCAAGGTTGACGAAGAAGACATCATCGGTACGCGTCTTTGCTGGAACCAGGACATTATGGCTCTGCAGTTCTGCACGGGTGTCCCGCTGACCGAGCGCGATGCGAATAACATTCCGCAGTTGGTTGCCAACAGCGAAAAGATGCACGACGTTGTAAGCCGTCTTTATAACGTTGTCTTTGAAACGACGGGCATCGTCTACGGCAAGGAACGCGAGCCCCGGGAAAATGAGATCGCCTCCAAGCTGTTCTCTGAGGACCGCAGTATGTTCTACTTTGGTCAACTGCAATCGGCAGAATATCTGCGTGATATGAAGAGCGACTACGGCGTGATTCCGACACCGAAGCTCGATGAAGCACAGGAGCAGTATTACAGCTACGTCTTTGAGGTCATGCGTTTCATGGCTCTGCCGTATAACTGTCAGAAATCCGAGGCGGTCTGCGCAATGCTGGAGGAAATGGCGTTTGAAGGCTATCAGAACGTCAGCCCTGTCTACTACGAAACCGTCATCAAGAACAAGTACACCCGCGATGACGTTTCCTCGCAGATGATCGACCTTGTACGTGACGGCATGCTGACCGATATCGCGCGTATCCATATGTCCAGCTGGAGCAGCATTTCTTGTCTCGTCCGCGATACGCTGTTTGTCAATAAAAAATCCCACGATTTCGCGTCGGAATTTGAAAAACAGAGAAAGAAGATCGAAAAAGGCGGCGAGGACTTCATCGCAGGCTTCCTTGAAAACACATAATACGTATAACACCTGCCCGACACGGAAATACTTCTTTCGTGAAAGGCAGGTGTGCTTTTATGAAAATCAGACAACCGCGCAAAAAAGACCGAATCGCAGATGCTGTCAGCGGTGCGATCTCCGCATACCGAGAAACCGGAGGGAACACCGATGTCCTCGGGATGTATACGGGTATTTCCCGTCTTTCCGATACTGCGGCGGCGGAAAATGCCGTGGACGGCGGGAAGACGTACTGCAAGATCGACCGATATCCCGTGCAGGATGCGGATGATCTGTGAAAGAACACACAAGTCGGAGTGTTTCACACTCCGACTTGAACTATTTTACAGTGTCTGTTCGAGAATATCCGCAATTCTCTGACAAGCCAGACCGTCTCCGTAGGGGTTCGATGCCTGGCTCATGCGGTCGTAAACGGACTTGTCCTCAAGCAGTTCCTTGAAGGAGTTGTAAATGGTTTCCTCCTCGGTGCCGACGAGCTTCAGCGTGCCTGCGGCAATACCTTCGGGACGCTCGGTCGTGTCGCGCATGACGAGAACGGGCTTGCCGAGCGACGGCGCTTCCTCCTGAATACCGCCGGAGTCTGTCAGAATCAGATACGAGCGGGACAGGAAGTTGTGGAAGTCGAGAACATCGAGCGGCTCAATGATGTGTACGCGGTCGCAATCGCCGAGTTCTTCGTCGGCAGCCTGACGAACGACGGGATTCATGTGAATCGGATAGATCGCCTTGATGTCGGGATGCTCGTCGATGATGCGGCGGATCGCACGGAACATATGATGCATCGGCTCGCCGAGATTTTCGCGGCGGTGAGCTGTGATCATAATCAGACGGCTGTCCGACGCCCAGTCAAGCTCGGGATGATTGTAACCCTCGCGTACGGTCGTTTTCAGCGCGTCGATGGCGGTATTGCCCGTGACGTAGATCGTGGACGGATCTTTTCCTTCCTTTAATAAATTATCGCGGGACAGCTCGGTCGGGGAGAAGTTATACTTTGCGATAATGGAAACCGCCTGACGGTTGAATTCCTCGGGATAGGGAGAATAGAGATTGTAGGTACGCAGACCTGCCTCAACGTGACCGACGGGAATCTGCAGATAGAAGCAGGCAAGTGCGGTAACGAACGTGGTCGACGTATCGCCGTGGACGAGAACGACGTCGGGACGTTCCTTTTCGAGTACCTCGCGGATGCGCTCTAAAATATTCGTCGTGACATCAAACAGCGTCTGGCGTTCCTTCATGATGGAAAGGTCATAGTCGGGCGTGACGGAGAACGCGTCGAGCACCATATCGAGCATCTGACGGTGCTGACCTGTGACGCAGACCACCGTCTGCAGGTTCTTTCTTTCCTTTAACGTATTGACAAGCGGACACATTTTGATCGCTTCCGGGCGTGTACCGAATACCAGCATGACTTTTTTCATTGCGGCAGACCTCACTTGATGATATTTTCTATAGTATACCATATATTTTGGGATTTGTCATCGGTATTCTGTAAATTTTTTGTGTTTATGGTCAATCTCATCGGAATAATATCACGATATTATTTTCTCGTATTTTTTTCACAGGACTTGCATTTGCCGATGGGCTATGATATAATGAAAAAAACGCTGTTTTGACAAGGAGGAATATCCAATGGCAAAAACGATTTATTTACCCGACCGCGGGATTCATCCCGATACCGGTGTAGACTGTGCGGACGCATTGCAGGCGGTGTTTGACAGCATCGTCTACGACGGGGAACCGATCTCGGTGCAGTTCAAAAAAGGAACGTACCGCATCGGACGTGCACTTTCCATCCGCGGTGCAAAGAATTTGATGATTCTCGGCGGAACGTCGACCGTGCTTGCACATTTTGATCCGACAGCACCCATTTCCGCCAACAATGACGTCTTTCACTTCTATGACAGTGACAACGTAACGGTTTCCGACTTCTTCTTCGACACCGACAATCCCATCGGCGCGGCAGGACGGATTACCGCCATCAATCGGGACGCGGGCACTGCCGATTTGCAGATTTATAACGAATTTCCTGTCACCGGCTTTGAGCATTTCTGTGCGACCAACAGCTTTGACGAGCTCGGTTCTCCCGATTATGCGCTTCATACGTATCACAATACGCCAGTAGAGCAGACATTCATCGCGCCCGACGGCACTGAGCAGAAGCGTTTGGTTGGACTTGATTATGACGTGATCGGTGATCATCTGGTGCGGCTGAAGCTCGGTCATGTTTCCCCGAAGCTGGTCGTCGGTCATCAGATCAACATCCGCTACGAAATCTACGGCAATTCGATTTTTGGATTTGAAAACTGCCGTCGCTTCCTTTTGAAGAATATCATCATTTACGCAGCCGCCAGCTTCGGTGCGACCATCCGTCCGCGCAGTGAGGACTTCACGTTTGACAATTTCTGTATCCGCGTTCCAGACGGCTCCACCCGTTTGAAGGCTGCCAACGCCGACGGCATCCACGCGCTCGGACTTGCGGGAAAGATGGTATTGCGCAACTGCAATATGGAAGGTATGGGTGACGATACGCTGAACATCCACGGTACTGCAGGTGGTATTCATGTGCTTGACACGGAGAAAAAGTCGGTTTCAATGATTTGTCCGCGCCGTCATGAGGTGCA
>JAZQWK010000432.1:0-4484 GCA_045632325.1 Eubacteriales bacterium
GGAGTAGGATTTGAACCTACGACCTTCGGGTTATGAGCCCGACGAGCTGCCAGACTGCTCCATCCCGCGATGTCTGTGTCGTTCCGACGACGTTGATTAGTATACCGCAGATCGCCGCATTTGTCAACACTTTTTTGAAAATTTTTCAAAAAACTTTTTTCAAAACGTGATCAGACGTCAAAAACCCCTTATTCTTCGGCGTTTTCTGCGTTTTCGCTTGCGGCTGCGGCAAACAGTGCGTCGCAATCCTCGGGCGTGAAGACGTACTTTTTGTCGCAGAAGTGACAGCAGATCTCCACCTGACCCTGCTCGGCAAGAATGTCGTCAACCTCATCGCGTCCGATGGTGACCAGCGCGCGTCCCGTACGTTCACGGGAGCAGTCGCAGACGTAATCGACCTCGATCTCGTCAAACAGATCAAAGGGAATATCCTGGAACGCCGTTGCGAGAATTTCTTCGTTGCTTTTGCCTGCGGCAAACAGATTGGACACGGATGCTAAAAACTGTGCGTTGCGCTCGATGAGATCAATGGTACCCTCGTCGGCAAACGGCAGAAGCTGGATCAGAACACCGCCCGCACCCTTACAGGTATAATCAACGTCGACGAGCACGCCCAGTGCACACAAGGTCGGCGTCTGCTCGGAGGTAGCATAATAGGAAGTGATATCCTCCGCGATCTCACCCGAAACGATCGGGGACTGGCTGATATACGGCTCGCGCATACCGAGGTCCTTGGTTACCGTCATATAGCCGTGACCGACGGCGGCAGAGACGTTGAGCTTGCCGTTGGACTTCTTCGGCACGTCAACCGCGGGATTCTGAATATAGCCCTTGACGTTGCCGTAGTAGTCGGCGCTTGCGAGGATCGTGCCAGCAGGACCGTCGCCGCGGAAGGACAGCGTCAGCAGATTATCCTTTTCTTTCAGCTGAACGCCCATCAGGGATGCGGCGGTCAGAACGCGTCCGAGCGCGGCAGATGCCGTCGGCGTCGTCTGATGGTAACGGATCGCCTCGTTGACGATCGCGGTAGAGTTGATGACAAAGATTCGTGCGGAGCCGTCCTGAGACATGGCGCGCAGAATGGTAGCTTGTTTTTTGTTTTCCATGATGTGGGTTTCTCCAATTTATTTCTTCTTACAGATAAAATAGTGACGCTCGTCTTCCTTGCCTGCCGTTGTGCCGTCGAAATCGGAAACGATATCGAGCACGTCAAAGCCTGCCGCGTCGAGCAGATTGCGCAGGGTTCTGTCGGAATACGCACGCTCGGACTGCACTTCCTCAAATCGCTCCCAAAGACCGTTTGCGGTTTCACAGAAGAACGTCAGATAGAAGCGGCAAAGACCCGTCTTTTTATTATACTGGTTCTGCCAGCCGAGGAACGTCGTTTCGTTTTCCAATATATAGGACTCATCGCCGAAGACGTTTTCAAACTTCCAGGGCGTGTTGACGTCGAACAGGAACAGCCCTCCGTCATTGAGAAACGTATGCACCCGCGCAAAGCACCGTGCAACGTCTTCCTTTTTCGTCAGATAATTGATGCCGTCCAGCGAGCAGACGACCGCATCGACCGTTCCGTACAGATCAAAGGCGCGCATATCCTGTTCCAGATACAGAACGGAAACGCTTTCCTCCGCGGCAGCAGAAGAAGCGTGCGCCAGCATTTCGGCGGAAAGGTCAATGCCGATCATGTCGTAGCCGCGATGCGCAAGGATATTCGTCAAAACACCCGTGCCGCATCCGAGATCAAGCACCATCGACGGTTTGTGATCGGCAAAGCGGGCAAACTGTGCTTCATAGAAATCCGCCCAGGCGGCGTAGTCAACGTCCTCCATCATCGTGTCGTAGCAGGATGCAAGGACGGAATAAGGCGGACGGATCATGCTTTCTCACCCTCGTTTTTCATACGGTTCAGCACCGTGACGTAGCCGTCGGCACCGTATTTCAGACAGCGGTTGACACGGCTGATGGTCGCGGTGGAAAGACCCGTGCGTTCCGCGATGTCGGTATAGATGCAGTTTTCCGAAAGCAGCTTTGCGGCGTACAGACGGCGGGACATTTCCTGCAGCTCGGGGACGGTGCAGAGGTCTTCAAAAAAATTATAGCATTCTTCCGACGTTTCCAGCGACAAAATGGCGCGGAACAGAAGATCCATTTTTTCGTCTTTCATTTTTTCATTCATGACGTCATTTCCTTTCCTTAACCCATTTGGGCAAATGGCAATTCTGCATTTATTATACTACATTTCTTCGCCAAAGTAAAGTGCTAAATTGTGAACGGGAGAAATTTTTCGCAGAAAATTGTTTGTGTGTTAAAAAATTGTAACTTGATTGGGAAAACGCAGAAAAAGAATTGACAAAAGCGGCAAAAAAAGGTATAATATTCATATGTTTATTTTTTGCGGGAGCAGGGAAGCACCCTCGCCCGCACACAGAAAGGAAGCATTGAAACATTATGGCAAAAAACGTCATCGGCTTTATCGTCTCGGTTCTGCTGATCGTCGGTGTCTGTATCGTGGCGCTCGTCGGCGTCGGTCCCATTGACGGTGTCCTCGACGAAGGCGGCGTCCGCAAGGGTCTTGACCTCGTCGGCGGTTCGGTCATCGTATACGAAGCAGATCTGGAAGAAGAGCCCGACCCCGAAGAACTCGCTTTCAACATGGAAGCGGTACAGAACATGATGGTCAACCGTCTGACCACGCTCGGTTATACCGAAGCGACCGCAACACTCAACGGCGACCGCCGCATCCGCATTGAAATTCCCGCAATCGACGACCCCGAGGAAGCGTCCCAGCTGCTCGGCTCCACCGCGAAGCTTGAATTCTGCGACGCGGACGGCAACGTCCTTCTGGAAGGCAAGGACATCAAGGCGGCGTATCCGCAGTACGGCGACGCAACGGGGCAGGGTATCCCGCAGTTCTTCGTCGGTTTGGAATTCCAGCCTGAGGCGGTTGATAAGTTTGAAGCCGCAACCGAGCAGGTTCTCTCCGGCGACAACGTCCTCAACGGCAAAAACTACATCGCGATCGTACTGGACGGCGAAACCCTCTCCGCTCCGTACGTCCACGAGATCATGCGTACCGATTCCTGTACCATTACGGGTAACTTCGACCAGGAAAAAGCCGTTTGGCTGGCGTCGATCATCACCTCCGGTCAGCTGCCGTTTGCACTGAAGGAAGTTCAGCTCGAAGCCATCGGTCCGACCCTCGGTGAAGAAGCACTTTCCACCTCCGTCATTGCAGGCGGTATCGGTATCCTCCTCGTCATGGTCTTCATGTCCGTCTTTTATAAGCTGCCGGGTCTGATGGCGTCGATCGCGCTTTGCGGCTATACCGGCATCGTCGGCATCGTCATCTGTATCTCCAAGGTCAATTTGTCCCTGCCGGGTATCGCAGGTATCATCCTGTCCGTCGGTATGGCGGTTGACGCAAACGTCATCATCTTTGAGCGTATCAAGGAAGAGCTGCGCGCTGGCAAGAGTACCGTGGCGTCGGTTCACGCAGGCTTCAAGAACGCCTTCTCCTCCATCATCGACTCCAACGTCACGACGCTGATTGCGGTCGTCGTTCTGATGGTCTTCGGTACGGGCTCCATCGTCGGCTTTGCGCAGACGCTGCTCATCGGTATCCTCGTTTCGATGTTCTCCGCGCTCGTCCTCACCCGCCTGTTCCTGACGCTGCTCGTCGGTATGCGCGTTACCGCACCGACCAAGTGGGGTATGTGGAAGAAAGATATGGAAATCAGAAAGGGGGCAATCGGTAAATGAATTACGAATTCAATCCGCAGAGCATGTATGACATGAACGCTGCTCCCGAACAGAAGAAGCCGCCTGTCAAGAAATTCCGGATCCCGTTTGTCAAGCTTCGTAAGGCGTTCCTGATTTATACTGCCGTCTGTCTGGTGCTCGGTCTTGCAATCATGCTCATCCGCGGCTTTGCATGGGATACCGACTTTATCGGCGGTACCTCGATGCAGATCAACATCGGTCACACGCTGACCAAGGAAGAGCTCGCAGAAATCACAACCATTACCGAAGACATCATTGAAAAGAAGGTCTCTGCCGTTCAGCGTTCGGGTGATGCCGGTGACCAGGTGCTCATCAAGTGTACCGAAATCGACACCGAAACCCGTGACGCGGTCTTTGAAGCACTCAAGGAACGCTTCTCTTTAACCGATGCCGACCGTCTGAACGTCACCTCCGTCGGTGCGTCCGTCTCGGCTGACTTCCGCCGCTCGGGTATCATCTCCGTTTCGCTTGCGGTTGCGCTGATGCTTGTGTATATCACCATCCGCTTCGACTTCCGCTCGGGTCTCGCCGCCGTCGTCTGTCTGACGCACGACCTGTTCTTCATGGCGGTTGCGTATTCGCTGCTGCAGCTGCCGATGAACTCCAACGTCATCGCGGCACTGCTGACCATCCTCGGTTACTCGATCAACGCAACGATCATCGTCTTTGACCGTGTCCGCGAAAACGTCAAGCTCAATCCG
>JAZQWK010000433.1:0-2733 GCA_045632325.1 Eubacteriales bacterium
ACCTTGACAAACAGTACCGGCTCAACGGGCAGACGGTCGATCACATTCAGGCGAATTTCGGGTGTACAAACCTGCTTGCCTGTCTGTACAAGCACGAAAATCAGAAACAGCAATGCAGATACCGCGGAAATACCCGCCGCGATCAGCCAACCTTCCCAAGTAGAAGCATCGTTTTGCCATGCCGTGTAATACATTTTATAGTCATCCTGTACACGCATATCGACAAGCAGACCGTATTCCAGTGTGACGGTATGTGCCGAAGAAACAAGGTCACCTGTGACAGCGCGTGTGAAAGACCCGCTGTGTATCAGCTGTTCGTTCCACGCCGCGTCATTGGAGAAAATGACATTGCCGTCAAGCAGAACCCGAAAACGGAGATTGGTGTTTTCCCAGTGATACTTACGCAAGAACTCATATGCCTCTCTGCCGCAGACCTCGGGATAGACACAGTTGTCCTCCGTCACAATCGCGGGAAACGGTTTTTCTGTCGCTTTCTGTTGTCCGATCAAGTCTTCCCGCTGCCGCTCCACTTCCGCTTCCTTTTCCGCAACGGATTCTGCAGCAGCTTCCTGTTCCGAGAGGACATCCGTATCCGTATCGGATTCCTGCGAAACCGCTTCGTTCGCTGTCTGTTCCGCAGCATCATCGATGCTCCATGCAGGTTCATCCCGCAGATACGATGAAAACGCATCCGACCGCAACTGATAACGGACAAACCGCCATACTGGGTCATCGCTATACCAGCTTTCCGTTGTATCGTCCAGATAGAAATCATTATAACTCCAATCGGAATGATACGGCCAATACAAGTTCAGATTTTCCTTGGACTGCAAGCGGTAGTTATCAAAAATATAAAATTCCGCTGTTTCACTCATAATCCCAAAGGATTCCAAAAACAGCACCCGCATCCCACAGAATGCAAACGCCATAATCGACAATAAGCACAAAATCAGACAAAGCCCTTTGACCAGCGGATGATAAAAATAATTTTTCTTCATATCAAGTTACCCCTTTCCGTTCATTTCTGTCGTATCGATTTTATACCCGCGCCCCCAAACGACTTTCAGATAACGGGGATTGGCCGCATCGATTTCGATTTTCTCGCGCAGATGACGGATGTGCACCGCGACATTGTTCTCCGCTCCATACGTCTCCGCACCCGCACGCAGTGCCCGCTGACAGATCTCTTTTGTCGAGAATACCGTGTCAGGTTCACTCATGAGCAGTTTGAGAATCGCATATTCCGTCGGCGTCACCGAAATTTCCTCACCGTCCACCGAAACCGTACGGGTATCGGGATCAAGCTCCAACCCTCCGCACCGCAGAACCTCGGGACGGGAAACACGGCTGCCGAGATACAGATATCTGCGCAGCTGGGACTTAACCCGCGCAACCAGCTCCGCCGGATGGAATGGCTTGGCAACGTAATCGTCCGCACCGAGATTCAGTCCCAGCACCTTGTCCGCGTCCTCGCCTTTTGCCGTCAAAAGAATGACGGGAAGATTACAGTTCGGGGATTCCGCATCTCCGCGCAGTGCGGTCAGCGCGGCAATGCCGTCCATTTCGGGCATCATAATATCCAAAATCAGAAGCGACAGCTGCTCCCGTTCGCAGATGTCGAGTGCCACCCGCCCGTTTGACGCGCACAGCACCTCATACCCTTCCGCACGCAGATAGATCGATACCGCCGCGGCAATATCGGCATCGTCGTCACATACCAGAATTTTAGTTGTTTCGTTTGCCATTGTGTCATGTTCCTCTCGCTTTGTTTGTGATACCATTATACCACAAAAAGTCTGAATTTCCAATAGGGTATTCTTTTAAGATTTCTTAATATTTTCGTCCATTTATGAATAAACATCGGAAAATTGATAAACTTTTGCCCGATGCGCTTGACATTTCCCTGTTTTGTGCTATAATATATTAGCACTCACACACCGAGAGTGCTAAAACCGTACATGAACAAACTTGATATATAAGGAAAGGAATTTTATACCATGGAAAAGAAACAATTCCGAACAGAATCCCAAAAGCTGCTTGACATGATGATCAACTCCATCTATACGCACAAGGAAATCTTCCTGCGTGAGCTGATCTCCAATGCAAGCGACGCCATTGACAAGCTCTATTACCGCTCGCTGACCGACGACACCGTCACCCTCTCGCGCGGCGATTACGAAATCCGTATCGATACCGACCGTGTCGCACGCACGATCACCATTGCCGACAACGGATGCGGTATGACCGACGAGGAACTGGAAAACAACCTCGGTACGATCGCAAAGTCCGGCTCCTACGACTTCAAGCATGAAATGGAACAGAAGGAAGACGTTGACATCATCGGTCAGTTCGGTGTCGGCTTCTACTCCGCATTCATGGTCGCCGACAAGATCACCGTTACCACCCGCGCATTCGGATGTGATACCGCTTCGGTCTGGCAGTCCGAGGGCGTTGACGGCTACACGATGACCGAGGGCGAAAAGGACACCGTCGGCACCGAGATCGTCCTGCATCTGCGCGAAGACACCGAAAACGAAAAGTATTCCGAATACCTCGATACCTGGCGCATCAAGGGTCTGGTCAAGAAATATACCGACTATATCCGCTATCCGATCAAGATGGACGTCACCTCCGAGCGTCTGAAGGAAGGCGTTGACCCGTCCTCTGATGCCGACGACAAGTTTGAATCGGTCACGACCACCGAAACGCTCAACTCCATGACGCCTCTTTGGA
>JAZQWK010000434.1:0-2868 GCA_045632325.1 Eubacteriales bacterium
AACGCCGCATCTCTATGCCGTTTATGGTTGAAAATGACCACAAATTACGGTATTTATCATCTATAATCCTCATTCAGCGGACGACCAATGATCGTCCATACAGATCCTTTTGAAACAAATTCAAAATTTGCGGGCGATTCGTGAATCGCCCCTACCATCGCATCTGTCATCGAAAACCAAACCGCCCCGCATCCACCTCGGACACAGAGCGGTTCATTCTATTCCGATCAATCAAAAATCAGTACCGTTTCGGGGCAGTTTCCAAGGTCGCGTTTGTGCAGACCTGCGCGAATGGCACCAAACACAAATCCCATGGCGGGCGGCTCGTGCGGCATTGTCAGCTTCTGCTCGGGTACGCTGTCAAGATGCGCGGGAATCTTCACACGGTGCGTGCGCAGATAGTCTCCCAGCGGCTCAGTCAGCGCATCGGCAATCTCCTTCATCGTTGGACGGCAGATGCGCGCAAAGAAGTCCTCCGCCTGCGCATGGGTCAGACGCGGTACGTTGAGCGCGGGTTTTCCGTCGACCATTTTGAGAAATCCTTCCTCGCATAGACCGGGAATCCCTGCAAGCAGCTTCGGCGGATAACCGACCGCTGCGGGATCGATGCCCTTTTCGAGCAGATATGCCAGCTGCAAAAACGCTTCCTCATCCTCCATAAACGTATGACACCCGAGCGAATACAGCTTGCCAAATCCGTTGGGATTCAGCGCGGTATCGTAGGTGAACATCGCAAGATCACGTCCGCCTGCATAGCGGTCAATCTGTGTCCGACGGATGCCGCCCATCCCCCAGTTCTCCTTGGAACGGTAGGCAGACGGTATCTCCTCCTCCTCCGTGAGAGTGAGATCAGAAACCGTGCCAAACGCAATCCACCGCCCGCCGTTGGGTCGCTCAGGGAACATCTGCGGTTTTCTGTGCGGCTCCCCGGCGTTCCAGACCGCGGAGATCGTGATATCGATCAGCATAAACCGTTCCAGCCGCTCCGAGTAATAATCGGTTTGTTTGAAAAGCTCGATTGCCTTTTGCATCGGCGGCAGATACCGATCCATGTTGTCATCACAGAACCGCTCCTTGTCGGGATTGCTGATGTAGTGATCGCGCATCGTATAAATGATAAAATCGGTGTAAACACGCCCGTCACCCATGCGCCGCATCAATTCCTCGCGCACAAGTTTTTCAACGACAGGCTCCACATACGCCGACGCAACACCGACCGCGCGCGCAAGATCGGTGACCGAAATCGGCTTTTCATACGCCGCAATCAGGAGATTCTGCCCGAGGACATCATGCTCCACAAGGTTCATCGGCTCCATATTTGCGCCGCACGAACCGCTGTTGCAGATTTTCAGAAACTTGGGCATGTAGGACTGCTCCGAATAGGTTTTCATGTTTTCCATTCCTTTCTTCATCTGTTTCCGACCGAAATCGAGTCGGCTTTTGACGGTTCCGGCAGGAATCCCAAGGGATGCGGCAATATCGGCAACCGTTTCCCCGCGGAAGTAGTGACGCACAAGAATCGTGCGGTACTGCTCACCAAGATATGCAACCGCGCGCCGTACCTCCTCCGCTGTTTCCGAGCGCAGAAGATCACCGTCGATTTCCATATCGTCGGCAATGTCAAAATCCTCGCCGATCGACACGGTGACAGAGCGGTACTTGCGCCGCAGACAGTCGTTCCAACGCCGCCGCAGAACCGAAAACAGCCACGCACGAAGATCGTCGATCGCACCGCCGCGCGCAAGATACGACAGCGCCGCCAGCTGTGTTTCGCTGACAAGGTCTTCGGCGTCCTCGATACACTCACATCGGCGGATTGCCCACGCAAGCAGCTCTTCGGTATATTCCGAAACTGCATCAAAGTTCGGCTGCAAAGGGATTCCTCCTTTCCCGTGGATTTTTTGTTGCTTGAAAGTGCTTTCACCTATAAAGTCGCAGAAAATCAGGTTCGGTTCGATGAAAAAGGAAAGATTTTGGTTTTTTGTTTGATTTCAAGAGAACAACGATTGAAAATGATGACGATCATTGCCAATATGTGTAGGGACAGGCATCCTCGACTGTCCCAATATGCATCATCAACTGTCTGCGGCAAGAATTTTCGTATCAGAGTATGTCCTCGACTGTCCCTTGTCGATGCCAAAACAGAAACCGGGACAGTCGGGACGCCTGTCCCTACAATCACCGAGAAATGTCAGCGATTACTTGCCTTCAAACCAAATCTTCGACTCGCCCAGCTGCTCTACGGATTCTCTGATTCTTTGTCTCTGGTTTCCGTACTCATAAGTCATCATCCATGGTGCCTGCATAAAGCCCATCAGACGGTCATCGGAAATGTGCTCGGAGCAATACTTCGTCAGCGCCAACATATTGTCGGGCGTGGAATAGTTGCTGCCGGTCGGAATCTGATCGTAGCCGTGGCGGTCAAGCAGATCAAAGCAGGACAGCACATTCTTGTGCCACTCGCCCGCATCGTCGCCAAAGCCCATGGAATAGTACCAGTTGGACTGAATGACATCTCTCGGCATCTTTTCAAGGAACTTTTCGCGGTGATCCCACATATAGTCCGACCAGATCCAAGGTCTTGCGCCGCCGCGTTCGGTGCAGTCAATCAGATAGTACAGGTCTTTCCACCACAGATCGTGATTGCGGATGACGCAGTAGTCGTAGTTGCGCTGATGGGCTTCGGTTTCCTCGTCCATACCGAGATGGAAGAAGCGCGGCTTGAAGATGTCACAGACCTCGGCAATCAGATCGGCACAGACCTGATAATAGATGCGCGTCGACAGCATACGGCTGTATTCCCCCAGCCAAATATCGTGACAGGCGGAGAAGTTGAGCTTGGGAATCAGCTCAATGCCGAGCGACTAT
>JAZQWK010000435.1:0-30658 GCA_045632325.1 Eubacteriales bacterium
TCGGCGGCAAATCCACCGAATATAAGGTTTCCCTGCGCTCCGTCTGCACCGTACTGGATGCACTGAACGAAGAAAAATACAACGTCGTCCGCGTCGGTATGACCTGTGACGGACGCTGGTATCATTATACCGGCGCAAACGAAAAGATTCTTGACGACACATGGCACACCGACAGCGCAGGTCTGCGCCGCGCCATGCTGTCCTCCTCATACGGCGATCACAATTTGTACGTAGAAACGGATACTGCAAATACCTTTGATACCATCGCCATCGACGTTGTCGTTCCGATGGTACACGGTGCCTATTGTGAAGACGGTACGCTCCAGGGTCTGCTCTCCATGACGGGAATCCCGTACGTCGGACCGCATACCGCAGCTTCCGCCGTTGCGATGGATAAGGTTTTCACCAAGCTGATCCTCAACAATTTCGGTATTCCGCAGGCAAAGTGTGCCGTTCTGACCAAGTCCCGCATTGAAAGCGTGATCGAACTCTGCTGCGACGAAGCAGAAGCGGTCAGCAGCTATCCGCTGTTCGTCAAGCCCGCCAACGCAGGCTCGTCCATCGGCGTTTCCAAGGCAGACAACCGCGAGGAGCTGCATTCTGCGCTCAAGCTTGCCGCATCGTATGACGATAAGGTGCTTGTTGAGGAATGTATCGTCGGACGAGAGGTCGAATGTGCGGTACTCGGCAACGAGCATCCGATGGCATCGATCCCCGGTGAGATCAATGCCGGTGCCGATTTCTACGACTACGACGCAAAATACATCACCGATACCTCCTCCGATTACATCCCCGCACGTATTTCCGAGGCAGCGCTGGAGGCTGTCCGCGGATACGCCGTCAGAATCTATGAAATTCTCGGATGCAAGGGACTTTCCCGCGTCGACTTTTTCGTCACTGCGGACGAGGCGATCATTTTCAACGAAATCAACACACTTCCCGGCTTTACCTCCATCAGTATGTATCCGAAGATGTGGAATCACATGGGCAAGTCCATTCCCGCGCTGCTTGACGATCTGATCGCACTTGCAGAAACGGCAGGAAAATAATGACAATGCACGTAAATAAGCCAATCGGCGTATTTGACAGCGGTCTCGGCGGTCTTTCCGCCGTCCGTGAAATCCGCGCACTTCTGCCGCACGAGAGCCTCGTTTATTTCGGCGATACGGGACGTGTTCCCTACGGTACGCGCTCCCGTGATACCATCCGCCGTTATGCCGCCCAGGACATCCGCTTTCTTCTGTCCCACGCAGACTGCAAGGCTGTCGTCGTTGCCTGCGGTACCGTATCGGCAAACGCGCTCGATATGCTTCGGGAAAGCAACGACATTCCGATCATCGGCGTCATCGATCCTGCCGTAGAGGCTGCCGCACGCACCACCAAAAACGGTAAGATCGGTGTCATTGCGACGCCGTCCACCATCGCATCGAGTGCATACGAAACCGCATTGCTCGCAAAGAATCCCGATTTCCGCGTGACGAGCCGGGCGTGTGCCCTATTCGTTCCGCTGGTCGAAAACGGTTTTGTCGATGCGGACGATCCGATTCCGTATCTGACCGCCGAGCGATATCTTGCACCGATCAAGGAATGCGGTGCCGACACGCTCATCCTTGGCTGTACGCATTATCCGCTTTTGTCCGCAGTCATCTCCCGCGTCCTTCCGGGTGTGACGCTGATCGATACGGGACGTGAAGCGGCAAACAGCCTGCGTACGCTTCTGTCCGAGCGCGGTCTGAACGCAGACGGCACAAATCCGGGCGACGCCCGTTTTTACGTCAGCGACGAGCCGCAGGGCTTCGCGCTTGCCGCCGCGCGCTTTTTGAGACTTTCCGAAAACGAAGCGCTTCCTACCGTAGAACGCATCAACATCTCTGCATATTAAACAAAGCGTACGCTTTTTTCGCCGATTTCTTGCAGAAATTTCCGAATTCATATTGACAAACAAACTGTTTTGCGTTACAATATGAATAACACAGCACACCCTGCCACAACAATGTGCCGCGAAAAAAACAATCAAAGGAGATTTATTACCATGAAGAAGATGTTCAAGCTTCTGACGCTCGTTCTTTCTGTCATGATGATCGCAACCTGTGCGGTCAATGCAGGTCAGTATGACGACGTATTCGCAAACCTTTCTTTCTCTGAATATGCTCTGTACGAACAGGGCGCGCTGGACGCTGTCCAGATGCGTGCGTTTGCTGTTGATCCCAACGGCAAGTACTACTACGGCGGTCTGCTCAACGGCGGTATTCCCACTGTTTATCAGTTCGACGCTGCTACCGGCGATCCCATCTGCACCTATCAGTTCGATCCCGCTGAAGACGAAGGCGCATACATCAAGGCGCTCGCAGCCGACAATCGCGGCTATGTCTACATGGGCGTTGCCAACAAGGCAAACAACGGCGCTGTCTACTTCGCAATCTGCTCCGAAAACGGTCTGTCCGAAATTAAGTGGGTCAAGATCGAAATCGAAGGCAAGGTCGGTGTCAACGGCGCATGCGTCCGTGAAGTCAACGGTAAGTACTACCTGTACTTCATCACCAACTACGATTCCGACAGACTGTACTGCTACGACGTTACCGACGTCAACAACCCGAAGGTCATGGACGCATTCGGTTCTGACGGCTTCACCTCCGGCGGCGGTTACCTCGATCTGACCACCGGCTTCGGCATGCAGGATGCCAACAATATCGCAATTGACGAAATGGGCTACATTTATATCTGCGCTACCACCGGTGTCGGCTCCAAGGGCGATACCATTTTCAAGGTTTCCACTGACGGTACCGGTATCGTCGCTCAGGCTTCCGTTTCCGAATGCTTCGGCGTTGCAATCCTCGGCAACGGTTACCTCGCAACCTGTACTTACGAAGGCGCTGACTCCAAGGTTCACATTCTGAATCAGGCAGACCTGTCCACCGTTACCGTTGTTGGTTACGACAACGCAAACAACTTCACACAGCTCGGCATGATCGGCAACAAGATCTACATGGCAGACCAGGGTCCTGACGCGGTTCTCGTTTCCTCCGAGATCAACTTCCCGGTTCCCGTTGAACCCGAAGTTCCCGCTGAAGACGTTCCCGCAGAAGGCGGCGACGCTCCTGTTGCTCCGACGACCGCTGATACCGGTCTCGTTGCTGCATCCGTTCTGATGCTCGCAGCAGCAGCAGTTGTTCTCAAGGCAAGAAAGCACTGAGATCTGACAAAAAACAGAATATTGTTCATCGATTGAACGCAGAACAATCCGTCTCCACGTGGCAGGAGGCGGATTTTTTTCGATTTGGTCATACTTTTTTTATATTTCTGTGATATAATATAAGAAATAAGTCACAACAAAGGAGAATTCTCGATGTCCGAATATTCCCGCTTCACCTATGAGGGTGACGTTATGGTTCATATGTCCGATGCGAATCGCATCTGCCGTACGGCTGATCTGATGCGTTTTATGCAGCAGTCCGCAACCCGACAGCTGGAGGAACTCGGTCCGAATCTCAATACCCTTCAGTCACAGGGACGCGCCTTCATTTTAAGCCGTATTGCCATCGATTTCCCGGAACCGATCTATACGTTTGACACCGTACAGTGCACCACGTGGCCGTGTGCATCAAGCCGCGGTGTCTGCTTTGACCGCCATTTTGAGATTTTCTGCGGTGAGAAGACAGCCGCACGTGCCGCATCACAGTGGGCATTTCTCGATTACAAAAATCAGAAGCTTCTGCGCGTGGAAGATGCGGACGTTTATTTCACAAGAGATGAGGTCATCACGACCTCCCTGCCTCTGCGCTTTCGGATTCCCAAAGACGCAAATCTGATTCCGCTCGGCGAGAAAACCATCCGTTATTCGGATATCGATACCAACCGCCATCTGAACAACACACACTACTGCGATCTGTACTGTGATTATCTTCCCATGGACGGAAAACGGATCGCCGCCCTCTCGATCGCCTTTCAGAAAGAAGCGCCGCTCGGCGAGACGATCACGGTTTATCGCACGGAAGAACCCGATGAAAACGGAGTTTATTATTTCCGCACTGTTCGCGGGTCTGACGGTGCGGTCAATACCGAGGCGATGGTGCGGTTGACGGCACTGTAAAAAAGCAAAGACTGCTGATTTCCGCAGATGGAATGCAGCAGTCTTTTTGTTTTAGCTTGAAGAGACGATCAAACTCCCCCGTTCTCCGTCCTTGCAATGACCTCATCCTTCACATTTTCCGCTAAATTGACAAAGTAATCGGAATACCCTGCAACACGGACAAGCAGCGTGCGGTAGTTTTCAGGATGTTCTCTTGCGTCGAGCAGGTCTTTTTTGTCAATGACGTTGAACTGAATTTCAAAGCAGTCGTTTTCCATAAAGGTACGGATGAAGCTGCATACAGCGGCGTTTCCGTTCGGTGCGGTGATAAAGTTCTTTGCAAAGCGGTAGTTGGTCGCAATACCGCCGATGCCCTTGCTCTGATCAAGCTTGGCAATCGAGTGCATGACCGCCGTCGGACCGTTCTTATCCATACCGCCGACAGCACCGAGATGCTCGGAAAGTGCCATACCTGCAAGCCGTCCATCAGGGGTTGCATCGGTGATGTAGCCCATCTGACCGTGAACAACGTAGGCAAAATAGCTGGGATGCGTCGTTCCGCCGATGGAGGAGACGTACTTCTTCACCTCAGAATCGACGAAATTGTACATCTCAACGGCAAGTGCGTCAACCGATGCATCGTTGTTGCCGAACTTTGCGGTGCGGTTGATGATGTACTGCCGCATTGCCTCCTGTCCCTCAAAGTTGGTACGGCACAGCTGTGCCATATCGCGCAGGGACAACCGTTTTTCTTCATAGACCAGCTGACGGATGGCAGACAGCGAATCAATCACGTTGATGATGCCCGGGAAGTTCGGATAATTAAAGTTATATCGCGTTCCGCCGACAGCGGCATCCTTACCGCGCGCAATACAATCATTCAAAAATGCGCTTGCAAGCGGCGAGGAGGTATAACGGCGGCGCAGCTCCGTCAGCCACAAAACACCGCCGACGTGCGACGCGATGATCTCGGCGATGACGTTTTTGAACAGCGAGAGGAATTTCTCCCACGTATCAAGATCGTCAAGAGAGAAGTCCACGTCGTGTGCAAGATACGGATTCTGCTCTACACCGCCCCATCCGGGACCGATGTTGTGCGTAAGAAGACCGACGGTATACGGCTTTGATTTTTCGTAGAGGACGTATTCAAACGCCTTGCAGAGATTGACGTACGGTGTGGCAACGAGGATGTTTGCGGCTGCAATCGGCGTAATCTCAACGCAGGTGGAGTGGATATAATCTCTTGCATCTTCCTCCGTAACACCCGCATCACGCAATCCGCGCTGAACGACACGGTCGTTGAAGATCGCAGGTCTGGTATAACCCTCGGCGATGATCTCCATGCACAGCCGCAGAAGATCGTCGGGCATATCCTCAGTATAACAAACGGATACCGACGGATTGATGAGCCCCGTCGTACGGATTGCCTCAATGCACATATAGGTCAGCTCGTTCCAGACGGGTTTGCCGTCACGGTCCACACCGCCGACCATCAGCGACGCGGGCCACGAATCGTAAAGCTCGTTGTGCTTGAAGTAGAGCTGTTCGATCAGCTGCATTGCAAATTCCTTTGTCATGCGTCCTGCCGCAATATCTGCCTGATAGTACGGATAAAGATAGCGGTCGGGATGTCCCGTCAGTGTGATATCGTCAATGAGCGCCAGTGCAAACTGGACAAACCACATGCTTTGGATCGCCTCGTAAAAGGTTGCAGCAGGCTTTGCGGGAATACGCGTGAACATATCGGACAGCGTCAGCAGCTGTGCGCGGCGTTCTTCGTCTTCCGTCTGTGCAGCGTATGCGGCAAGGGTCTTGGACGTGCGTTCTCCGAACCGAATCAATGCTGACAGAGAGATTTCCATAGACTGATAGGTAACGTCCTTTTCGTGCATCGCGGGATCGTGTACCTCCAGCGCGGCACGCTGTTCCTTCACACGGGCAAGCACGCCCTCCACACCCTCATGCAGAAGCAGTTCATAATCAATGACGCGGTGTCCCGTGGACGCCGTTTTTGCACCCGACGGATAACCGCCGAGCGTATCGATGATGCGCTGTGCTTCGGCAACCTCTGCACGCTGATCGTCCGTCATGGTATAGTTCAGAGAATACCGTCCGACGAGCAGATCAAAGTCACTGACCTCCACCGTGTAGCGGTCAAACATATACGCATCCATTTTCGCGCGGCGCAGATTGTGAAACGGCTCTCCGCGTGCTTCCAAAAATCCCTTGTGATAAAGATAGTGACGCTCTTCCCATTTGCGCCCGTTCCGTCCGTTTTCAAACGCGGCGTTTTTGATTTCGGCGTTGGTCATCATCGTATGCTCCCCTCCGTGATACCGTAAATTTTCTGACCTCATGATATCATATCACACACCGCTTGTCAAGAGCAATTCGCACCGATTCTCCTGATTTTTCCGTATTTTTACATCCTACTCTTGCACTCTGATTCAAAAGGTGGTATAATGAACGCATCAAAGTAATCACCACGGAGGTTTCACGATATGATCTTCACCAGACAGGCACGGACGATCCTGATTTTATTGCTGTGCTGTTTCACGCTGTTCACCGCGTGCAATTCATCCGACGGCGGCATGACCGACGCCGAAACTGCCGATACTGTCCCGACGGTGGTCGCCGAAACGGAGCCCGTTACACTTCCTGCGGGAATCAAAAGCGACAGACCGACTTATCGCGATATGTATGACGCGAACGAAAACAAAGAAGCGCTGCAGGTCATGGCGGGCGAAACTGCCGGTTTCCGCTTTTCCGTCAACGCGCCGTTTGACCGTCTGACGGTATGCTGTCCGTCGTGGTCGGATGACATCGGTACGATGCGCTTTACCTTGTATGCGTGGGAGAAAAATCACGACATCACGACCCAGGGATCCCCACTTGCTACCGAGCTTTTCGTCGATTACAGCGACAACGCCGATCTTGCTTTCGCATTTGATGAGATGCCTGCGGGTGAATACTTTCTGTACATCAACGAAACCGAGCAATCGGTCGGTGTATGGAATTATTTCTCCGAGGTCACTGGCGGTATCGTTTATAAAAACGGACAGGAATTCCCGGGTGAGTTCCAGGCATCGGTTCATTTCACCATGACACCCGAGGTGCCATTCAATCCCTGTTCCTCACAGATCGATCTGAACACCATCGTTAAAACACCCGATCCCGTTGTTTACCCCGAGGATCACATTCTCAACGTCCGCGATGCACAACCATCCTCGTGGGATGCGGTCGACGGACTCGGACGCGTGCTTCCGACCAATGAGGAAACGGGTGATGTGCGCGAGGATAAATTCGTTGGGCTCTTTTACTGGACATGGCACGCCGCCATCGGTTCTCACAACGAAGCACGCAACAATACTGCAATCATGGCAGAATACCCCGAGGCCAAAAACGACGTCAATCATCCCGTCTGGAAAAATATCGGTGAATCGAATCACTGGGATGAGCCGCTGTACGGCTACTACACGACCGTTGACAAATGGGTTCTGCGTCAGCACGCGGAGCTGCTAGCCGATGCAGGTGTCGACGTTATCATCTTTGATAACACGAACGGCATCCAGACGTGGCGCTCCTCTTACATTACGCTGATGGAGGTCTTTGCAGAAGCGCGCGCAGACGGTGTCAACACGCCGCAAATCGCGTTCCTGCTGCCGTTCTCCGCAGGGGAAAATACGAACGTCCAGCTGCAGAATCTGTATCTGGACATCTACCGCGAATCCAAATATCAGGAGCTGTGGTTCTACTGGAAGGGCAAGCCGCTGATCATGGCGTATCCCGACGACCTTGACCGAAACGATCCTTTACAGGGTGAGATCTACGACTTCTTCACGTTCCGTCCCGGTCAGCCGTCGTACACAAAGGGATCGACCCACAAGAACCAGTGGGGTTGGCTTTCCATCTATCCGCAGCAGGTCTACAAAAACAAGGACGGCACTCCCGAGCAGATCACCGTCGGTGTCGCGCAGAACCATTCCGCGGAGCTCGGTCTGACCGCAATGAACGGAGAGAATATCTTCGGACGCACGTATACGTCACAGGGCTACGATACCCGCGAGGATGCCGTTCTGTGGGGTGCAAACCTCGCCGAGCAGTTTGAATACGCGCTCGAGGTCGATCCTGAGTTTATCTTCATCACAGGCTGGAACGAGTGGATCGCCAGCCGCGTGGAAGAATGGCAGGGGGTTGCCAACGCCTTCCCCGACCAGTTTGACGTGACAAACAGCCGTGACATCGAACCGTCTGCGGGGATTCTGAAAGACCATTATTACTATCAAATGGCATCCTATATCAGACGCTTCAAGGGCACGGAAGTATCCCCCGTATCGACGGAAGAAGTTACCATCGATATCCACGGCGATGCCGCACAGTGGGAAAACGTTCCGGCGGAATATTACGCCTACATCGGCAATACGTTTGACCGCAATGCCGACGGCTACATCGGAACGCATTATGAAAATACAACGGGACGCAACGATATCGTCCTTGCCCGCGCATCCCACGATGCGGACAACCTCTATTTCTACGTCGAATGTCAAGAGAACGTCACGGCAGAAACGGATCCCGCATGGATGCGTCTGCTTCTGAATACTGCGGAATCGGACGATGCATGGGAAGGATACGAATACATCCTCAACCGCGAAACCGCAGGTGTACTCGAACGGTCGCGCGGCGGCTGGGATTGGGAGACGGTCGGCACGGTTGACTATGCGGTCAACGGCAAAATTCTGCAGGTATGTATTCCGAAATCCCTGCTCGCTATCACGGAAGCAGAATTCATCCTGCGCTTCAAGTGGGCTGACAACAATCTGATTGAAGACGAATCGGGTGAGGTCGATATTCTCGACTTCTATCAGTACGGCGATGCCGCACCCGGTGCAAGATATCAGTACCGCTATACGGCAAAGAATCCGTAACTTCATAGGTGTTTCAAGAAAGGCTGCAGACCATCTGCGGTCTTTCTTTTTCTCTCTTGACAGAACATCGGATCTGTGATATAATATCGTTAATCGATATCGTATAACGATATTAAAGAAAGGCGGTTATCATCATGCCAAAAAAATCTCTCGGAACATTGACGGAATCCATGTTTTACGTCTTGCTTTCGATGCGCGGGATGTCTTCTCTGTGCGGAACGGAAATTGCCGCACGCATCGGTGAGATCGGCGGCGGTGCGGTAGAGATCGGTCCTGCCACGCTGTATACGGTGCTCGGAAAATTCAGAGAAGCCGGATATATCGAAGAAATCGCGGAAGAACCCGGATTTGGGCGGATGCGTTCCTACCGTCTGACCGATGTGGGTTATGCTGCTTGCGAAAAAGAATATGCACGTCTGCGCCGCTGTATTGCGGATGCGGATGCCGTTTGGAATACGAATACGAGGTATGCCAATGAAGAAGTCTGCAAGAATTCAGATCCCGCCCTGCAGACCGTATGAGATCAACGCCGCCGAGACGTGGCTGTCCGATATGAGTGCCGTAGGTCTGCATCCCGAGCACGATTTTATCTTCGCGGGTCTTGCGTTTTTTGAGCGTGGGGAATGTTGGCGGTACCGTTATCGGTTCGATATTGCCAAGCGCCCCACCATGTTTGACGACGGCGGCGTCGATGAAGAACAGCAGATACTCTGTGCCGATGCCGGATGGGAGCTTTGCGGTATTTGGGGCGATTTTGCAGTTTACCGTTCACCGCAGGACGAAAAAGCGGCAATCCCGGAGCTTCACACTGATCCCGCACTCCACGCAGCGGCATACAAAAAAGCCCGCAGACGCGCACTGGATGATCTTCTTTGGACGGTCATTTTAGCGATTATCTGGGTCAGAATGATGTTTGGCGGAACGGCGCTGTTGGATGCGGTTCTCGGCGTGGGACTCGTCAGCCGATTGCTTTCTGCAGCCATCATTTTATGGGGACTGTATCTCGGTGTCGAGCATTGGTTCTCCATGCATACCTATTGCCGCAGATTACAGAGAAAAGCCCGTGGACAGGTGCCGTCATCCACCGAATATAAGGATATCCGCGAGGAATGCAGCTGGCAGAGGCGTGCATGGCACCGTCGGCTTTCGTTTCTATGCAGTATTCTTCTGATCGGCGCATGGCTGTGCTCCGGATTCGCTGCATTGATACGCGCGGCGGATGACAAAAACACCCTGCCGCTTGAGGGAAACGAAGATGCTCTTCCCTTTGCGCTGATGCAGGATCTTTGGGATGACAGCACGTTTTCCTATTCGTCCATGGATTGGACAAACAAAATCCGACACCACGACGATATCTTCATTCCCGTTCATTTGCAGGTATTACAGAACGGAACGATCACGTTTTCCGACGGAACGGCAGCAAGCGGCGGTCTGACCGTGCGGTACATGGAGACGGTATCGGAGGATCTCACCGCCCTGCTCTGCAAACAGTACCGCCATTCCGATGAGCATGACAAGCATTTTGGCGGCTATCGCGATCTCTCCGCAGAGGTTCTCGACTGTATTTCCGCTGTCGGCGATGATCTGGAGGTATACGCCTATTCAGCGCTCTTTCCGACCGTACTGATCCGTCGTGGGAAAACGCTGTTATACGTCAATTACTACGGAGACGCTTATACCTCCCCCGATGCTGTGATTTGTGCTATGGTGGAAACCGTGGCAGAATCCGCAGCGAATTGATATTATTTTCCATTGATGTAGGGACAGTCGAGGACGCCTGTCCCTACTTTTGTCTGCAGAAGTGAACAAAGATGCAAAAACCTCTTGATTTTTCGGCAATTTTTTGATATAATAATTATATGTATATTAAAATTTCACCCGTATTTTCCGAAGAAATCATACGTAAGAGAGGTTCAATGCATTGAAACCAATGGATATCTATTCGGGGACGGCGCAGTTCTGCCGCTTAAAGCTCCTGCTTGGACTTGGCATGACGCTGCTCACTACATTGCTGTACGTCGTTATGGTCGGTCTTCCGGCACTGGCTGCAGCATGGCTTTCCTACGTTCTGCTTCCCTTTTGGGCAGCGTTGTCGGCGTTCCTCTGTGTTAAGCTGTACCGCTCGGTCGGTTATCGCATCGACGGCGGCCATATCGCCATCATCACGGGCTCCATTGCCGACGGATATATTCCACGCAACAGCGTTTCCCTGTCCCAGGATCTTGTGACACAGCGATTCCGTACACCGAAAAACTATTTTACAACGAAAAAACTGATCTCCTCAACAGTATCAGAGCTGAATACCGTATTTACCCGCGCATCCTCCCTCGTCGGAGAAATTCCCGGTATGAAGCTGATGGTCGAGCTGGGACGGCAGTTTTTGCATCTGCATCTGGCGTATATGAACCATGCGTGCATGGCATATACCTTCTTCCGCGGTGATGAAGGTCTGTATTTGAGTGCGTCCGAGGGATGCGCGATCTTTGCCATCAACTGGAAACAGCTGACCAAAAACGCATCGGATATCGCAATCTTTATGGGAGCCGGTATTGCCGTTCTGACAGCCGCTCTCGGTATTGCGCTGTTTTCGCTGATGAACGTCCTCGGCATGGAAAAGTTTGCTTATTTCGGCATTATCCTTGCATTGATGCTCGTTCTGTGCATCAAGTATGCCTTTGTTGACACGATTCTGTCGATTTATTTTATCAATATCTATATGCGTCTGGCTGAATTCTCCGAGCCGAGCCGCGACTTTTTCCTGCGTTTGGAAAAGCTGTCTCCCGCCTTTGCGCGCATGGCAAGTCTCGCCAACGGCAAATTCCCGACGCCGAAAAAATCCCACACCACCGCGCGTATGCAGAAGAAACAAGCTCGCCGTGTACCGCCGCAGAGAATGCCCGATGCGCGTCATACGCTGATCTGTCCGCGATGCCATACCGCCAACCTGCCGACCGCAAAATTCTGTGCGGGATGCGGTGCACAGTTAAAGTGGCGATAATCACCATCATTTTATACAGAGGATCAAACAGTTATGTCTGAAAGAATCTATCCCGCCGTTACCGTAGACGACCGCTGTGAAGCACGCGTCCGTGCGGGTCACGTCTGGGTCTACGAATCCGACGTCAAGGAATGTTCCGTCACACCCGAGAACGGTGCACTTTGTGACGTCTTTTCCCGCCGCGGACGGTATCTCGGTACCGGTTTTTACAATGCGGCATCCAAAATCCGCGTCCGTATGCTGTCAACCAATGCAAACGATCGCTTTGACGATCTGTTTTGGGAACGCCGCGTGCGTTACGCCGTGGAATATCGCCGTGCAGTTATGGCATCGGCAGAAGATTTCCTCTGCTGCCGTCTGATCTTCGGCGAAGCCGATCAGTTCCCCGGTTTGACCGTTGACCGCTTCGGCGACGTGCTCGTTACCGAAACGCTGTCCCTCGGCATCGAGCTGCGCAAGGACGTGATTTTCCCTGCCCTCGTCCGTGTGCTTGCCGAAATGGGTGTGCCCGTCCGTGCCATTTACGAGCGCAACAACGTTGCTATCCGTAAATTGGAAGGCATGGAAGAAACGGTCGGCTTCTATCACTGCGACGGACTTGAGGAAAACCCGTCAATGACAGAGTCGATGATCTGCGAAAACGGCATTACCTACCACGTGGACTTCATCCACGGACAGAAGACGGGCTTCTTCCTTGATCAGAAATACAACCGTCTTGCCGCGGCAAAGTTAGCACGCGGACGCACGGTTCTTGACTGCTTTACGCATACCGGCTCCTTTGCACTCAATGCGGCAAAAGCAGGTGCGGCTCACGTCGATGCCGTTGACATTTCCGCCGACGCAATCGCCATGACTCGCCGCAATGCCGAGGAAAACGGTCTTGCCGACCGCATGGACTTCATCTGCGCCGACGTGTTTGCGTATCTTGACGAGCTGAACGCAAAGAAACAGCGCAAGTACGATATGATCATCCTCGATCCTCCTGCCTTTACCAAGAGCGCGGGTACGGTCAACAACGCCTATGCCGGCTATCGCGAGATCAACCGCAAGGCTCTGCAGCTGCTTCCGCGCGGCGGTTACTTTGCAACGGCATCCTGCTCGCACTTTATGCCGAGCGAGCTGTTCTGTAAGATGCTGCGTGAGGCGGCGTATGATGCCCGCGTGACCCTGCGGCAGATCGAAGCGCGTCAGCAATCCCCCGACCATCCGATTTTATGGACGGTGCCGGAGACGGATTATCTGAAGTTTTATTTGTTCCAGGTGATATAAATAAGTTATCAACAAATTGGGGAGAAACCACACACAGCGGTTTCTCCCCTTTGTTTATGCAGTTTAATCCATCAGACCAAGGATATATTTCAGATAGAAGCGCTGAATGAAGCCAACCTCTGCGCGAATAACGTCCTCCAATCGGACGATGTAATCGGCAAGCAGCCAGAGTTCTTCTTCATCGATAAGCACGTCACCGAATTCGTTCTTGGCAATGTACGGATAGACAGCTTCCGCCGCACCAAGGGATCCGTCTTCATTCTTGACCTTGAAGCGCATATCCAGTCGGTGCGTATATTCCATCGGCGTCTCACCCGTCATCGGCTTGACGTCAAAGACTGCCGCGGTCCGACGCAAATTGTCGTAGAGTGCCGAGGAAATTGCCTTGCGTTCATCCACCTCGGTCAGATGCTGTTTTGCTTTTTTCAGCATTTCCGTATGACGGTAGCGCATGGCTTCCCGATTCTTGAAGAACCGATACAGCACGTAGATAACAGCCGTGGCAATTGCCGCCGTGATCAGGACGGTGATAATGATATCGCCGTACAGATCCCAAAGCGTATCCTCATCTTCCACTTCCTCGATATCCTCGACGATCGGGGTTTCGGGAACGGTCGCGGACGAAGAATCGCCGCGATTGTAGTTGACCGTTTCATACGGGTCATACATCTCGCTGTAATACGGCGACGTGACCTCGGTGGTCAGCCAGCCGTAGTTTTCAAGATAAATTTCACACCACGCGTGTGCGTTGGAGTCTTTTACATTGCAGAGATAATTGCCGACGCGGTCTTCCGCTTCATTGCGGGTAAACTTCGGTGCGATGTAACCCTCGACGTAACGCGTCGGAACACCAACCGAGCGCAGAAGCAATGTTGCCGCCGTTGCATACTGTACACAGTAGCCTTCTTTTGTGACAAACAGGAACCGCTCAACCGAGGACATTGTGTCTTCCGTTTCCGGTGCCGTCGGATTCAGCGTATAGACCATATTGTCAGAGAGGTACTTTGCAATACGGCGGGCATATTCGGTATAGAACAGCGATGCGTTATACTCCATGCCGTCGACCTGACCGCGCAGAAATGCGGAAAACGCTTCTGCATCCGTGACGTAATACTCGACGTTGATGAGCGAATTGTCCGTGCCGCGCACCTCGCGGGCTTCGATAAACGGTTTGTCCGCCGCCGCAGTTGCCGCCGCGTTCAGTTCCGCCGCTACCGATTCCTCAATGGAAAAATCGAGCGGATCGTCCTGATCGGGCAGCTGCAGATATACGACCTTTTCGCTCTCTTCCTCGGAGATGCCGGTTCCGTAATCGATGATGATGTCGAGGTCCTCGGTCGCGTAGATCATCCGTGCCGTATCACCGACGGTGTACTGCATCGCGCGGCGCGCAAGGATATCGGTATAGTCCATTTCCTCACCGTCGACGCGCATCGTCAATCCCGTTTCGGGCAGCGGCTCGGAGTAGATGATCTCCAGTGCCAGATCGCGGAGTTTTTCGTTGAGTGCTTCGTCCTGTGTCAGCGAGGTATAAAGATCATTTTCCGTGACGTAGTCGTTGTACTGCATCACTTCATTGATCTCATTCATGAAATTCTGTCGTCCGTCAGCATCCAATGACAGATAATAATCGGAGAGATATTTCAACGAATAGGTGTCGTAACCGCTGTCAAAGACCGTGGTTTTTTCATCTTCAAGCAGTCTTGCGATATCATTTCCGACGTATGCATAGACATCCATAAAGGTATCGTACGCCATGCGCTTCTGGTTCAGCGCCTGCTGCCAATCCTGTTCTTTGTACAGCGGCAGATAGGCGACCGCGGAATATTTTGCGCCCTTGTGGAACGCACGGGAGTATGCAATGCCGTCAAAATAGTTGATCCACCGTTTCTGGTACGCTTCCTCGATGGAACCGTACTCCTGCAAAGACAGCTCGGTGTTCATTTTTGATGGCAGGAACAGAATGTTGCCCGCGACACCGAGGTTTTTGAGGGAAATCAGCGTCGTCATGAAGCCTTCGTCCTCATGGTTGACGTACGACGTTTTCGTTTTGTAATTGACGAGCTTTTGATTCAGATTGCGGTAGAAGCGGTACGTGATATCCTCGGCACTGAAATCATCCGGGAAGATTTCGTCAAACGCATCACGCGTTGCCTCGTCTGCGACGTACCACTTATCGTCAAGGAACGTCGCCGATACCCATGAGCGCAGATAAACGGGCAGATTCAGATTCGACTGGATCTCCAGCACCGGCTTGCCCGTGAAGTAGCGCGGCGTTGCAATGGACGAGCGTGCGTCTAAAATTTCGGCAGCACCGGTCAAGCCAAGGTCTGCAATCTGCATATCCTCGCCGGTAATCAGCGCCATTTCATAAGCACGGATGGTTTCCATCACAGTGTCGATGGTTTCGTAGGTTTTCCACGGTTCCTTGACACGCGATGCGGGAATTGCTGCCGCAAGCAGTGCAAGCAGTGTACATACAACCGCCGAAAAACCGACAATGGCTGAACCGCGCAGAGAAAATGCACGCTCCGACTTTTTGTCCGCGGTGTATTCAGATACATCACCGATATCGGGCGTGGGTTCCGCCGATTCCGCATCTTCTTTTTCAAGGTCTGCGGCACTGACGGTTTTATGCTTTGGCAGCGCGGCATATTTGTCTGCCATTTTCATGCACAGAAGACCGCAAATACCTGCGACCGACAGTGCAATACCCCACTTAGAGGTCGAAATATTATAAAGGAAAACGAGTGTATAGCTGAATGCGGTGATGACGGCGATCGGCCAGACGCGGACTTTCTTTGCGGTGCAATGCGCGGTGATGATTGCGCAGATGATCTGCAAAATGCCGAAAGCAATTCTTGCAAACATCAGCTCTGTTTCCGCTTCAAACGGTGAGTCGAGTTTGAAGACGTACAGAACGCCGTAGCCGATGGTCATCATGTAGGAGATGGCGGAGTTGAACAGTCCTCTGCCGAGATTGACCAGAAATGTCAGCGGGTTGGATGACATGACCAGCAGCAGAATACCGCCTGCCGCCGTCAGAATCCACGCAATGACCGATACGATCTTATTCCAGCAAGCCGCACCGTGCAGAAGCAGAACAAATGCGATCATCGGCAGAAACAGCAGCTTCGGCGTTGCAAAGCCAAAGGCATTATCCGTAAACAGATACAAGCCCGCCAGCAGCAGATATGCCGGAACCAGACGCAGAAGCAATCCGACAGGCGTCATCCAATCGGACACCGTCTGAAGCCCCGGATGCAGATGGCGCAGATTCCGCTGTTTGGCATCGCGCTTTTCCGCACGGCGGTCGGATCGGGACTCCTTGACCGATACCGCGGCTGTCTCCGCTGTCTTTGGAGAATGTTTGGGGTGTTTGGACATGGATTGATTCCTCATTTTATTTGATTTCATTGAAGACCGTTACAAGAATACCCGCCGCACGCATCTGCGCAATGAGATGCTCGTTCTCGTCGTTATGACGCGCACGTTCCTCCGGATCGCGGATTTTCGCAATCGGGTCAAAATAGTACACCTGCAAGCCGCCCATCAGAACGACGGACGAATAATCGCGCAGGGATTGCTGCAGCTCCGTGACGAGCGCCGCATCGAGACGGCTCGTAACGATATAATAAGATACCGATTCCGTTTCCGTGATAAAGCGGCACAACGAAGCGGGTGACAGGGATGCATCGTGCAGAGATGCCGTCGCAAAGTACGGGTAAACACGCTCAAAGTCGAGTTCATTGTACATGACCTCGGCGGCAAAACCGATGTGCGGCGCAGGTGTGACCGCGGTTTGTTCCGCGCTCTCTGCTGTCTGCTCATCGGACGGCGGATTGTTCCCGCCAATGATGTCAGCGGTGTTCACCATATCGGCAACACGCTTTTCATACCACATCAAGGTACAGACGTTGTTGGCACCGCGCAAGGTCGACAGCATCAGGGCAATCGTCATTTCCGTGACCGCATCGGCACAGCAGAGATTGATATCGTCGGTATACAGCCCGCGCTTCAAAGGATCGGTATACTTCTCGCCGAGATCGGGCAAAAAGCACACGGAACGGCACGCATTCATGCCGTAATGCTTGACCATCAGATCCTGGGTTTTCGACGACAGCTTCCAATGGATATCACGCAGACCGTCGCCCATGCGGTATTCCTTGATTTCGGTCAGCTCCGTTCGGTCGGCACCGCGGAAGTTGCGGACTTCGGTCGTATTGATCTCGGACGCCGCACCTTCACCGTCGGTCACGATGACGGGGCGTCTCGGCATGACGAATACCGGACGCAGATTGTCGCGCCGCATACGGATGCGGAAGATCTTCAGCGGGTCATAGACATACAAGTCGCGGATACCGATCTCATACCCGCCGCGGTAGTGGAAGGTTGCACGGTCGAGAATCCGGAACGTTCCCTGCGGCGCAAGCGAGCAGGAGACACGCTTCGTATCGCAGTGTACGCCGTCCGTCGCGGGATACTGAATATCCGCATCGACAAACGGATACGGTAAAAATCCGTTGTTGGCAATCAGAATTTCATATTCCAGCGGCACTTCTTTCTGAATCGTCTCCGCTTCCACCGTATTGGACTCGCTGACGAACATATTGCAGGTCAGCACATACAATACAAGCAGCGGCGGCAAAAGCATCACAAAGATAAACAGCACCGAGGAGAGAGGGGAGCGCAGAGCCTGTGTAAACAACAGCGCAAATACAAAGAACAGTCCGTACCAGATCGCGTTTTGGGTCAGCGAAAAGGTCGGATAAGACTTCAGCCGTGCCAGCTTTTCCTGTTTGCGGATATCGGCAAGAATTTTCGCATCTTCCTTGATCTTCTGCTTTCTTGCTTTCTCCTCTGCCTTCTGCTGTGCCAGCTGCTGTTTTTCCATGAACGCGTTCATGCCTTGTCCTCATCCTTTTCGCGCTTTCCGACAAACGGAACGTCGGCCGCGCGCAGAATATCACGCAGAACCTGCTCTGCGGTCATGCGCTGCAGCTTTGCCTCCTGCTTGAGCATGACACGGTGTGCGATGGTATTGACGAAGATCGCGTTGACGTCCTCGGGGATGACATATGTACGGTTATGCATCAGGGCATACGCCTGCGCCATACGGGTCAGCGCAAGAGACGCACGGGGAGATGCGCCCAGCGACAGCGCACCGTGACGTCTGGTCGCAGCAACGAGTCTGACGATATAATCGTAGATCGCATCATCCATGTGGACATCCGCCGCGGCATCCTTAAGCGCACGGATCTTATCGGCATCGGTCTGTGCTGTGACCTTATCCAGCGGATTTTCGTACTTTCTTGCGCGGATGATGTTGATTTCTTCTTCTGCCGTCGGATAGCCGATGGAGATCTTGACAGTGAAACGGTCCAGCTGTGCTTCGGGCAGCGGATATGTTCCGACAAAGCCTGTGGGGTTCTGGGTCGCAATGACGAAGAACGGATCGGGGATCTGATAGGTCGTGCCGTCGACGGTGACCTTTGCTTCTTCCATGGATTCGAGCAGAGAGGACTGCGTCTTCGGCGATGCACGGTTGATTTCGTCGGCGAGCAGAATGTTGGTCATAACCAGACCTTCGCGGAACTCAAAGTTTTCGGTCTGGCGGTTATAGATGTTAAAGCCCGTGATGTCGGATGCCATGACGTCGGGGGTAAACTGTGCGCGC
The DNA here is from genome assembly GCA_045632325.1 of Eubacteriales bacterium. GTDB lineage: Bacteria > Bacillota > Clostridia > Oscillospirales > CAG-272 > RGIG3925. Next base: position 18,939 of record JAZQWK010000435.1, read on the forward strand.
TTGAATTTGAGTCCTGCCGCCGCCGCAAGTGCCGCCGCAAGTGTGGTCTTACCGACACCGGGAACGTCCTCGATCAGCACGTGACCGCCGGCAAGAAGAGCCGTGACGAGCATGATGATCTCATGGCGTTTACCGATGACGACCTTTTCGATCTCGGCAACCAGCGCCTGTGCCGTTGCATGGACGTCACCCAAAATTTCCGTAGCTTCTGCGGAGTTAAACTGCATTTCGTTGTTCATATCGTTTCATCCTTCCTGTTGATTGGTTGTTTCGTTGTTGGATTTGTTTTTATTATACTATAAATGAGAAATGCTGTCAAGAAAAAACTGCGCAATCTCATGATTTTTTTGTGTAATTTGATAAAGGAACAAAACAGTTCAATCGCTTTTCCTGTTGTCATGCACAATGTTTCCCTACCAAAGACCGTATTTTCACCGAAATTGAAAACATTTGGTAAAAAACGCATCGGGTACTGTATTTTTCCGAAAATCTGTGATATAATATAGTCAGCCTTTTCAAAACAAAAAGAGCACCGCAAACCGTGCCGTATCAGACACATGGGTACTCTTTTCTGTCATTATTGTGTTTTTTCTCATACTGTCTTTCTCCAAAAGTCAGGGAACGAAATCGGATTTACAGGATCACGTCAGCGTATTCCTCGTCCCGTCTGCACAAAGCGCTCGTTCCGTTGTCGTAAGCTTCACGCTCTGCATGGTAAGCCTCGATCACAGCACGTTCCAGCGTCGCACGGAATTCCACGTTGATCGGATGCACAATGTCACGGTAGGTGCCGTCGGGATTCTTGCGGCTGGGCATAACGATAAAGAACTTGTCTCTTGCATAAATTACCTTGATGTCGTGAACTGCCAAGGCATGATCAAAGGTCACGGAGACGATGGCTTTCATAGGTCCCTCGTCAAAAAGCTTTCGGATTTTGATGTCTGTGATAGTCATTGATTATGTTTCCTTTCGATGTTTTTGATGCTTCTGTCGCGTCTGTTATTATTATACACGAAAAATGTGAAAATTGTAAATGCAAAAAGCAAGGAATTTCTGAATTATTTATTACGGGATTATGACGAAAAACACGAAAGCTGTCGATAATTATGATATTATAACTATTCACGAAGATAACTGTCAACACGGAGGAACTATTTATGGAACATACAGATAATTGCATAATTATGCACTCTATACAGGAATTGCAGCAGCTGCTTCCCGTCGGATGCGCGCTGTTTTTCATCGGCATCGGTGGTGTATCCATGAGTGCGCTTGCAATGATCGCAAAAGAAAAGGGCTACCGTGTCTCGGGTTCCGACCGCGCTGTATCCCGCAACACGGAAATGCTGACAGAGGCCGGTATCACCGTACATCCCGTACACGATGCCGCAAACATTGCAGGCTGCGACGCCGTCATTTACAACGCCGCCATCGGCGAGGACAATCCGGAATATGCGGCGGCTAAAAAAGCGGGTATTCCGCTCGTCTACCGTACCTGCTTTCTGTCGTTTCTGATGCGCGGTTACCGCCACGGCATCGGTATCGCGGGTATGCACGGCAAGACGACCACCTCCGCCATGCTTTCCCATCTGTTTCTCTATGCAGGACGCGATCCCGCCATTCTGATCGGCGCACCGATTCCCGAGCTCGGTCACGATTTCCATTCCGGCACGGGTGAAGACTTCATCTTTGAAGCGTGCGAATATAAGGACTCCTTCCTTTCCTTCCATCCGAGCATTGCCGTCGTTCTCAACGAAGAAATGGATCATCCCGACTATTTCAAGTCGTTGGAGCAGATCAAAGAATCTTTCCACAGGTATATGGAAATCCCCGGTGAAGACGGCATCGACATCGTCAACGCCGACGACGAAAACGTGCTCGACAGTGTCCGCGGCTGTCATGCGGCGTGCGTGACCTTCGGTATTGCAAATTTGGAAGCGGAATACCGCGCAGTTGATATTACGTATCCCGACGGATGTGCGGCGTTTACGGTGCTTCACAACGGTGAGCCGTTCTGTTCCATTCATCTATCCGTTCCGGGTCAGCACAACGTCCTCAACGCACTGGCCTGTGTCGCCGCTGCCGACAAGTGCGGTCTTACCCCCGACGTCATTGCAGCGGGTCTGTCCAACTTCACAGGTGCGGGCCGCCGCATGGAGTTCAAGGGATATCTGAAAGATTGTGCTGTCCGTGTTCCCGTTTACGACGACTTCGGTCACCATCCGTCCGAGATCCGCACGACGCTGGAGGGTGCACACCGTATGAACAGCAGTATCGGCGGACGTCTGCGCTGTGTCTATCAGCCGCACACCTATTCCCGAACGGCAGAGCTGTTTGAGGATTTTGTCACGGCGTTCGACGGATGCGACGAGGTCTATCTTTCGGACATATATGCTGCACGTGAAACGAATACGTACGGCGTCACTTCCGAACAGCTCGCAAAGCGGATCCCGCACGCGGTATATGCCCCCGACCGTGACGCACTTCTGTCACATCTTCAGACGACGGCAAAGGAAGGAGATCTTCTGGTCGTCATGGGTGCAGGAGATATCGCTGCATTTGCCGATACGATCGCAGAAAAATAAAATGCTAGTCCTCGGAGGTTTCCACAGGTTGTCGGAAACCTCCGAGTCGTCATTTTGCACAAAATTTAATGTCTTTATTTGTTGAAAATACTCAAACTTTGGTCTTTACAAAAACGCGATTTCATGGTATAATATTAGGCGAAACAGAAGCTTTAAATCGGTACAGAGAGACCGGCAAGTTTTTTTCATATAAAACATCCGAGCTTGAACAGTAAAGGCAGATCCGATACCGCGGACGCGCGGCTGCGTTTGAGTTGATGAAAGAACGTCAGATAGATAACGGAACAGCCCTGAACCTCTTGCTCTCGGAAATCAGCGTATAACGACCTTGCCGTGTCATAAAAACATCGGTAAGGTCTTTTTTGCATTGACCGCAGACAAGGAGGCAACCGTCATGAACGAACGTCAGGTCAAAGCCGCATTGATGGATGAAAACGCCGTCAACCGCGCGCTGATCCGTATTACCCACGAAATCATCGAACGCAACAAAGAATGCGAGAACCTTTGTCTGATCGGCATTCACCGCCGCGGCACTCCGATCGCACAGATCCTGCACGACAATCTGTTTCACGTGGACGGAACCGACGTCCCGATGGATTCCCTCGACATCACGATGTACCGCGACGACCTTTCCGAACGCCCCGATCTTCCGATGCCGCATACGCCGATGGTGGAGGACAAGCCGCTTTCCATCGACATTCAGAACAAAACCGTCATTCTCGTCGATGACGTTATCTACACCGGACGCACCGTCCGCGCCGCCATCGAAGCGCTGTTCCGTCATGGCAGACCGTCGGCAGTTCAGCTGGCCGTACTTGTCGACCGCGGGCACCGCGAGCTTCCCTTCCGCCCCGATTATATCGGCAAAAACGTCCCGACCGCACACGACGAGATCGTTGACGTTCATATGACCGAGATCGACGGCGATACGGGCGTATATCTTCTCTGAAAATATCATCCGCCGCGTTTTATGCGGATGTATTTATAAAAAATCACTTTGGAGGTACCCATGAAACTGACCTACGACATCCACGAAAAACCCTCATTCGGGCAGAACCTCGTCTTTGCTCTCCAGCAGCTGCTGGCGATCATTGCGGCAACGCTGCTCGTCCCCACCCTCGTAAACGGCTCCAACGGCGGCGTTCTTACGATGGACCCGCCCGCAGCACTGTTCGGTGCCGGTGTCGGTACGCTTTGCTACATTCTCATCACCCGCAAAAAGTCTCCCGTATTCCTCGGCTCTTCCTTTGCATTCATCAGCCCGCTGATCGGTGCCTGTGCATACGGCTTCGGCGGTATCGTCGTCGGTTCTCTGATCGCAGGTCTTGTTTACGCGATCATCTCTGTTGTCATGATGTTCATCGGCACGGCATGGGTCAATAAGCTCCTCCCGCCCGTCATCATCGGTCCGACCGTTGCGCTCATCGGCCTTTCCCTCTGCGGCTCCGCTGTCAATAACATCAACAGCACCGCCATCGGCGCGTACAACCTCTGGTCTATCCTCACCGGTATCGTCACCTTCATCGCAACCGTTCTCGCTGCTGTCAAGGGCTCCAAGATGATGAAGCTCATTCCGTTCATCATCGGTATCGGCGTAGGCTACGTCTTCGCCTCCATTCTGACCGTCATCGGTATGCTCGCAAACGTTCCCTCGATGCAGCTGGTCAACTATGCAGCACTGACCACGATGGATTCCATCATCCACGTTCCGCAGTTCACCATCGTTGAAGCCATCAAGGAAGGCTTCTCCGGCATCGATGGTACCTCCATCGTTTCTCTGATCGGTCTGTTTGCACCTGTCGGCTTCGTCGTTCTGGCTGAACACATCGGCGACCACAAGAACCTCTCCACCATCATCGACCGCGACCTCATCACCGATCCGGGTCTGGACAAGACGGTCATGGGTGACGGTGTCGGTACCATCGCAGGCGCGATGCTCGGCGGCTGCCCGAACACGACCTACGGCGAATGTGTCGGCTGTGTTGCAATCACCGGCAACGCTTCCATCTTCACCATCTGCACCACTGCAATCATGGCAATGGTTCTCTCCTTCTTCAATCCCTTCGTTCAGTTCGTCAACACCATTCCCGTCTGCGTCATCGGCGGTATCTGCATCGCGCTGTACGGCTTCATCGCAGTTTCCGGTCTGAAGATGATTCAGAAGGTTGACCTCAACGACAACCGCTATCTGCTCGTCGTTGCATCCATCCTCGTTCCCGGTATCGGCGGTCTGACCCTCAACTTCGGTCCGATCACGCTGACCAACATCGCTACCGCTCTCATCATCGGTATCGTCGTCAATGCGATCCTCTCCATCGGCGAAAAGAAAGCTGATAAGGCTGAATAACATTCAACCTCGGATAAATTCATACTCCCTCCGTCACACCTTGTGTGCCACCTCCCTCCATGAGGGAGGCTGGGTACAAGAACAGACAGAGGGAGTTTCTTTTTGTTTCACGTGAAACAGACACAAATTCAACTTTTTTGTAAAATTTCACGCGCATGGCTTGTATTATCACGGGTTTTGCTATATAATATTAAGCAGACAACCATTGCCGTACGGCAAAAATTCATATAAAGGAATCATACCGAACAATGCCAAATCAGGATCATATCAGAAACTTTTGCATTATCGCACATATCGACCACGGCAAATCCACGCTTGCCGACCGACTTCTGGAAAAAACAGAAACCGTCTCCCAGCGCGACATGGAGGAGCAGCTGCTCGATAACATGGACATCGAGCGCGAACGCGGCATTACCATCAAAGCACGCGCCGTGCATCTCAACTACAAAGCGTCCGACGGCGAAACCTATACGCTCAACTTGATCGACACACCCGGTCACGTCGACTTCAACTACGAGGTCTCCCGTTCTCTCAACGCGTGTGAAGGCGCCATTCTGATCGTCGACTCAACGCAGGGCGTTGAGGCGCAGACGCTGGCAAACGCATTTCTCGCCGTTGACAACAATCTGGAAATTCTGCCCGTCGTCAACAAGATCGACCTGCCCTCCGCCGACGTAGCACGCGTTCAGGCTGAAATCGAGGACATCATCGGTATTCCCGCAGAGGGATGCCCCGCCATCTCCGCAAAGACGGGTCTGAACGTCGGCGACGTTCTTGAGCACATCGTCACCGATATTCCCGCGCCTACGGGAGATTCCACGGCTCCGCTGAAGGCGCTGATCTTTGACTCCTATTACGATCCATACCTCGGCGTCGTCGTTCTGATCCGTATCTTTGACGGTACACTGTCCGCAGGTCAGCGCATCCGCATGATGCACACAGGTGCGGAATTTGACGTCATCGAAGTCGGTACGATGGACGCCTTCGGTCTGTCGAAGAAGGATTCCCTTTCTGCGGGCGACGTCGGTTATATCACGGCATCCATCAAAAACGTTGCCGATACCCGCGTCGGTGATACCGTCACGACCGTCGAAAACGGAACGCCCGACCCGCTCCCCGGCTTTAAGAAGGCACAGCCGATGGTCTACTCCGGTATCTACGCCGCAGACTCCTCAAAATATCCCGAACTGCGTGAAGCGCTGGAAAAGCTCCAGCTCAACGACGCCGCACTGACCTTCGAGCCAGAAACCTCGGCGGCGCTGGGCTTTGGCTTCCGCTGCGGCTTCCTTGGACTGCTCCACATGGAGATCATCCAGGAACGTCTGGAGCGCGAATTCAATCTCGATCTGATCACGACCGTCCCCAGCGTTATTTACCGCATCACAAAGAAGGACGGCACCGTTCTGATGATCGACAACCCGCTTGACTTCCCCGTTCCCGAGGAAATCGAACTCTCTGAGGAACCGATCGTCAAGGCAAACATTCTGACGCCCAACGACTACGTCGGCTCGATCATGCAGCTGTGCCAGGATCGCCGCGGTACGTTCATTGACATGAAATACATGGAAAACGACCGCGTTGAGCTGCACTATCATCTGCCGCTTGCCGAAATCATTTACGACTTCTTCGACGCGCTGAAGAGCCGTTCCAAGGGTTACGCTTCCCTCGACTACGAGCTGCTCGGCTACGAACCGTCGAAACTCGTCAAGCTCGATATCCTGCTCAACGGCGATATGGTCGACGCACTGTCGTTCATCGTCTTTGCCGACAATGCATACGGCCGCGGCAGAAAGATCGTCGAAAAGCTGCGCGACAACATCCCGCGCCAGCTGTTTGAAATTCCCGTTCAGGCAGCCATCGGCGGTAAGGTCATCGCCCGCGAAACCGTTCGCGCCATGCGCAAGGACGTCCTTGCTAAGTGCTACGGCGGTGACATTACAAGAAAGAAGAAGCTGCTTGAAAAACAGAAGGAAGGCAAAAAGCGTATGCGCCAGTTCGGTTCCGTCGAAGTTCCGCCGGAAGCGTTTATGGCAGTACTCAAGCTCGATGACGAGGATTGATGCCTCTCATACAGCTCGTTGTCCCACGTGAAACATTCTCCACGTCACAGGAGGTATTTCCAATGAAAAAAAACAAAACGAAAAACAGTGCTCCCGCCGACGTCGTTGAAAAAGGCGCAGCAACGCAGGAAATGGAAGCCATCATGGATGCAGCGTCCGGCGATACTGCCGAGATCGATCTGCTTCTCGATGAAAACGCTCCCATCGAAGAACCCCATCTTGCAGAAACCGAAACGGAAGACGGTATTGATGACGTCCCCGATGCGTTCGACGTCACGAATTCCCCAGAGGCTCCCGCGTCCGTAACGGAAGCCCCGACGGAAAACGTCGCCGCTGATGTCGAAGATACGGCTGCGTCCGATGCAGCAGAGGAGGACGACGAGCTTCTTCCGACGGAACCGGCTCCCGATGAAGAGCTTCCTTCCGAAACGGAAGCGTCAGACGTCAAATCCGAGCAGGAAGATCCCACATCACAGGAATATAAAAAGTTGGGTCTGTATCTGCACATTCCGTTCTGCAAGAGCAAATGTGCGTACTGTGACTTCTATTCCTCCGACAAGATCGTCTGCCAAGGACGAAAAACGCCCGAGGAAATGAAGCTGTACTGCAATGCGCTGAAGAACAATATGCGTATCATCTCCGAGCGTACGACGCAGTATAACGTCGATACGGTATTCATCGGCGGCGGTACCCCGACGGCACTTCCCGCAAAGCTGCTTCTGGATATCGTCAAAGAAGTGGAACGCGACTTTTATCTCGATGAAAACTGTGAATTCACCATTGAAATGAATCCCGCTACGGCTGACGCAAAAACACTGAAAAAGCTGCACAAAGCCGGTGTCAACCGTCTTTCCATCGGTCTGCAGTCGGCACATAACCACGAGCTTGCCGCACTGTCCCGTATTCATACCGCAGGCGATTTCTCCGAATGTTTCCAGATGGCAAGAGAAGCCGGATTTGACAACATCAACATCGACGTCATGTACGGCATCCCCGAGCAGACGAAAAGCTCGTTCATGGAAACGCTGGAATTCGTCGTCTCCATGAAGCCCGAGCACATTTCGATGTACAATCTCCACATCGAAGACGGTACGCCGTTCGGTGAGAAAAAGCATATGCTTCCTCTGCCTGATGAAGACACCGAATGTGAGATGTACTTCGACGGCATCGATTTCCTTGCATCGCGCGGCTACAAACAATATGAGATCTCCAATTTTGCACGCGACGGATACGAATGTCGCCACAATCTCCGCTACTGGCTCGGAGAGGAATACATCGGATGCGGTCCTGCGGCACACAGCTACTTCGGCGGAAGACGCTTCTCCCTGCGCCGTTCCCTCGCACAGTACTGCAAGCTGCTGGAAACCAAAGGAACGTCTCTGCCTTCGTCCCTCCTTGACGAATCGTACGTCATCGACCGCAGAGAAGAAGTCGCAGAATATCTCATGCTTCGTCTGCGCCTTGCAAAGGGCATTGATACCGCCGATTTCCGCACGCGCTTCGGTGCCGATTTCGACGAGATCTTCGGCAAAAAGCTTGAAATTTACGTCAAAAACGGCTTGATGACCCACGAGAACGGTCATTATGCGTTCACGCCGCAGGGTATGTTCGTCTCCAATGAAATTCTCTCCCGCATCATTCCGTTTGAAACAAAATACGAAAAGGGCGGAAAAAACAGATAATCGCTGTCGATATCCGCAAATAAGATCACCCATGTCCAAAACGAAAAAGAAAAAGAAGAAACACCATATCGCATCCCCCGAGGAATACGCAAGCGCAAAATCCGCACTGAAGGACCGTGCAAAGCAGTTCAACGGAAAACTTGCACTTCTGATGCTCGGTATCTTTGCCGTGCTTGCGCTGACATACTATATCCTGCTTGCCATGCAAGTATTTTGGGCAACCCCCGTTCTTTATACGGTTGCCGCAACCTTGTTCATCGTATTTTTCTTCGTCAACGGCGGTTTTTCAAGAGAACCCGTTTCACGTGAAATCCTGTCTGACGCATGGTCGGATGCCAAAAAGGATGCGTTTATCGAAAACGATATCAAACGCAAGGCGATCGGCAGAAAGCTCATGGTCGTCATGACGCCCGTGCTGATGCTGGTACTCGTCGATATGGTTATCCTGTTCATTCTTCCGTTACTGACTGCATAAGCGGTTCCTGACTGCTTGAGCAGCAATTCCATTCAGAAAGCGATCGTTTCCATTATGACTGTTACAAAAGAACAATTCAGAGAACGGTTCTTCCGTGCACTGTCGGTCAATAACAAAACCCTCGGCACGGACAACGCACTGGAGCCGTATATGCAGCCGACCGTTGCCGATACCTTTTATGCATTGACCGAGGAAATGCTCCGCGTCAATGCTTTCATGAATCTGACGGCGATCACCGAACTTGACGAAATCCTCGTAAAGCATTACGCGGACTGTGCGCTGATCGCACCGTTTCTCCCCGATCACGCCAAGATGTGCGACGTCGGTACCGGAGGCGGATTCCCGTCCCTGCCGATTGCCATTCTTCGCCCGGACGTATCGGTGCTTGCCGTCGATTCCACGCAGAAAAAGCTGGATTACGTCGCAAACACCGCATCCCTTTTGGGACTTTCCAATCTGCGCATCCAAGCCGCAAGAGCAGAAACACTCGGACAGATGCCCGAATTCAGAGAAGCGTTTGACGTCGTTACCGCACGTGCGGTCGCACGCATGAACGTCCTTTGCGAGTGGTGTCTGCCGCTCGTCAAAAAGGAAGGTATCTTCCTTGCGATGAAGGGACGCGACGGCATGACCGAGTACGAAGAAGCCAAAAACGCCATCGACGTTCTCGGCGGTGTCGCACGAATGACAGCACCTTACGTTCTGCGCGATCCTTTCACCGCAGAAGAAAACAACGACGCCATGTCCCGCGTTCTGCTTTGTGTGAAAAAGCGTCAGTTTACGCCAAAGCAGTATCCGCGTGCAAATGCGCAAATCGCAAAGAAACCGTTATAATCCACCTTTTCCCGTCCGCAAGCGCTGTGAGCTTGGGACGGGAATTTTGTTTTTTGACGCTTTGTGTATGCAAAACAGCACGGATTATCCAGTACACTTCTCTTTTTTCGCCTCCCAAATCCGCCCCTCTTTTTCTCTGATCTGTGGTATCATGAAAGCGTCACGACGTTTCCCGTCATTTCCAAAATTTCACGTGAAACAAAAGATACCAAAAAGATCGGAGATATTAAAATATGGAGCACTTCCCCACTTTTCCAACGGAGCCCATTCGACATACCTTTGAAAACCTTCTTACATTTCCCTCGGCTGTTTTTTCTGATGCCCGCGAAAAGACCCCAAGCAAAAGACGCGACGTTCACACCCGTCTTCATCTGCAGGAAAAAGAAGCGGAGCTGCAGAAGCTGCAATCCACGCTCGCCGTTCGCAGTGCTGAGCTGCAGGAAAAAGAAAAGCAGCTATCCGAGCGATGGGATGCAGGACGCATCTGCACCATTCCGATTACCGCCATCTCCGCAAATCCGTACCAACCGCGCAGAGAATTTGACGATATCACATTATTCTCCCTGGCAAACAGCATCCGCGAGCACGGACTTTTACAGCCCTTGACCGTGCGCAGAACCGTTTCTTCTGCAGACGCAGCAGAATATCAGCTGATTGCAGGAGAGCGGCGACTGCGCGCAGCAGCTTCTATCGGTATGACCGAAGTTCCCTGCATCATACTGGACGCAGATAACCGCCGCACGGCGGAGCTTGCTTTGATTGAAAATCTGCAAAGAGAAAATCTCAATATGTTTGAGCAAGCAGCAGCCATCGCCGCGCTGATCGATATACACGCAATGACGCAGGAAGAAATCGCGCGTACACTGTCCCTGTCGCAGTCGTGTATCGCAAACAAGCTGCGGCTTCTGCGCTTGACAACCGAGGAACGAGAGATCATTCTTTGTTCGCATCTGACAGAACGTCACGCGCGCGCTTTTCTGCGCCTCAAGGATCTGGACGTGCGCAGAAAAACCGTACAAACGGTTTCCGAACAGGGTCTCAACGTGGCGCATACCGAGGAATACGTCGACGCCCTTCTTTCGCAATCTCCGTTTCCATCCGGGATACCGCAAACTGCCGTCACCGCAAGCCCGGAAACAACAAAACCGATCGGGACGCATCCGCGCAAAAAATGTATTTTGAAGGATCTCCGTCTGTTTTTCAATACGATCGAACACGCCGTCACAGCCGTGAGAGAAGCAGGATTTGGGGCTGACAGCATCCGCACGGAAACAGAGGACAGCGTTACCGTGACCGTAACCATCCGCACCGGGCACAATACGGTGTCGGGCACGGCACGCAGCACGGCTCAATCTTAAACAGAATTACGACAAAATCTGTTTCACGTGAAACAGAAGTCAGCGGCAAATTGCGAATATTCAGTAAATTTTTTGTGTTCCGACGATTATTTTATGCACACTTCTTGACGCAGAAGCATGAAAGTGCTATAATATTATATATATGATTTTTTATTTCAGAAATCGTCAGAAAGGAGTTGCCCGGAACAGCTTCCCTTGATCCGCGGCGGAATTTTGCTATGGCTAATGCAAAAATCGTCACCTTTGCAAATCAGAAAGGCGGCGTCGGTAAATCTACATCTGTAGTAAATATAGCAGCATCCCTTGGCGTTCTCGGCAAGCGCGTTCTCGTCGTTGACGTTGACCCGCAGGGCAACACCACCTCCGGCTTCGGCATCAG
>JAZQWK010000436.1:0-3309 GCA_045632325.1 Eubacteriales bacterium
GACAAGCTCGGCGCGAAAAGAAAGACCTTCGCGCTGCAGACGGTAGACACAGCACATACCGACGCGGCGGTCTTGTGCTTTGGCATAGTTGTTGTAGACGTTGGCGTAAAGCAGCGGAAACTCATCACCCTGTGCATAATAGCCGCCGAACGTCACCGCGTTGCAGTGCGGGATGACGGCATCATCTGCGTTCAGCGAAAAGGATGCGATCTGCGGCAAGACAATCGGTTCATCTGCAGAATCCAGCACCGCAGCATCATAAACGCGGCAGTTGCCGAGATGGTCAAAACGGAACAGAAAATCGCCCCAAACGGCACCGTCCTGTGCACAGTATCCCATACTTCCGATCTTTTTGATGTTCATACCGTTCCCTCTCTTTTTCGTTTTACGCGCGCAGGATGTCGCCTTCACGGACGGCAAACGGCACGGGCATAGAGAATTTCATAAACGGATGGGGTGCGGATTCGATCGGTTCCCCGTCCGCATTTTTCATATCGTGAACCGTCAGCGCGCGTCCGACGGAGCCGGGCGAGATCATCTCCGCCTCACATCCCGATACGACCTTGTTGCGCTGGATAAACTGCGCAATGCCGGTTTCGGGATCGTAGTCGGTAACGACCGCAAGATACGCCTTTTCTCGCAGATAGCCCATATCGGTAACGGTCTGGGCGTTTTCGATCGCGCGGTCAAACCAATAGCCCGTCGCGTATTCACGGTGGGAAACGCTTTCAAGCTCCCGCAGCCACAAAGGATTATATTCGTAGTGATCGGGGTCTTTGGTATACGCGTCGATTGCCATACGATAGGCGTTGGTGACGACGGCGGTATAATACGCACTCTTCATGCGTCCTTCGATTTTGAAGCTGTCGACACCCGATTTCATCAGCTCGGGAATGTGCTCGATCATACACATATCGCGGGAGCTCATAATGAACGTACCGTGCTCCGTCTGCTCAATGGGCAGCGGCATTTCAGGGCGTTTTTCCTCGGTGATGACGTAATTCCAGCGACAGGGCTGTGCGCACATGCCGCGGTTGCCGTCGCGTCCCGTGAAGTGGTTGGAAAGCAGACAGCGTCCGCTGTAGGACACGCACATCGAGCCGTGGATAAAACATTCCAGCTCGACCTCGGAGGGCAAATTGTCGCGGATGCGCATGACCTCCTCCATGGTCAGCTCACGCGCAAGTACGACGCGCTTGGCGCCGAGGCTGTGCCACATCTTTGCAGACGCGGCAGAAACACAGCTGGTTTGTGTGGAAATATGGATTTCCATATCGGGAAGCATCTCGCGCACCAATCCCAGCACGCCGATATCGGCGATGATACACGCATCGAGCCCAATATTGCCGATACGGGAAAGGTAGGAGCGCAATGCATCGTATTCATATTCGCGCGGCATTGTATTGAGCGTCAGGTAGACCTTTTTTCCGCGCGCGTGGGTATAATCAACCGCTTCTTTGAGTTCTTCATCGGTGAAGTTCGCGGCTGCGGCACGCATTCCGAACATATTGCCGGCAAGATACACCGCATCGGCACCGTATAACAGCGCCGCGCGGAGTTTTTCAAAGCTTCCGGCAGGAGACAGCAGTTCCGGCATTCCCATCACCAAACCAGCTCCCGCGCCGTTTTTCCGTCGTGCGTCAGAACCGCGTCACAGCCGACACGGACGAGCGCCTTGACGGTATCTTCATCATCCGCGCCGATCGCAAAAATGCAGACGTTGGCGTTATGCGCGCGGTCAACGGTCGGGCTGCCCCATGCATCCGCGTCAAGCAGGATCTCCTTTGCGTCCATCAAGTACGCAGGTGCTCCCATATACGCCGCATAGATCCACGGGCGAACCATGTTATCGTCACAAACGGGAGAAATGCGCGCTTCGGGATGTTCCGCCTTGAGCGCATCCAGCGTTTTGTGCGCAGCAGAAATGAACAAAATCCGATTCCACATTTCGTTTCGGATCGCACAGTGTGCCAACAGCTTGCGCTGCTCTTCATCGAGTGCCGGGAGATACAGAAGAATTTCCGACGTCGTATCTGCGTTTGCACGGCACAGCGCGTCGAAATCGGCATAGCCGCAATCCTCTTTCAGCGCAAGGCTGCCATTCTCCGCAAGAGAAACGACGATACCGTCGGCACCGTCTGCGGAAAACGATGCATCGTCTGCCATAACGTAGACCTTCGTGCGGTCAAACAGTGATTTCATAATATGTGTCCTTTCCATCCATGGCATCAACCCTTATTGGTTGTCAATATATTGCTTTTTCAGTGCTTCATGCTGCTCGATGGTTTCGGAAAAATACGTATTTCCGTGGCCGTCGGCAAGGAAGTAATAATAGCCCGTTTCTGCCGGATACAGTGCACAGTTGATGGCATCCATACCGGGGTTACAGATCGATCCGGGCGGCAGACCGTTGTACTTATACGAATTGTACTTGGAATCGATCTGCAGATCGGAGGCAGTCAGCGCCGTTTTGCGCTTATCGAGAATATACTGAAGCGTTGCGTCCGACTGCATCTTCGGGAACGTTCTCGGATTTGCAAGACGGTTATGGAAGACCGAGGAAATGTTTTCAAAGTCCGAAAGCGTCATACCCTCCGCCTGAATCATCGATGCAAGGACAATCAGATCGTCCATGGACATACCGAGCACCTCTGCCCGTTCGTAATATTCCTCGGATACCTTACGCTCAAAGTTAACCAAGAACTTATCGATGACGGCAACCTCGGAGGCATCCTTGAAGAAATAGTAGGTATCGGGGAACAGATAACCCTCCAGACGGTATGTGCGTTCGGGATCGAGATCGTCAAGACCTTCCATAAAGCGATAATCGTATTCAAATTCGTTGATCGCGGCGACGAAACCCTCACGCGTACCGATGCCGTTTTTCAGGAAAAGATCGATGATCTGATCGACCGTATAGCCTTCGGGAATGGTGATGACGACCTGTTCACGCGTATGCGCAATATAGGTAAAGGTGTCGTTGATGTCACCGTAATTCATCGATGGAGAAATTTCGTATTCCCCGACGAGATAGTCCGTCGATTCTTCCTTCAGACGGATGAACAGCTCGTACATCGTCGGATACTTGATGATGCCGTTTTCATACAGCATCTGCGCAACGTCGTTTGCCGTCATGTCCTCCTCAATGACGACGGTAACCGCCTCGTCACTCTTGGCAAACGCAAAAACGTCGTTTGCAACCTCAATGATCGTCCACGACGCAAACACCGAAATGACGAGCACTGCGACGATATATACGATACCCTTCAGCAGAGATGTGATCGCCGTCGTGTCGCGCTCGATCGGTTC
>JAZQWK010000437.1:0-2050 GCA_045632325.1 Eubacteriales bacterium
AGCCGTACCGTTCGGTTTGACGCTCGATCATCGCTTTGATCTTGGCGCGGTCGTAGCGGCGGCTGGCGTTTTCCATACCGTCGGGCGTGGTGAGGAACAGCGGCTTTTTCGGAACGTCCTCGCGCCGTGCGTACTTGTGAATATTGCCGACGTGGCGGATCGCATCGCCGACGGCGTCAAAGAGTGCCGTCGAGCCGCGCGGTGCATAGTCGTCCTCCGTCATCGGGCGGACGTCTGCAAGCGGGATACGATCGTGAAGAACGACGCTTTCGTGATCAAAGAGCACGGTCGATACGAAAACGGTACCGTCCGTTTTTTTCTGCTTTTCGATCATGGCGTTGAAGCCGCCGACGGTATCTGAGACGAGTCCTGCCATGGAGCCGGAGCGGTCGAGGATGAATACGAGTTCGGTGATGTTGTTGGTGATATCGGTATGTGTCATGATGGGTCTCCTTTTCATCAAAAAAATTATGGTCACGGACCTTTTTGATCCTGTGACCATAGTATACCATAATTTTTGATGAAACGTGTCGCATGGGAAGCGACAAATTACGCACCGAGCAGCGTCTGATCGAAGGCGAACAGCGCCTCGTTGATGGCAAAAACGTCGTAGTTTTCGTGCTCGATGAAGTATTCGACGATGATGTCGAACTTGTTTGCGTGGGACAGCGCAAAGCCTGCCTTTTCCAGGAGCAGACGTACCTCCTCAAGCGGCAGCTGCAGGGCAATGGCGAACGCAAGAACGGTCTGCTTGGACGGACGGTAATTCTTGTCGGAGCGGATCTTGGAAAAGAGCTTGCGGTCGACGTTGGCTTTTTTGTAGCAGGCGGCGTCGGTCATGCCCGCTTCGTCGATCTTGCGCAGGAGCATCTCGGAAAAGCTCTCGTCGGGATTGGCAAGAAGTTCTTCAAGCGACGGTGCTGCATCTTTGGGGAACATTCGGGAATACTCTGCCATCGGAGCGGACGGATATTGCGGTGCTTGCTCTTTGACCTGTGCTTTGGGCGTGCGAACAGGCGATTTTGCGGCAGCCATGCGATGATAGCGTACCGACATGGTATCGGCGTGCGCATCGGCATAGCGATCATCGATGTACGATGCGATCTCGGGGAACTGTGCTCCTCCCGCATCCATCGAATCGCGGTCGAACAGGACGAGATACACCGTCATGCAGTCGTCGTTTTCATCGAGAAACACACGGATGGAGTCGGCGGCAATGCGGATGGCATCTGCGCGCGGATAGCCGTAAACGCCGGCAGAGATCAGCGGAAAGGCAACGGTTTCGCATCCCGCCTCTTTTGCAAGGCGCAGGGAGGTGTTATAGCAGGAGGCAAGCAGAATCGGTTCGCCGCGCTGACCGTCGTGATAGACGGGTCCCACAGTATGAATGACGTGCTTTGCAGGCAGATTGTAGCCGGGTGTGATCTTGGCATCGCCCGTTTTACAGCCGCCGAGCGTCATGCACTTGGCAAGCAGCTTCGGTCCTGCCGCGCGGTGAATCGCACCGTCGACACCGCCTCCGCCCAAAAGGGACGTGTTCGCGGCGTTGACAATGGCGTCAACCTGCATTTTTGTGATGTCCTGTCGGATCATGAGAAACGGCATGGTGGTCTCCTTTCTTAAGCCTCCCTCACTGAGGGAGGTGGCACGCGAAGCGTGACGGAGGGAGTATGCATCGATCAATCCGTAATCGGATACGGCAATTCCTTCGGATACGCTCCTTTTGCATCCAGCGACCGCAGATACGCAAAGCAACGCTCCTCTCCCTCTCCTGCCAGCATACAGAGCAGAGATTCGAGCAGTGCCGCGGTTTCGGGGTGCATTTCGGACTTGTCGGGACCGCCGCGGAAATAGCGAAGCGGGTGACCGTCGTCGTAGTCGACGCCGCGGTAGATCTTTGATGCGGCGACGCGGTCGCAGAACATCTCCATGACGAAGCGCAGCGGCATTTTCACGGGTGCGTTGCCGCGGGCGGCATGGGAGTAGTCGCGCCAGTATTCAAAATGGTGGCGGCTGCGCCCCTTATGGTGCATCCACCCCTCGGAATAGC
>JAZQWK010000438.1:0-14223 GCA_045632325.1 Eubacteriales bacterium
CTTCTACTTGCGGCAATTCTTCCGGCGTAAGCGGGACAACCCTCCCACTCCGACACAAAACAAAAAAGACCGTCATAGACGGTCTTCCTTTTGTTTTGGTCGGAGTGAGAAGATTTGAACTTCCGGCCTCTTGGTCCCGAACCAAGCGCTCTACCAAACTGAGCCACACCCCGTTGTTTCACAACACATATATTATAGCAAAAAATATCCGAATTGTCAATAGTTTTTTCTCAATTTTCCGAAATTCCCGCAAAAAATTTTCATTTGCCGTTCCGGAAACGATCCGTAGTGTATATCGCTTTGACAACATAAAAAATTCACATTTTGATTTTGCTCAAAACCCTTCCCAACACAGCCAAAATCTGTTATACTATAGTTAAGGAAAAAACGATTCGCAAAACGAAGAAAGGCATGGTATTACCACATGAATCATACATTATTTGCAGGCGCAGGATGGGCAGACACAACACCCGAGGTCGGCGGTATGCTCTACGGCTACAACGACGATACCTATTCCACCTCCTGCCACGATCATCTTGAAATCAAAGCACTCGCACTCCGCAGCGGTGATGCGGCTCCCGTTCTGATGATGTCCTTTGCACTCGCCGATTTCGGTACGGCTTGCTGCACGCAGACCAGAGAAGCCGTCGCACAGGTATGCGGAATTCCGTTTGAAAACGTCCTTGCCTCCTCGACCCACACCCACTCCGCACCCAACTGCGCAGGTCAGGCGGGCTGGGGCGACGTCGACCGTCCGTATTTGGAAGGGATTCTGATTCCCGGTGCCGTCAAGGCGGCAAAGGAAGCACTCGCATCCATGCAGCCCGCAGAATTCGCCGTCGTTTGGGGTGAATCGGAGGTTGGTGTCAACCGCCGCGAAATTACCGTTGACGGCAGATGCGGCTTCGGTCAGAATATCTGGGGCACGCAGGACAAAACGATGACCGTTATCCGTTTCCGTAATACCGAAACCAAGGAAGGCATCTTCCAGTTCATCCATTACGGCTGTCACGGTACTGCCGCCGGCAACAACCATGAGATCTCCCGTGACTGGATCGGTATCATGACCGACCGTATGGGCGTAGAAACCGGCATCCCGACAGGATTTTGGAACGGCTGTGTCGGCGACATCGGACCGAGAATCGCAAACGGTCTTACCACAGGCGATATCCGCCACGTCGAAGAACTCGGCGGACGTGCGGCACTTGATGCCATCCGTATCGCAAAGCAGTTTGCACACACACCGTTTGAATGTGCTCCCGTCACCCTGCACGCGGAGGATATCCCGCTTCCCGTCCGCCCGCTTCCCGCAAGAGAAGTCGTCGAGACGTATATGAACACCCACGAGCGTGACGGTCATTACGTCAACATCGACGGTCTGATCCATGCGTATATGTGCGACGCGTATGATATGTACGTTTCCGGCGGTCAGCTTCCGACGGAAAAGCCGCTTCCCGTCTCGGTCGTGACCCTCGGTGACGCCGTCGCCTTCTGCCCCACGCCGTACGAGCTGTTCTCCGAAATCTGTCTGCGTATCCGCGACCACGGTCCCTGCCGTCATAATCTCGCGCTGTCGCTGACCAACGGCTACGAAGCGTATCTGCCGTCCGAGTCCGCTGTATGCCGCGGCGGTTATGAGGTCGATTGCTTCTGCTACGGCAACGTCGCCGCACTTGCAGACAACACCGATA
Organism: Eubacteriales bacterium; assembly: GCA_045632325.1. Taxonomy (GTDB): domain Bacteria; phylum Bacillota; class Clostridia; order Oscillospirales; family CAG-272; genus RGIG3925. The sequence continues at coordinate 1,692 of JAZQWK010000438.1, forward strand.
CCGTTCTCGTCAAGCATTTCATGCGGATTCTGCGCGATATGAAGCGCACGTAATCCCATTTTGTGAATATTCCGTAAACATTCTGATTTTTGCGGAAGAAAACGGAAATTTTCACGTCTTTATCTGACAGATCCCATCTTTATGAAAGGAGGCTGTGCCCATTGAAACGAAAAGCATCATCCGCGCCCGCCGCCCCGACGTATACGCAGAAACAGCTTCTGCAAAGACAGCAGCGGCGCGTCACCCGTGAACGGCTGCTCACTCTGCCGTTTCTGTTTCCGAGTCTTGCCGGTGTTTTGGTTTTCTTTGTCATTCCGTTCCTGGTCGTAATCTATCAATCGGTTCTTGACAATCCCGTTACCAAAAATTTCGTCTTTCTGAAGAATTACGAAATGCTTTTGAACAACAACGCCTTTCGCATGGCGGTCAAAAATACGCTGACCTTCTCTGCGATTGCCGTTCCGCTTGCGGTCATTCTGCCGCTGCTGCTTGCCATCATCCTGATGAGCAACATTCCCGGGCGCAGCCGCTTCCGCACGATGTTCATCACACCGCTGATGGTTCCCGTTGCGTCGGTCGTTCTGATTTGGCAGGTCGTGTTCCATTACAACGGCGTACTCAACGAGATCACCGCGCTGTTCGGTGCCGCGCCGATCGACTGGCTCAAATCCGAATACGGACATATCGTCGTTCTGGTTCTGTACTTATGGAAGAACATCGGCTATAACATGATCCTGTTCATGAGTGCCCTCGCCGCCATCCCAAAGGATATCATCGAGGTCGCCATGCTGGAGGGTGCGGGACCGATCCGCCGCTTCTTTGCGATCAAGCTGCGCTATCTGTCCTCCTCAATCGTCTTCGTTTCCCTTTTGTCGCTCATCAACTCCTTCAAGGTCTTCCGCGAGGTCTATCTTCTGACGGGCGACTATCCGTTTGACACGCTGTATATGCTCCAGCACTTCATGAACAACACGTTTGGATCGCTGGACTATCAGAAGCTGTCCTCCGCCGCCATTCTGATGAGTATCGTCATGATCGTCATCATCGGTGCCATGCTCATCATCGACGAAAAGTTTGGAGGTGAACTCGAGGAATGACACAGAATCCGAACGTGACACCTCCCGCAGAGGTTCATCTGATTCACAAAAAGAAGCGCAGTATCCCGCTGATGCTTCTGCGCTGCGCGGCACTTCTGCTCCTGGTTACCATTGCAATCGCCTTTCTTCTGCCGATCGTGCTGACCATCGCAAACTCCTTTATGTCCTCCTCCGAGATCTCCGCAAACTACGGTCAGGTCTTCTCGGGCGTCTCCGGTCAGCGTACGTTCATTGCGGAAAAAGTCAATCTGAAATTTATTCCCGACCGCGTCGTCGCCGATCAGTATCTCACGGTACTTCTGAAAAGCCCCGATTATCTGCTGAAATTCTGGAATTCCGTGATTCTGGTCGCACCGATCGTCATTTTCCAGGTCGTTGTCGCGCTTGGCGCATCTTACTGCTTTGCGCGCTTTCAGACGAAATTCCGCTCGGTCGTATTTTTCGCCTATATCATTCTGATGCTGATGCCGTATCAGGTTACGCTCGTGCCCAATTATCTCGTTTCCGATTGGCTGGGTCTGCTCGATACGCGCTGGGCAATTATACTGCCGGGCATCTTTTCCCCGTTTGCAGTCTTCATTCTGACCAAATTCATGCGCCGCATACCGACGGCCATGATCGAAGCAGCCAAGCTCGACGGTGCAGGAGAGTGGCAGATCTTTTCGCAGGTCTGCGTCCCACTCTGCCGCGGTATCATCTGGTCGGTCGTCGTGCTGATTTTCATGGATTACTGGAACATGGTCGAGCAGCCTCTGATCCTGTTCAAGGAACGTGCAGAGGAGCTGTCTCCGCTGTCGGTATTCCTCTCAAAAATCAACCAGGGAGACGTCGGACTTGCCTTTGCCGTCGCGACGGTATACATGGTTCCCGCCCTGCTGCTCTTTATCTACAGCGAGGAATACTTAATCGACGGAATCGCGTCACAATCGGGCATCAAGGGATAAGGATCCACGACGAAAAACAGATATAAATTACTACAGGAAGGATCATAAACGATGGAGCTTAACGCAAGACGAAAAGACATCATAAAAAATATAACCATCATTTTTCTCATCATCATGCTGGTGCTGACCTTCTTCTCGTCCACCATCATGAACCGTTCTCTGCCTGAGGTTGCGGCGCAGTATGCGTATTCCGGACAGATCACTACCTCCGTCCGTGCAAACGGCGTGACCGAAGCAAATGAAAACTATCAGGTCATTTTAGAAGAAGGACGTGTCATTCACACCGTCCACGTTCGCCGCGGCGATAAGGTACAGGAAGGTACCCTGCTGTTCACGCTGGAAGAAGGTGACAGCACGGAGCTGCAGAACGCACAGGATGCTCTCACAAAAGCGGAATTGGATTATGAAAAGTGGAAAATGACGTCACAATCCAAGATCGAAGACGCAGAGCGGGAGATCCGTTATAAGACCGAGGATCTGGCCAAGATCAAAAATCGCGGCATCACCGCTTCCGCAAATACGACGGAGCAGGAAAAAGCCATCCGTGCACTGGAAAAGACCCTCGGTATGTACAAGCGCGCCGAAGCCGAGCTTGTATTGGAAGCCGCATCGCTTGCAAAAGACAACACCGAAGCCGCTTATGAGGCAGCACTGGACGACTTTGAAGCCAAAAATGAACGCTACAACGAACTCAAATCCGGCTCATCTTCCGCTGAACAGTTAAGACAGCAGCTGTTGAACGCCGAACGCAGCATCGAGGACCAGACCATCGAACTCACGCGTCTTCAGCAGAACCGGGATGAATTGCAGGCAACCCTTAACGCACTTCTGAAGCTCCGTACCGGTTTGAAGCAGAATCTCAATGCAGCGCAATCCTATTACGACAGCGCAATGGCAAACGAAACGATCATTTATTCCAATATCGCATCGTATCAGAGCATGATTGACCGTTTGAACGCGCTTCCTACCCGTACCGAGGAGGAAGAACGCGCGCTTGCCGAAGCCAAGGGTGAGCTTTCCTATTATCAGGCAATGCTGTCCTCACTCGGCGCCCAGCAATCGGAAGCGATGTCCGATCTGAACGCCGCAAAATCGGAATATAACGCCAACGAAAGTGCCATCGAGCAGGCAGAAACGCAGTTGAAATCCATGGCGATCACGCTTGAGGACAAGGAACGCACGCTGAACCGCGCCAAGGACGATTGCGACGTCATCCGTCAGAAGCTTGAAAACGCAAATGCCACGGTCGATGCCGCAGAACAAGAAGCACTTCTTGCACAAGCGCTGCAGCAGATGCGCGAAGCGGAAGATGTCCGCGACGATGCGCAGGAGGCCTATGCAGATGCACAGAGTGCGTATAACACTGCAAAGGCGGCGTACGAAAGTGCCAAGCAGAACGGAACGAGCACCGACGAGGTCTATACGCTGTCCCAGCTGGAAACCATGATCGCCAATCTGGAAACGGAATTGGAATCCGCTCGTGAAGCGCTGAAGGACCTTCAGAATTCCGGCAGCAGCGACGGTTACCCCAACTATAATTCTTATATGGAAGCCGTTACCGCACAGCAGCGTACCATTGAGAATCTGAAGACCGAGCTTGCCCGCACCCGTGAGGAGCTTGCATTGGAAGAGCCGACCTACGTTGAGGCCGTTTCCCGTGCCCAAAAAACGGTAGAACGCATTTCCGAAACCACGGGCAGCAACGAAATCTATGCGAAAGTCGGCGGTACCATCAACAACGTCACCGTTTCCGCGGGACAGGAGATCAAAGCACAAACCGTACTTGCCGAGATTGAACAGACGGAACGCGGCTATCGTGCCGAGTTATCCCTGACCACAGAGCAGGCAAAGCGTATTGCCGTCGGACAGGCGGCAACGATCCTCTACTACTGGGGATCCACGCCCGAAGCCGTGGTAGAGTCCATCAGCCCGTCCAAATCCGATCCGCAGAATACCCGTATCGTTACGCTTCTTCTGAACGGCGACATCACTGCAGGACAAAGCTTTACCTTCTCGCTTGGTGAACGCTCCGCAAACTACGACAACGTCGTTCCCTCCTCTGCCATCCGAGAAGACTCCAACGGCAAGTTCGTGCTGGTCGTCGAAGCGAAAAACACACCGATCGGAAACCGCTATACCGCTGTTCGCCGTGATGTGGAAATCATTGCCGAGGACGACACCAATACTGCCGTTTCCGGTCTGACCGGCGGCGAATTCGTTATCACCACCTCGCAAACGCCGATTTCCGCAGGACAGCAGGTTCGTCTTTCCGACAACTGATTACCCGTGAGGAACTGCCATGATTCAATACTTCAAAACACCACCGCACCGACGGCGGGCGTCACGCATCATGTGGGTCTTTGGGGCTTTGGCGATTTTGTTTCTGCTGCTGTTCGTATGTGCGCTGTCCGCGATCCGCTCCATGACGGTACGGCTCACGGGATCGGATGCTACCGAACGCTGGCAGGCTGACGACGCACCGTTTCCCTATACGCAGCTGTCCGTGTATTTCGATTCCGCCTCCGCTATTGATCTGAATACCGTTTATCTGCGGCGGATGAATATCAGCCAAAAGCTGGAAGAAAACGCCGTCGCCGCACCGGAAGGCGCATCTGCATATATTGACGCATTCTCCGGCGATACCACGCTTTCCGTAACCACGGAACGTGCAACCATCCGCGTGGAGGCAACTGCCTGCGGCGGCGATTTCTTCTTCTTCCATCCGTTTGAATTGCTCCACGGAGACTACTTTGCAGAAGAAGATCTGACCTCACATTCGGTCGTACTTGACGAATACGCCGCGTGGCAGCTGTTCGGCGCGATCGAGGTCGCCGGTATGGACGTCACCATCGGCGGTCAGCCCTTCCGCGTTGCCGGGGTCTGCAAAAAGCCGACCGATCCGCTGGGCAGCACGACGTGGGGTGACACACCGCGTATCTTCGTCAACTATATCGGTCTGCGCATGACGACGGGCTTTGACCGTGCCTCCTGTTATGAGATCGTTATGCCCAATCCCATCGGCGACTTTGCCGTCGGTATTCTCAAAAGTCAGTTTTCCGTCAGCGAAACGTCGACCAACGCCGTCATTTACGACCATTCCACGCGCTTTGCCTTTGAAACGCTGGCAAAAGCATCCACCGCATTCTTTATGCGCGCAATACGCCGTGACCGTATTTTGCCGCCGTTTTGGGAAAATATCGTCCGCGTGACGGAAACCAAAGCGATCGTCATTGCATTCCTCGGTGCGATCGCAGGCATTACCGCCTTGATCTGCGCCCTCGTCTTCGTTTGTCTGTGGTTCCGCATCCATCCGATCCGCCTAACGGATATCTGGCATTATTTCAACGACAAGTACGAAGCTCGCCGCATGAAGAAATGGCTGAAAAAGCAAGCATCCCCACTCAATGCACCCGAAAAATCACGTTCTTAATTGAACTTTCGAAAGGATTCCTCCCATGTCTGAAAAATCCCCCATCCTTACACGCATCTCCGCCGCTCTGCTCGGCACGGCATTGCTCTTCGGCAGTGTCGGTATGACCGCCTGCAAAAAGCAGGAAGCGGTCAAGGAGAAACCCACCAACGTCTACCGCACCGAAATCCTGTTTGAAAGCGAGTTTTCCTATGACGATTCCATCGACGGACGCTTGGAATTCCGCTCTTTGGACGGTATTGGCAGCCGTTTGATCCTTTGCGGTTCCACCTACGACGAATACTGGAACATGACCGATCTGTTTTATGACATTGACACGGAAACCGGTGAGAAGACGGAAATCCTCCTCCCTCCCGTCAGTAACGAAAACGGAGAATACCGCAATTACATTTCTTTTGCCGACGACGGTACCGTCTGGTATACCGTCAATTCCGGAAACTATAACGAAGAAACCGGCGTTTATACCGAAGCCTGTTCCCTGTACCGTGCCGATATTGACGGCAACATTCTCGCAAGCAGTGATCTTTATGAACTGCTTGACAAGAATCCCAACGAAACCTATCTGTATCTGAGCAATCTTCAGATTTGCGGCGATATGACACTGCTTGCGATCGATTCCGGCGTATATTCCATTGATTCGGAAATGACAAGTGCAAAAGAAGTCAAGATCGACGATCTGTCCTATATCAATACGATGATTCCGTGTGACGGCGGCGTCTATATTTCCTATACCACCGCATCGGAATATGCACAGAAAATCGTCCGCCTGGATGCCGCAACCGGTACCGTCGGCGCACCGCTTGATCTTCCGTCCCGTGTCACCAATTATCTGTACGGAGCGATGGCATCCGATACGTATGACATTGTATACAACAATACCATCGGTCTTTACGGCTATGACATTGCCTCCGATACGGAAACCGAGCTGATCAACTGGATCAACTCCGACATCAACGCCTCCAACATGAACGGAACGTATATCACACCGGACGGTACCGTTTATGCGCTCGTGCAATCGTACAAAAACGACGGTCAGAAAACGCAGATCCTCAAAATGACGCGGATTCCCGATGATCAGATCAAGGAGAAGTACATGCTGACCTACGGATGTCTTTACGTTGACTACGATATCCTCGAAGCAATCATCGAGTTCAACCGCACCAGCGAGGATTACCGCATCAACGTCCGTGACTATTCCGTATACAACAGTGAGGAAAACGAGTGGAACGGCGGCGTTACCCAGTTCAACAACGATATCATCTCCGGCAAGATCCCCGATATCATTCAGGTTTCCTATGAAATGTCGCTGACCAATTATGCGGCAAAAGGACTGTTTACCGATCTTCGCACCTTTATGGCAGACGATCCCGTATTCGCATCCGACGACTTATACGAAAACATTCTCAACGCATTTTCCGTCAACGGAAAGCTGTATCAGATTGCACCGTTTTTCCATGTTCAGACGCTCGCTGCAAAATCGTCTCTGGTCGGCGATTATGACGGCTGGACGATGGATGAGCTGACAGCGGCGGTCGAAAAGCTGGAGCCGGGAACCGATCCGTTCGGTCACGAGGTGACTCGCGAGGCATTCCTGCGCGCCGTCTGCACTTATGTAAGAGATCAGTTCATCGACCGCGAGACGGGAACCTGTTCGTTCAACTCCGCGGAATTTATCAAGATTCTGGAGTTTGCAAAAACACTGCCCGAGAAGACCTATTGGGAAACCACCAATTGGGAAGAACTCGATCAGAATTTCTATGCGGATCTGGAGACCCGCTTCCGCGACGACCGTGCCCTGCTTTATCAGTTGTATTTAAGCAACTATACCACGTTCTGGGAAGTTCAGGAGGGTATGTTCGGCGAGCGTATTTCGCTTGTCGGTTACCCCAACGAGAACCGTCTCGGCGCAACGATCTATCCGTCCGTTGCCTTCGCAGTTTCGTCGCAGAGCCTGTGTAAGGAAGGCGCGTGGGCGTTCATCTCCGACTACTTTGCAGCACAGAAAGAATTGGATGCAGAGGATATGTACCAATTCTCCATCTTCCGCTCGGCAAATCAGAGGCTGCGGGAACGCGCACTTGCGTACCACGACGGTTATTGGTACGAACAGGGCGCTGAGGACGTCATTATCGAAGATGCCATTGATGCAGATATGATGGTTGACCCGAACGACCCGTACAAGAATCTTGAAACCGAAGAGAAGACCTGGACCTATTGGATTGCAAATCAGCAGATCAACATCGGCATGATGACCGAGGAAGCCGCAGACCGCATGGATGCATTCCTCGAATCTCTGACGCAGTGCTATCAGTACGACGAGCCCATGATGAAGATCATTCTGGAAGAAGCGTCTGCATTCTTCTCGGGACAGAAGTCCGCCGAGGAGATCGCCAATCTGATTCAGAGCCGCGTTTCTATTTACGTTGCCGAGAGCAGATAATCCAACCGACAACAAAGCACGATGACCTGCCGCAGATTTCCGTCACGGCAGGTCATTTTCAAAAGAATTGCAAAGGAAAGGATAAAGAACATGAGAAAACTGTCCCTGTTATTGCTGTTGCTGCTCGGATTTTTGCTCCTCTCCTGCAGCATGACACCGTCTTCCGTAATCCCCGGTGCTGCAGAGGACGGCATTACCTTGAAAACACAGTTTCCCGTTTATGCGCCCGACGTGCCGTTTATCCAGTTCACCATTGAAAACAACAGCGGTGATACGGCGGAATTCGGCACACCGTGGATGATCGAGCGGCTGGAAGGTGACACGTGGTACACCGTACCGTTCGCGCCCGATACCACATGGAATATGCCGCTGATCATGCTCGCCGACGGCGGAACAGCCTCGGGTACGGCATACCTTTCAATGCTCGATCACAAGCTGAAGAATGGCACCTACCGCATCGTCAAAGAAATCAACGATACGTTTTATACGGCGGAATTTTCGGTTGGCGATTCTCCTGTCGGCAAGGACTCCCCCTACGGCTATCTGCCGCTTGCGACCCTTTCTGATTCTTATACCGCAGAGCAGGCAGTCGCCGACGGTGTCGTACTGCTCTCGCCCGACGCCGATCTCACCCGTTTTTTCCGTGAAAAGGAATACGGCATGGGCTCGCAGCTGCGATATGGTGTGCAGAAAGAGGACGGCACGCTGTTTTTGGCTGATCTGACTGTCGAGGTCGGATACAGAAGCAATCGCATCCGCTATGAGGACAGCACGGGCGAGATTCTGTACCGTGCTTATATCATCACCGACGGAGAGCAGATCGCGCTGTCCGCATTTTCCGAATGGCAGGACGATGATGCATCCCGCTTCCTGTTGGACGATCTGCGCGGAAATGCATCGGTTCTGCGGACTTTGCAGGAATTTGAGGACGCACGCAATGAACGGGTTGCCTATTTCATCGAAAGGGATCCGCAGGTGTCTTTCATACGCCCAGCAGCTTTCTGGTCGGATGACGGTACAAAAGTGATCTCTCTGTATCGCGATGAATCAGCTCCGTTGGAATTCGGCATATCCGAGTACTATGCAGACGGCGGTTCTGCCGGACACACCGTCGTCCTTGATACTCCCGGCATGAAAGCCCTTCGCTCTGCGATGTGGAGCGGTGAAACGACCGTCATGCTCATCTGCGACGTTGAGAACACATTGCCCGACATGGCAGAGATGACAGGATACGTCTTCTACGATACGGCAGAAGATCAAGTTCTGAGTTATACGCAATCCTGGTATGAGCCTGTCCGTCAGACAGACGGAAGCATTCTCATTCCCGAGTAAAAAAGCAAACTCCCTCCGTCACACCTGCGGTGTGCCACCTCCCTCAAAGAGGGAGACCCGGCATCGTGTGACAGAGGGAGTACTTTTTTGTAATCAGTTGTTTGCGTTTTCTGCGTATGTTTCCAATGCGTCGGAAAGTTCCTTCTTGACCTTTTCTTCGTTCTTTGCAATAAGGGAAGAGAGACTGTTCTCACCCTTGCGGATCATGTTGTTGATACCGTCGCGCAGACCCTGACCCCAGCCGAACGCGTACGCCGTCAGATAGGTACGGGTGGTGCTGATGATATCAAGCATATCACTGGTTTCTTCATCGCGGATATTCTTGACCTGCAGGACGATGTCATAATAGACCGGGACGATGTCGCGGTAGGAGACGTAGGACATCGCGTCGAGAATCTTGGAGGAGGTATCAAGATCGTTGTGCGTGATCGGAACGGTCAAAAAGTACGCCCACAGTGCAACGGGGCTGATATATTCCTTCTGGGATTCGTCAAACTTGGGCATCGGAACGATACCGTAGTCATCGGTCACATCCGCAAAACGTCCGCCGCCGTCACCGCCCTTGATTTCTGCACCGATGAAGAACGCACGACCGGATGCGAAAATATTTTCGTAATGGTTGCCGTTTCCTCTGTTGTTGTCACAGAAATGCGTGATACCCTTTTCCCCGAAAACTTCGAGGAGCTTATCGGTGACGGTATAGAAATGCTCACCGCTTGCGCGCATGACGGGTGTACCGTCTTCGATATCAATGACCTTTTCGCCGCAGGAGGTGTACATCTGCAGAATAAAGTCGGTCATACTGGAAAAGCCGTAAACACAGTTGCCTTCTGCATTCCACGCCCAATCCGCGTCCCCGTTCAGATTTGCCGCCGCAGACGTGTATTCATGCAGGCGGTCGAGCGTCCATTTGCCGTCCTTGACGATCTGATACGGCGTATCCAGCTGCAGATCCTGACACATACGCTTGTTGAAGTACATACACCAGGTACCCTCAAACGGATACAGACACATATTGGAGGAAATGAAGTACAGCGACTGCTCGTCTCCGATAGCGGCACCGTCCATGACGGCATGATCCCACCACGGCTGATCAAATTGGAAGCCTTCTCCATCCTTGAGGTCGTGGAACATACCGCTGAGGATCAGACTGCCGAGTGTATTCGTCAGAATATAGGATGCGTTATAGAGATCTTCCCCTGCGAGCACGGTATTTTTCAGCTGATCGTTTGGTGCGTTGTTATGCTCCTCTACGATGTTGAGATTATACTTTTCTTCAATCAGATTGTTGCGCTTCCAAACAGCATCGTCGAGCAGATCGCCCGTCGGTTCCTCTACGTCGAGGATATTGTAAAGCTCGCGGATCTCCTGTGCGTTGAGAATGGTAAAGTCGTCTCCGCCCATATCGATATTGCCAAAGTCATAGGTATCCTTTGGTGCTTCGGTCGCGGTCGGTGCCGTGGTATCGTCAACGCTCGGGGTTGTGGCGGCGGTATCACCGCAGGCGGTCATCTGGGCGGCGGTCAGCAGAAGAAGCAGAGCCGCAAGAACTCTTTTCATGATAATTCTCTCCCATCTATGAAAATTTTATTTATTCCATTATATCACACGGTCATCACTGGGACAACGGTATTCCGATATCAATCATAAAGCAGATACGGTTTCCGCTCCGCACCGAACGCCGCAATTCTCGGCTTCTGCGATGCAAGATAAGATGCCGCATCAAAACCACCGTCAAGCACAGCATTCGTACCGACCAGGTGCGGCAGGAAACGGGAGAATTCGCACTGTTCGGGATAAAGCTCCCGCAGAACCTTCAGCAGATACAGTCCGACGGCATACATATCGCAGGCATTGCGGTCGCGCACGTGCAGCTGAAGTCCGCCGCAGAGTGTGCCTGCGTGCTTGTGGAACATCGGCGTAAACGCACACGGGCGGAAGACGATACCCGCAAAGGTCTCTTTTGCTTCTGCTGGAAGTGCGTACAAAGCATCCAGCACACGCTCCGGCTCCATCCACGGTGCACCGAACAGCTCAAACGGCTTGGTCGTGCCGCGTCCCTCGGAGAGATTCGTTCCCTCAAAGAAGCAGGTTCCGGGATAGAGGAAGATCGCATCGGTCGTCGGCATATTCGGAGACGGCGGAACAAACAGTAAATCTGTATCATCAAAGGACAGCTCTCTGCGCCAGCCCTCACATTTCAGCACCGATACAGCGGCATGGACATCCATGTGATCGTTGTACCAAAGTGCCAATTCCCCAACCGTCATACCCGCAACGGCAGGCTGACCGTGTACTGCACCGACACCCGAAGTACAGTCCGCATCGATGCAGTTGCCCTCCACGCGCACACCGCCCAAAGGGTTGATGCGGTCGAGCACGATCAACGGAATTCCTGCGTTTTTGCAGATACGCATTGCATCAAGCATCGTATACTGATAGGTATAATACCGCACGCCGATGTCCTGAATGTCAAAAACGACAGCATCGAGCGAGGACAGCACTTCTTCTGTTTTCACTCTTGCATCCCCGTGCGCAAACAGATCGTAGACCGGGACACCCGTTTCGGGATCGCAGAAACTCTCGTTGTCATGACCGCCGGCCTGTGCCGCACCGCGGATGCCGTGCTCCGGACCGAACAGCGCACAGAGGTCATAGGCTTTGTGAAGTGCGGAAGATGTCGTTTTCAAATCGCGCGTAACACCGGACATATTGGTGACAAGTCCGAGTTTTCTGCCTGCAAGTACGGATTTTGCCGCCGCGGTGTCAAGCAGGTCGCAGGCGTTGTAGACGGTGTGTTTCATGTTGGGTATCCTCCCATCTTTCGTTAATCGGTTGCTCCGTTTTTCTTAATTGTATCACACCCCACGCCGCAAGTCAAGGTGTAACTGCACATCAAACGTCTTTTTCGTACAAGAACAGCCCACAGCTTCGCGCGCAGCCGTGGACTGTTTTTTATATTACGATGCAAGCTCCCTCACTTTCAAAACCGCAACCGTCATGTCATCCCGCCGTCCGACCCGTTTTTCCGCCGCCTCACCGAGTGCTGCCGCAAGCGCTTCCATCGGAGACGGCAGCGGCTGATCGGATTCCGCATCGGTGGAATTTGTCTGCTCCATCACTTTTTTGCGGACATGCTGTTTTGCGCGGCGTGTTTCATAGTCCGCACTTGCCTGCCGCACCGTATCGGATATCCACGCGGAGCTTTCCTCCTCTCCGCAGACTCCGTCCGAGAAAAACAGCAGAAGATCGTCCGAGCACAGTGTAAACGTCGTTTCCTCTGCCGACA
>JAZQWK010000439.1:0-15569 GCA_045632325.1 Eubacteriales bacterium
TCTTTTTGTGTATAAAAACTGAGTTATGCCAAAAAGCTCTTGCCTTCCCATTCCTCATCCGGCTTGACACCGAGCAGCGCGGTAACGGTCGGAGCAACGTCCTTGATTGAAACCGTACCAAGGTCAGTTCCGGGTGCAAACGCTGTGCCGTGTGCGATCATCGGAATGATCATGTCTTCGTCAAGGTCGGTACCGTGTGTGCGCTCGTGTCCGCCGTGGTCTGCCGTGATGATGACCTGATAGTCGTCGGGCAGGGCATTCATGATCTTTTCGATATTCTCAAAGGAATTGTCAATGGCGTGCATATATTCCGGTGACATCCAGCCGTGCTGGTGACCTGCCATATCGGTAAAGCCGAGATACAGGAACGTAAAGTCAACATCGTAGTGCGTCAGATAGTCGATGGCAGCATCGGTGATGCGGTTGTTGGCATCCTCGTAGCCGTAAACGCGACCCTTGACAAAGTAGGCGTGAATGATGGAGTTCGGACGCGCAAGATCGCGGATCTCTTCCCAGTTATAGAAGATCGCGCAGGTCTTGCCGGCACCCGACAGTGTTTCACAGATGCCGTTGATCGGGCGTACCTGCGGCATATAGGTGTTGGTCGTCGTGCCGTGGCGGGTCGGATCAACGGAATGGAACAGCGACATATGGCAGGGAAGGGTGACGGACGGCATAACGGTTCTTGCGTTGAGCGTATATGCGGAGGTTTCCAGAAGTTTCTTTGCAATCGGATGGTCGGCAATTGCGTCGGGGCGCATGCCGTCAACAATGACTACGAGCGTTTTCACGGTATGGTTCTCCTAATCTGTATTATTTGAGCAGTTCGCGGATTTTTGCGGCAATGCAGTCTGCCTGTACTTCCACGCCTTCGGGCTTCCAATGAACGGAATCGCTCATGCAGGTATCCTGATCCAACCCACAAACGGCACCGTACAGATCAATGACGGGAAGATCGGCTTCTATCGCGGCTGCACGGGTGTCGTCGTTGATGATCAGAACGCGGTCATTTTGATCGGGATCTCGGGAAGGAGTGGAGAGTGTCAGCACGAGCTTTGCATCCGGGCATTTTGCACGCAAATAACGGATGACTGCACGATAGGCTTCGTTCCATTCCACACGGTCGGTGGTAAGGGAGTGCAGACCGTTGTTGAAGCAGATCGCCGCATATCGGCCGTTGTCACCGTCAATGACGAAATCCAGTTCGCGGAAATAATCGGGATCGGTGACACACTTGGAGCTTGCCCAGTAGGTAATGACGGCATCATCGCCGAGCCTTGCGGCAACGGCACCGTGATACGCATGACAGATGGAATCCCCGATCAGAAGCACACGCGGCAGGTCAGTGACCTCTGTACGGAACGAGTAGCGGATGCTCCATTCGATGCTTTCTCTGATACGGGAGGTCTTTTGCGGCTGAAAATCATGATAGGCAGACATAAGACGCCATCCTTTCTGCTCGGTGCGTTAATTTCCGTAGAACAGCATATCACCGTACGTCGGATACGGCCACAGTTCTTTTTCGATCAGCGTTTCCATTGCGTCGATCTCACAGCGCAGCTCCTCCATCAGCGGCAGGATGATATCACTGCACCAACGAGCCAGCGCGGTTGTGCAGGTGGGCTTGTCTGCAGAATCGATCGCACCTTCCAGCGTTTTGAGAGAATGGAACGCGGCGGCGGAGTATTTGGACAGCTGTGCCAGCGTTTCTTCCTCGTACGGCAGATCAATATCAGCCGACGCTGCCTTTGCCGCATTGAGCGTTTCGGACAGCTTCGTCTTATACTTTGCAGCTGCGGGAAGGATCTCACGGCGGATCATATCGATCATCGTGCGCGCTTCGATGTTGATGACCTTGCAGTAGTTCTCCTCGTTGATCTCCTTACGGGCTGCAAGCTCGGTACGGGAGAAGACCTTGTTGTTTTCAAACAGCGCAATATTCTTTTCATCAAGATAATGCGCCAGTGCTTCGGGTGTGGTGCGATAGTTGGACAGACCTCTTGACGCCGCTTCATCGATCCAGCTCTGGTCGTAGCCGTTGCCGTTGAACAGGATGCGCTTGTGGGCACGAATGGTGTCGCGGATGAGTTCGTTCAGCGTTTCGTTGAAGTTGTCCGCCGCTTCGAGAATATCTGCAAATTCGCCGAGTACCTGTGCAACGGCGGTATTGATGACGATGTTGACGGAGGCGGGAGAAGCGGAGGAGCCGAGCGAACGGAACTCGAACTTGTTGCCCGTAAAGGCAAACGGCGAGGTACGGTTGCGGTCGGTCGTGTCGCGCGGGAACTTCGGCAGGACGTGAACGCCGATTCGCATCATTTCGCTTTCCTTTGCGTTGTACGCACTGCCTGCTTCAATGGCGTCAAGGATGCCTGCAAGCTCGTCGCCGATGAACATGGAAACGATCGCGGGCGGTGCTTCGTGTGCTCCGAGACGGTGGTCGTTGCCTGCAGATGCAACGGAGATGCGGAGCATATCCTGATAGTCGTCAACTGCCTTGATGACGGCGACGAGGAACAATAAGAACTGCGCGTTTTCGTGCGGCGTATCACCGGGTTCGAGCAGGTTCTGACCGAGACTCGTCGTCATCGACCAGTTGTTGTGCTTACCGGAGCCGTTGACGCCGAGGAACGGCTTTTCGTGGAGCAGACAGACAAGACCGTGACGGCGCGCGATTTTCTGCATTAAGTCCATCGTGATCTGGTTGTGGTCGCAGGCGATGTTGGTGGTGGAGAAAATCGGAGCAAGCTCGTGCTGGGCGGGAGCTCCCTCGTTGTGCTCGGTCTTGGCAAGCACGCCGAGCTTCCACAGTTCTTCGTCAAGCTCTGCCATAAACGCCTTGATGCGGGGTTTGAGCGTACCGAAATAGTGGTCGTCCATTTCCTGACCCTTGGGGGCCTTGGCACCGATCAGCGTTCTGCCGCAGAAGCGCAGGTCGGGACGGGACGCATAATGCTTTTCATCGATTAAGAAGTATTCCTGCTCAGGACCGACAGTCGTCTTAACGTTGATATCGGTCGGTGCGCCGAACAGACGGAGAATACGCTGTGCCTGACGGTTGATGACCTCCATCGAACGGAGCAGCGGCGTCTTCTGGTCAAGTGCTTCGCCGCCGTAGGAGCAGAATGCGGTCGGGATGTACAGCGTGTTGTCGCGGATGAAAGCAAAGGAGGTCGGGTCCCACGCGGTATAGCCGCGCGCTTCAAAGGTGGCACGCAGACCGCCCGACGGGAAGGACGATGCATCGGGTTCGCCGCGGACAAGTTCCTTGCCGGAAAATTCCATGATGATCTTGCCGTCGGCTGTCGGGGAGATAAAGCTGTCGTGCTTTTCTGCCGTGATGCCTGTCATCGGCTGGAACCAGTGGGTATAGTGGGTCGCACCTTTTTCAATTGCCCAGTCCTTCATGGCGTTGGCGACGACGGACGCGGTCTGCGGGTCGAGGCGCTTGCCGTAATGCAGGGATGCCTGCATCATTTTGAAGGTCTCCTTGGGGAGTTTGGATTTCATGGTGGCTTCGTCAAACACCATGGTGCCGAAAAGTTCGGTTACAGAAGCTGTCATGCGTATGTCCTTTCTATGTACGAAACACTTTTCATGTGTGAAATATATCTATTATTTTATTATTATACATCGAAATCACGACTTTGTCAATGAAAAAGGAAAAATAAGACTTGACGCTTTCAAAAAAGCAAGAAAACAAAGAAATTCACGCGAACTTTTTTGACGGAAATGCATCATCCCTCGGAATAAGCAGAATCAATCAGGCAACAATAATTCTGCAAAATACAAAAAGAGAGGGCATGGGTATGATGCGGGAAACGTTTTGTGCGCCTGCGAGCGGATGGATGCGCGGGGATGGCGGCGGCACGTATGTGATTGATTTTCGTGATGAGGAAAACGGGGATGTGGTCGCGCCCGTCGGCGGTGTGGTGACGCATATCGGGAGCGGCGGCAACCGCATTTCCATTTGTTCGCGCGGCGGTACTGCCGTTTCGGTCGGGATCGGGCGTGTGCATCCGGGGCGGCAGAATACGGCGGAGGGATGTCACTTTTACGTGCAGGAGGGCGATTCTGTCAGTGTCGGCCAGCGGCTGATGCACGCACAGCTCGGGCGAATCCGTCGGCTGGGCGGTTCCTCCGAGTGTGTGATGACGCTTACAGCGCAGGACGGGATCCAAACGACCGTCGACTGTGGGGGTATCGTCCGTGCAGGCATAACGCCGTTTTTGCGGGTAGAGAATCTTTCGGAAGAAAACTATTGACAATGCGCCGCGGGTGTGCTATACTCAACCTAACAAAAATTGCGTATAAGGAGTATAGCAAAAAATGAAACAATGGATTTTTTCCTCCGACGGCGTATCGGGTACGCTTCCGCTGACGCTCGTGGAAAAGACGGACAGCACGCCGCGCACATACCGCATGGACAATGTGGACTGCGGCGACGGAATCCGTGGTATTCGCATCCGCTACGAGGGTGCTGACGGATGCAATCAGGTCAAGGTCTGCGACGGCGACGGCGTTGTCTACGGCATCGTTATGGCAACCTCGTATGTCGGGGAGCAGATCACTTATGCCGACATTGCACCGATCACGGGTATCAAAACGCTGTATCTGATCCCCACGGGACGGCTTGTCCTCCTCGGTGCAGAGCTGCTCGATCACTCGCCGTATGACGAAATCAACTATGAACCGATTCCCGACGATGCGGTGTTTGACAACGGACACGAAACGTGGGTCGCAACGGACGAGCTTGGACGTGCCGTCAAAAACTGCGAGGACGTCGGACGCAGACGGGCTGACCGTCAGGTCGGTATTTTCTACTGGACGTGGCGCGACCAGCAATCCTCGCCCGAGCCCTTGAATCTGACGCAGGTCCTGCGCGACTATCCGGGTGCGGAATTCAACGAAAAGCATCCCGTCTGGACAAAAAACGGCCGACCGACCATTACAAACTGGAATGAACCGCTGTACGGCTATTATCTGAACCGCGACCCGTATATCATCCGCCGTCATGCAGTATTGCTTGCCAATGCGGGCGTCGATTTTATCGTCTTTGACTGTACCAACGGCTCGCTGATCTGGAAGCAATCGTATGAGCCGCTGCTTGAGGGTCTGCGTGCGGCGCGTGCGGACGGCATCCGCGTGCCCAAGGTCGCGTTCATGCTCAATTTCGGCATTGCGAAAACGTCGGAAGATATGCTCCGAACACTTTACCAGGATCTTTACAAGCCCGGACGCTATTCGGATCTTTGGTATATGCTCGACGGCAAGCCGATGATTATGGGCTACCGCGGCTCTCTGCCCGAGGTCGGTGTCTGTGATTTTGACACGGCACTGCTTGACGAGATCCGCAATTTCTTTACGTTCCGCGCAGGGCAGCCGTCGTACGGATTCGGCGACACGTGGCATGAACCGATGTGGGGATGGCTGGAAAAAGCACCGCAGCATAAGTTCGGCGAACGCGAGGACGGCTCGTGCGAGATGATGACCGTCGGCGTTGCGCAGAACTGCAATGCCGAGAAGCTGTGCACCTGCTTTAACGCACCGCACACGTTCGGACGCAGCTATACGCACGAATACGGAGAGGCGTTCCTTGATGAGGATTCCTACAAGTACGGCTACAACTTCCAGGAGCAGTGGGAGCGTGCGCTCGACGTCGATCCCGATATCGTCTTTGTGACGGGCTGGAACGAATGGATCATGGGTCGCTGGCACGAGCCGTGGATCGACGACCCCAACTCTACGCAGCTTGCGTTTGTCGACCAGTACAATCTTGAATACAGCCGTGACATCGAACCTGATGCCGACGGCATCCGCGACAACTATTATTTGCAGCTTTGCTCCAACATCCGCCGCTATAAGGGTGCGGGCAAGCGTCCGACGGCTTCTGCGCCGAAGACCGCCGTTTGCTTTGACGATTTTGCCGATGCAAAGCCCGTGTATTACAACGACCGCGGTACGACGATTCACCGTGACTGCGATGGCTTCGGTTCCACCCATTATACCAATGATACCGGCAGAAACGACATCCTCCGCGCCAAGGTGCTTCGCGATGAACGGAATTTCTATTTCTACGTCGAATGTGCCGACGATATCGTGATGCCGGATGCCGAAAACGGCATGATGCTGCTTCTGAATACCGACGGCGATCCCGATACCGGCTGGAACGGCTACAACTATGCCGTCAACCGCAAGGCTGCCGGTGTCGGATGTGCAATCGTTGAGCGCTGGACGGGCAGTGCCTGGTGCGACCACACCGTGGTTCAGTACCTCTGTGAGGGCAATCGCATGATGCTGACCCTGCCGCGTGAGTTTGTCGGATTGGAAGCCGATCCCGTTTCCTTTGCGTTCAAGTGGGTGGACAATATCCCGCTTGATGACGTCATCGCCTTCTACCGCGACGGTGATACAGCGCCCATGGGACGGTTTGCCTATCTCTACCGTACATAAAACAAAGTTTCCCGCTGACCTGTTCATAACGGATCAGCGGGAAACGTATTTTTGATGGATTACTGGAACTTGCGCTTCATAGCCTGTACGAACTTGAAGACGTCAAAGACAGGATGGATTTCACATTCGACCTGGTTGTAGTATGCAATCAGTGCGTCGATTGCGGCGGATGCGTCTTCCTTCATGCCGTCAGCACGGTACGCACATGCCTTTGCAAACAGCGTGGACGCCTGTGCGTGGTAGAGCAGGTACTGCCAGGACTTCTTGACGGTGTCGCTGACGTGAGGAGCAGAGACGTTCTTGGTGATCGTCGGCATAAAGTCGGCGATGATGGCGGGAATCTTTGCGAACTCTCTTGCTTTGTCTTCATCCTCGATCGGCTTTTCGCCGCGCTGGTAAGCAGGATCAAACAGATCGGAAAGAATACCGAGATAACGGGCGACTTTCATGCCGTCGTGACCGAATGCTGCGGTGAAGTAGTCGCGTGCGATATCGGAGAATGCCGCGTCACGGTTCCACAGCGTTTCGCCCATGGCGAGCATCGGCAGGGACGTCGGGAAGAAGATACGCTGAGTCTGGCAGCTGTTCATACCGTTCAGACCGATGTCACGCAGGTTGCGCATATCCTCGGCGAGAATCTTTGCGCAGGAGATGGAACCGGGGTCGTTGTTTTCGTCGAGCACCAGATGATAGTCGTAATCAAAGCTGTCGCCGGAGAAAACTTCCTGCCACTTGCGCAGACGTGCGACGTTTTCCGCAACGGAGCGTGGCATCTTGAGCGTGTTCTTGGTGTAGGGAGCGAGTTCCACTGCGGCAAGCTCTTCGTCGGTAACGGTGTAGGTCTTGGAATAAGTACGGGTGATCGGGGCAAACATCAGAACGAAACGGTCGGGGTTCTTGATGGTTTCCTTTTCGGGTGCCCACAGAAGATCGACGTAAATGAGGAAGACGATCTTGGTGTCGATGCCCTTCTTGGTGAGCCGTTCGTCAAGCTCGTTAAGCATCATGATA
This sequence comes from Eubacteriales bacterium, assembly GCA_045632325.1. Taxonomy (GTDB): domain Bacteria; phylum Bacillota; class Clostridia; order Oscillospirales; family CAG-272; genus RGIG3925. The sequence goes on from JAZQWK010000439.1 coordinate 7,465, forward strand.
TAATAGTCTGCGGGGATTTCCTTGCAGCTTTCACATTCGCAGTGGTTGTTGGAGCCGTCTGCGAGCCAGAAGTGCAGGTAATCGACGTCGGGATGTTCTTCACAGTAGGAAACGATATCGGAAACGACAGCCATTCTGACCGCGGGATTGGAATAGCACAGGTTGGTGTTCAGCGGAACGCCGCCCCAGAAATCGCGCTTACCGCCGACCTTTGCGAGAATCGGTGCGATGGTGTCGGGTGCTTCGCCGTCAACGGGCGTCCAAGTCGTGCCGGGGACACCGAAGGGCTCACACGTCCAGGAGTGACCGACAGCGTGATACATCAGACCTCGTTTGGTGATCTCACCGCGGAGCATATCGTACATGCCGTCCATTTCATCCTCGGTGATCGGTTCAGCGGGCATATACGGATTGGTTTTATGCGCATACCAACGGGTGAAGAATTCGTACGGCTTTTTGAACTGTACGAAGTAGCCGTTCATGGCGATCTTCGGCAGGAAGTCGATCATATCGGCAACGTGCTCGTAGGAGACAGCGCCTTCGATACAAACTGCACGGTGGCGGTAGGAAGCCGCTTCCGCAACGTAAACGGGTTTGGTTTCCGGCAGACATTTCGGAATGATATCGCCGTCCTTGCCGGGACGCAGGAACGCGCATCCGAGTGCCTTTAAGTAACGGTAGACCGCGATCAGAACACTGCGGGGATTGGTACCGGTGATGATACCTGCGCCGTTTGCAACGTTGATATAAATCGCGTCGTCGCGAGCGGTGTCGTCAACCTTGGGGATCAGTGCGTGGAACGCGGGATCAAGACCGATATACAGCGCGTTTTCGTTGGCGTCGTCGTAATTGTCCGTGATAATCCGTGTGACACGTGCGCCTCTGTCCATGCGCTTGAGATATTTGTTCAGCTCATCAGCCGCAAATGCGACAGTCGGGTTTGTGCCGAGTTGGGTAAGTTTCCAGTTCATCGGTGTGTGCCATCCTTTCGTGAAAAGTGAATAAATTCGCGGGGCAGACTACCCCATCCTGTTACCATTATACCAAAGTCGGCGGACAAAGTCAAGAGAAACCGTTAAATTGTGAAAAAAGTCTTGAAAAACAGTTCCAAATATGGTATGATAAAAGCAAAGATCGGCTTGGCAGACAGTCAAGGCGAAACCAAGACAAAAAAGGAAGGAATTACAGTATGTTGATTCATCAGCCCTGGGTGCATACCGCGCCCGATATGATTACCGAATGGGAACAGTGTTACGACGAAGGACACGACGTTGCCGCGTTCCGTGAGATGTGCGAGACCGTTTCGCGCAGCGGTTATGCGTGGGACGATACCGCAAAGAAGATCACCGATCAGATGCGGAATGCTCCCATCCGCGCCGATTATCCCTATAGCGAACCGTCTGACCTTGCCGAAATTCTTGCTGCACGTCCCGAGAAGCGTCATGCGCTTGCAAAAGCCGATCCCGACACGATGCGTGAGAAGATCGCGGGTGCATGGACGGGCAGAATCGCGGGCTGTCTGCTCGGCAAGCCTGTCGAGGGTATGCGCCGTCCCCAGCTTTATACGCTACTGCGCGGCACGGACAATTATCCGATGCACAAATACATTACGAAGGGTGAATTTACCGAGCAGCTGATTGCCGATGCACATCTGAACGTCAACTCGACGTGGGCAGACAACATCGGCGGCATTGAACCGGTCGACGACGATACCAACTACACCGTCTTCGGCATGAAGATGATTCAGATGTACGGCAAGCGCTTTACGCCGGCAGACGTTATGGAAGGTTGGCTGCGGCTGATTCCGTATCTCGATCTCTGCACGGCAGAGCGCATTGCGTACAGAAACGGTGCTCTTGGTCTGCTCCCGCCTGATACTGCCACTTATTACAATCCGTTCCGCGAATGGATCGGTGCGCAGATCCGCGCGGACTTCTTTGGCTATATCAATCCCGGCGATCCTGCGGCAGCTGCTGACATGGCATGGCGTGACGCGTCGATTTCCCATATCAAGAACGGTATCTACGGGGAGATGTTCTGCGCGGCTATGATCGCGGCGGCTGCTGTCACCGACGACATCATGACGATCATCGAAGCGGGTCTTGACGAGGTTCCTGCCGATTGCCGTCTGCGCCGTGACGTGGAAAAGGTCATTGCGTGGTACACAGAGGGTCTTGACTGCGAGCAGATCATTGAAAAGATTCACGAAACCTACAACGAAAACACGTCGCACGGCTGGTGCCATACCATCTCCAACGCGATGATCGTCGTTATGGCGCTTCTCGTCGGGGAAGGCGACTTTGGAAAGTCTGTCTGCGCGGCGGTTCAGGCGGCGTTTGACACCGACTGCAACGGTGCAACGGTCGGCTCGATCATCGGTATGCGCAACGGCGCGTCGGGTATCCCCGCCTATTGGGCAGCGCCGTTCGGCGGCAGACTTCTGACCTCGATCAAGGACAATAACAACGTGTCCGTTGACGAACTGGTCGAGCAGACGCTTGAAATTATGAAACAGTAAGTACGGCAGCGGCAAAGTTGCTTATAACCAAACTTTCCCTTGCAAAATCGGATCATTTGCGGTATAATAAACATTAAGGACGCAAAATGATCCGATTTTGCCGTCTATTACAATGTCGAAAGGAGTTGAACAGGATGAACAAGATCATGAACGGATTCGAAACAAACAAGGTGATTTTCATTTAACTCCTGCGGCAGCAAAATAAGACAGCTTCCCATCCTCACGCGTGGATATGACAGGGACTCTCAGCCCGTCGTATCTGTCCTTGTACGGAGAGGGGGCAGCTCCTTGGCACGGGCGGATGCGGCTGAACCGACCCGATGTCGGGTGTTTTGTTCCACAGGCGGACATGGCACACAGCGTAAGGAGCGCATACGATCTTGGTATACAAAAATGCCCGCGGGGTATTGCCGAACGCATTGATCGAAGAAATTCAGAAATACGTGGACGGCGAGTCGATCTATATCCCCGCGAAAACCGAAGAAAAAGCAGAATGGGGTCACCGCAACGGCACAAAGGCACGCTATGCAACGAGAAACGCGGAAATCTGCGCCTTGTTTGAGCGCAACGTGTCGGTTTCGGAGCTGTCGGAACGCTTCTATCTTTCCTCGGACACGGTACGGAAGATTCTGCGTACCGCGGCAAAGGAGAGCGGACGCGGAAAAGGCTCGTGACCCTGATACGGCAATTATCACATCGGGATATCCTTTTTGGGGGTATCCCGATCAATTTTGTGTTGACAACGCAGAGGATTTTCGATATAATATTGAAAAATACATGGAGGTTATCGGTATGTCTGCAAAAAAGAAGATGGATTTGAGAAAATACATCGGTCTGCTGTTCTTCCTTGCCATCGGCGGTGTCTGCGGATGGTTCTTTGGGTATTATCTTGGGGAAACACTGCCGGATGACGCCGGGGTCGGTGAAACGCTGATCTCCTTCGCAGTACTTCTGCTTGGGTTTTATGCCATGCTGTATGCACAGATCGTCATTCACGAGGCGGGACATCTGGCGTTCGGGCTTTTGACGGGCTATCATTTCTCGCTGTTCCGTATCGGTTCGCTGACGTTTCTGCGGGATGCGGACAGCGGAAACATCCGTGTCAAGCGGATGCAGCTTGCGGGCACGGGCGGACAGTGTTTGCTTGTTCCACCCGAACCTGTGGACGGGGTGATTCCGTTTGCGCTGTATCATCTCGGCGGTGTATTGATGAATCTGATCGCGTCGGCGGTGTTCTTTGTGCTGTATCTGATCTTCCGTCCGATTCCGATACTGTCCTTAATGATGCTCGTCGGTGTCATCGTCGGGGTTGCCTACGCGCTGATGAACGGTATCCCGATGCGCTTGGGTGCGATTGACAATGACGGTTATAACCTCTATGCACAGACAAAATCGCGTGCGGCAATGGAAGCGATGCGGATTCAGCTTCTGATCGCAGAGGCATCGGCGCAGGGCATCCGTCTGCGGGATATGCCAAAGGAATGGTTTGTCACGCCCGACGGTGCGTCGCTTGAAAACAGCATGGTCGCTGTGATTGCCGTATTTGCCTGCAACCGTCTGATGGATGAAGGAAATTATGACGAGGCGGAAGCTGCAATCCGTTCTCTGTGCATAAAGAAAACGGGCATGGTCGGCATTCATCGCTCACTGCTCATTTGTGACAGGCTGACCTGTCTGCTTCTGCGCGGTGACACGGCGGCGGCAGAGCAGTGTCTGACCAAGCAGCAGCTGGCTTTTATGAAAGCCATGCGGAACAATCCGACCGTTCTGCGCTGTCAGTATGCGGTCGCTCGTCTTCTCAAACATGATGAAACGGAAGCGCAGGCTGTCATGAAACGATTCGAGCAGTGCGCTAAGACGCATCCGTTTCTATCGGATATTGAAAGTGAGCGGGAAATTCTTGCGGCAATTGACGCGAAAACGGCATAAAGAAGCGGCATCCTCCGAGCAAAGAGGATGCCGTACGTTTTATTCTGCCATGATATAACCGACGCTCTTGACCATAAACCGCAGCATATCTCCGTACAGATCAAGCGGCAGCGTGCGGGACGGTCCCGTTTCGTAGGAGAACACGCCGTCAAAGCCGATCTCGCGCAGGGCGCGTCCAAAGCCGTCCCAATCAGCGGTACCGCCGAACCACGGGATACGGTGCTCGTCCGATTTTCCGTTGTTGTCATGAACGTGGAGCGTCTGCAGCTTATCGCCGATCAGATGCACTGCGTCGTAGAGCGTTTCTCCCGGGAAGACATTGACGTGTCCCGTATCGAGACAGACGCGGAAGTGATCGTCGTTCATTTCGCCGACAAAGCGCATGATTGCTTCAACCGAGCCGAGCGAGAACTGCGGCATCGGCATGTTTTCGAAGCAGATGATGATATCGTATTCTTTTGCATACGCAAGCAGCTTGCGCATAAAGGCGACGTTGAGATCCCAAGTCTTCTGTGCGTCGTCGGTACCGAGTTCGTTGATGCCGAAGGGCATGATTGGGTGGATGATCCAGTTTTTGCAGCCGAGCAGGGCAGTGCCGCGGATGGAGGTCTTCATCTTATCCATACGCTCCGCACGGTCTTCCTCGGTCGTATCCTGCGGCGGCCATCTCCAAGGACCGTGAACCTGCCAGATCGTAACGCCTGCCTCGTCTGCCATTGCACGTTCCTTTGCGAAGAATGCTTCGAATTCCGCACCTTCAAGCGTGTACGGTGCGACCTCGGTGTTGGACATACCGAAATCGACGCAATCGTAGCCGTCAGCTTTGATGATCTGATAACGGTTTTCCTTCGGATAACGATTATAAGAGCCTTCCGTAATACCGATTCTCATGTTGGAATACCTTCCTTTTCGTATTTTTGATAACGCTATTATATCACGGCTGACGCCGCTTGTCAAGGTGTGACGAAAAACGGACTGCATATCGCAAGGTATGCAGTCCGTAAAAACGTATTCGGTTAAGCGGCATCTGGCAGCGGAAGTTCTTCGGTATCGTCTTCCGCTTCGTTCGTTTGCTCTTGGGGAACGGAGCCGAACGTGACGGTGACTGTCATTTCCGTATCGGCACGGAAGATGGTGATCTCAGCGGTATCGCCGACACGGACCGTCTGCGTCCATGCTTGGAGCGACGCTACGTCGGTGATCGGGCTGCCGTTTACGGAGAGGATGATATCCCCGATCTGCAGACCGTTTGACTCGGCGTACGAGCCCGCTTCCACGTGACGGATAATCACACCGATCGGCATTTTATAAAGAACCGATTCTTTTTCGGTAACCGTTTCACCGCGGATACCAAGCTCTGCATACGGACGCTCATCCGCAGGCGGCTCTTCGGTTTCGGGCGGATCGTTTTGCGTTTCGTCAGACACGGTGCTGTTTTCGGTGTCAGCGGATCCCATATCCTCGGTCACGGGTGCGTTTTTCGCACGGTGCGCGTCCATCTGCTCGACCAGGAGCGGATAGACGTCGTCGATCGGAATCGCGAAGCCCATGCCTTCAAAGCCTTCTCCCGTCATTTTCATCGTGTTGATGGCAATGACCTCGCCGAAGCGATTGAACAGCGGACCGCCGGAGTTACCGGGATTGATGACGGCGGTGATCTGGATCATGTTCATATAGCCGATGACGGATTCATCGGAACCCGTGATCTCAATGTTGCGGTCAAGTCCCGAAATATAACCGTAGGTGACCGTTCCCGCAAAGGTGACGGAACCGGGTGTACCGATGGCAACGACCTGATCTCCGATGACGGCATCGGCGGAGGAGCCGACGGAGACGACGGGCTGCTTTGGTGCATCGATCTTTAAAAGAACGATATCCTGTTCGGGGCGGGAGAATACCAGCTCCGCGTCATAGGTGGTGCCGTCATGGAGCAGCACGTGATAGGCGTCGTACCGTCCGATGACGTGGTGATTGGTGACGATATAACCGTCGTCGCTTAAGAAAAATCCGGAACCGATGGAACGGAATTCCGTGTTTTTGCATTGAATGGTGACGGTGGAGGCAGAATAGGCTTCCGCGATTTCGCTGACGGTCATTTCAGCAAAGATGTCGGTGTCATCCGACGAAGAGGTTTCCTCGCGAACGACCTCCTGCAGCTTAAGATCGTCTGTCGGTTCCTCGGGGGGAACTGCGGGGACGTCGGCAATATCACCGTTGTTCACCGCGTCGGGCGGCGTGACGGAATCGTCACGTTCAGGCGACGGAATCGTTTCGTTTTGCTGCGGTTCGGTCAGTGCGTTTTGTGTTTGCGGGAGAACCGTGGAGGCTGCGCTTGCGGCATCGCCGTTCATCGGCTGGGTGATATCGGTACCGTCACTTGGGTGTGTCGGGAGAGAATATAACATTCCTCGCAAAAACGATGCGGAAAGAACGACGAGCAGGGATGCCGTGCAGAGCAGGAAGACGAAGACGGTCGTCAGACAGAACGCCCGCATACCGCGCGCTGCGGATTTTTTGCGTTTGCGCTGCAGGGATTTTTGGTATTCGTCGTAATTCCAGCGATACTGGAACCCGCCGTAGCTGTTTTCTCTGTCACGGTCGTATGCCATGTCCGATCCCTTCCTTTCCCGAATAAAAATCTGATGATACTATTATATCTTAAAGTTTTTAACAAATCGTAAATTCGCTGTTTTCGTTTTGTGAAGGATAGGTAAACATTTTGGTGTTTTGTTCATGATTATGTCATAAAAACAACGGATCGCCGTATTTTTACGGGATCCGTCGGAAATGTTATGGCGTTTGATAGGATGCGGGTAAAAATTCTTTCGGAATGGCTTTGGTCACGTATCCGCGCATTTTCTCAATCGAGGTCGCACCGTGGGCATTCGTTCCGTGAGAGGATGCAAGCTCCGGCGTAAAGTCGTCGAGGAAATAAATCGACAGATTGGCGCGGTTTACGTCGTAATAGGTAACCGTCGGAATCAGCATCGGCGTTTCAATGCGCGTGCCGTTTTTGTCCTTGACGATGTCAAAGGACAGCATGCCGCCGACCATGAAATAGTCGTTGTACATGGTAGACAAGAAGTTGCCGATGGAATAGGTTAAAAGCATTTTGTGACCGTCTTTGCCGTCCATCCACTGCATGGGCTGAAGAACGTGCGGATGCTCGCCGATGACGACGTCGACACCGCAATCGGCAAGGATCTGCGCGTATTTTTTCTGCTCGGCGTTGACGGTGAACGAGGAGTCGTCGCCCCAGTGCATATTGACGATGACGATGTCCGCCTGTTCCTTTGCGGCGGCAACGTGGCGGCGGATGTCGGTTTCGTTGAGGTAGGGGATCACGAGTCCCGAGGATGAGGACACGGACATACCGTTGGTACCGTAAGTGTATGCCAAAAATGCGATTTTGATGCCGTCTTTTTCATGGATGCGGACGGTTTCGTAGTCTTCTTTGTTCAAATGGTCGCCGACGGTTGTGACGGGCTGGGAACGCCAGTATTTGATCGTACCTTCAAGACCGGCATCGCGCATATCTGCCATATGATTGGTGGCAATGCAGACGACGTCAAATCCCGCATCGACGAGAGCGTCTCCTGCTTCCTGCGGACCGTTGAAGTTCGGATAGCCATAGTAGCCGAGGGCTTTGCCGCCGAGC
>JAZQWK010000440.1:0-10669 GCA_045632325.1 Eubacteriales bacterium
AAGTCCGATCGGATTTATGGCAGCACTGCATGCGGGTGCGGCACTGAAAAATGTGCTCTGCATGGAATTCCACTCTGTTGATCATCCTGAATGGCTGGAACTGGTAAATCCGCATATCCGCATCGAAAACGGCTTTGCCGCAGTTCCCGATGCGCCGGGACTGGGCATTGAATCGCTGAATGAAGAACTGATCGAGAAATTCCATAAGAAAGATACTCCCGCGCCGTGGAGTGATACTTCTCATTGGGACGGTGAATGGGCAAATGACCGCATCTGGTCTTGATAATCCATAGGAGAGGAGAATGAATATGCTGAAACTGAACAGCCGTGAAGATATCATTGCGCTGACACCGCTCTGGAAAGGAGAACGATTTCCCGACGGCAGACCGCGTGTTCCGGATCGTTATCTCGAAGCGATGCGCGGCATGACACTCGAAGAACTATGGAAGCCGATCTTTGTCAAAGGCTACGAAAGCCAGTTTGAGGGCGATCTGCGTACCCTGCACGATGACGGACGCAAGCTGATCGGCCGTGCGGTCACAGCGACCTTTGTGCCGACCCGTCCCGATCTGCATGATGTGATGTTCTCCGTCGGTGCTGAAGACGGCAGAAAAGGCAACTACAATCAATGGGTCATCGATAGTCTGGTTGAGGGTGACGTCGTTGTCGCGGATATGTACGATAAAATCTATAAAGGTACGTTCCTCGGCGGCAATCTGACAACTGCAATCAGGACCAGAACGAAGACCGGCGGTGCTGTTGTCTGGGGCGGTATCCGTGATACGGAGCAGATGAAAGCGGTTCCCGATGTACAAGTCTATTACCGCGGCATCGATCCGACACCCATCCGCGAATTTGTCATGAAAGACTTCAATTCGATCACGCGCATCGGCAAAGCGACGGTACTGCCCGGTGACATCGTCTATGGAGCGGGCGGCGGTGTGCTGTTCATTCCCGCGCATCTCGTCCCTGAAGTTGTGGATGGCGCGGCAAAAACACACGTCAAGGATGATTTCGGCTTTGAAATGATCGGTGCGGGCAAATTCACAACCGCGCAGATCGACCGCGCAACATGGACCGAGGAAATGCTCGATATGCTGATGCAGTGGATTCAGACCGATCCGCGCGGTGAAGAGTACCGCCATCTTGACTGGTCACACGAATATGACCTTGCGAGAAACGGTGATCCGAATGATACGCAGACGATGCTGTAATCACGAGGTGCTATTATGGACAGAAGAGAACTGATTTCCAATTTTGACCGCCTGTCTGCTTTTACCGATCCGATGATTGAGCGTGATATTGAAACCCATCGTAAAGGACTGTTTGCCGTCCGTGTACTCGATGGAGAGGGAAAGCCGTTGGCGGGAATTCCCGTTCATGTCCGTCTGAAGTGCCACGAATTCAAGTTTGGCTGTGCGCTGTTTCTGCTCGATCAGTTCGGGGATGAGCGCAGAAACAGCCTGTACCGCGAAAAGTTTGCACAGATCTTCAATTACGGCGTTTTGCCGCTGTATTGGGATACATTGGAGCCGGAGCAAGGCAGTCCGCGCTTTGCCAGCACATCGGAAAACATCTACCGCAGACCGGCACTTGACCTCATCCGCGATTACTGTCACGAAAACCGCATCCGTATGAAAGGTCACTGTCTTGTATACAATTCCTTCAACCCGAAATGGATGCCGCGTGATTTTCGTTCGCTGAAAATGGCGATCGAAAAGCGTACGCGGGAGATTGCCGAACGGTATGGGGATGACATCGAAGACCTTGATGTCATCAATGAAATGTATACCGTCTACCGCAATGCGCACGGTGAGTTCGGATGCCGTGATCTGCCGATCTGTGACGAACCGGGACATGAGAAGTGGTGCTTTGATCTTGCGAAGCGCTATTTCCCTTACAGCCGCCTGTTCTGGAACGAAGGCTGTTATGAGACGTTCGGTCTTTCGCAGTACACCGGCGACAAGAGCAGATACTATCTGTTTCTGAAACGTTGGCTTTCGGAGGGCGCACCCATTGAGGGGATCGGCATGCAGTTCCATGCCTTTGACGGAAGTGAAGCACAGGAGCGTGCGATCTACAATCCGTATCGCGCGATGGATGTATTCCGTCTGTACTCGGAGTTCCGTCTGCCGATCCATTTGTCGGAGGTGTCGATTCCGTCCTATTCCAATGAAGCAGAAGACGAAGATGTTCAGGCGGCACTCGTTGAGCGGATGTACCGACTTTGGTTCAGCCGCGAATATGTTGAATCGATCGTCTGGTGGAATCTGGCGGACGGTATGGCATTCGGCGGTGAAAATGTCTTCCATGCAGGACTTTTACGCAATGATCTTTCGCACAAAAAGGCGTTCGATGTCCTTGACCGCCTGATTCATCACGACTGGCATACCGAAGAAACGATTACCACCGATGAAACGGGACGTGCGTATTTCCGCGGCTTTTACGGCGATTACGATGTTTCTGCCGCAGCACAGCAGAAGGAATGCCGTTTTTACAAAGAAAACACCGGTTACTACCACGTGACAGCCGGACCGATGGAACAGAAACTGATGATTATATAAACCCAAAACTATGATAGGAGGATTTCATTATGATTCAGAAAGCATTGACAGCCCCCGTATGGCTGACTTCTGGTTCCGTCTATCAGATCAATCCGCGAACCTTTTCCCCCGAGGGAACGATCGCGGCGATCACAAAGGAGCTTCCGTTTCTGGCATCACTCGGCATTGCGACGGTCTATCTTTGTCCGATTTTTGAAGCGGATGTTTCCGAAAACCGCGAAAACTGGAGTATCCGACAGAAAAAATACGGCACGGAAAACCCCAAGAATCCCTACCGCATGAACGACTATTTCCGCATTGACGAGGAATACGGCACGATGGACGACCTTGCGGAATGCATCCGTGAGGCACACCGCTGCGGCATGCGGCTGATTCTCGATCTCGTCTATTTCCACATCGGACCGAATGCGCCGATTCTCAAAACCCATCCGGAATTTGCAAAACAGAACGCAGACGGTTCCTTTATCAACGGTCAATGGAATTTCCCGATTCTGGATTTCAACTGCCGCGGACTGCGCGAATATCTGTACAGCAACATGGTATATTACATTGCCGAACTGGATGTCGACGGTTTCCGCTGTGATGTCGGTGACGGTGTTCCGCTTGACTTCTGGGTCGAAGGAAGACAGCGTATCTGCGCAGTCAAGCCCGATGCCATTCTCATCAACGAAGGCGGAAACGGCGCATCCCTGCTTGCGGGATTCCATGCGATCTACGGCTTTGCATGGCACGAATGCATCTATCATATCGTATCTGACGGAAAATCCGCAGAAGAAGCCAAGGCCTGCTGGTCACAGACCAATCAAGTCTTTCCGCATGGCAGTATCATTCTGCGTGATCTGGAAAACCACGATACGGTCACTGACTGGCCCGGTCGTCTTGAGGTTACGGCAGGTCACGCCTGCATGGATCTGATCACCGCAATGAATCTTGTTATCGACGGTGCACCGATGCTGTACTGCGGCAATGAGCTGTGCGACACAACAACCGTCAATATGTTTGCAAACCGCTTTTATCCCGGTAACTATTCCGCAACACCACGCAGTGAGGAAATGAAAAACACCCCGCAGGCACAGCGACGCCAGAACATCATCCGCACCCTGAACGCACTCCGACGAGACGATGCATTGCTACGTGTGGGAGAGACACAATGGGTGGATCACGACTGTCTTGAAAAGGTCATAGCCTTCCGCCGCGTGCTTGATGGCAGAAGCATTCTGTTCGTTGGCAATCTGAGCCGCGAAGAATGCGCGGTGACGCTTGGGGATGTCGGTTTTGCCGATGAAATTCTCTCGGAAGGTGTAACCGAGACCGCAGAAAACACACTGACCCTGGAACCGTTCGGTTTTTCCGTGCGATGGGAGAACCGATAATCTATCATACTTTCAGAAAGGAATACAATCATGTCAAGAAGAGAAACCGCACTGCGTTATTTTAACGAAATGAGTGAAGAAAGCCGCCTGCGCATGAAAACAGGCATTGAACAGTACCGCAAGGGAGATGCCGTGATCACCGTCGTCGGTGCAGACGGCAAGCCGATTGAAGGCGATGTTACCGTTCATGCCGTGCTGAAAAACCACGAATTTCGCTTCGGCTGCAATATTTTTATGCTCGATGAATTTGAAACGGAGGAAAAGAACCGCATCTACCGTGAAAAGTTCCCGGAGCTGTTCAACCTGGCGACCGTTCCGTTCTATTGGAGCGATCTGGAGCCGGAGGAGGGCAAGCCGCGATTTGCCGCTGATTCGCCGAAGGTATATCGCCGTCCCGCAACCGATCTCTGCGTCGATTACTGTCTGGAAAACGGCATTGAACCGAAGTGCCATTGCTTAAACTACGACAATTTTGCACCCGATTGGGTCAAGAACAAAACTGTGACCGAGCACAAGCGCAAGCTCGAGAAGCGGATGCGCGAAATAGCAGAGCGATATGCTGACAAGATTCCGTCCTTTGAGGTCACAAATGAAACGTTGCAATCGGTGGATTCCAACCTGTCGAAGTTCTACTATGAGGACGATTTCCTGGAATGGAGCTACCGCATGGCAGACCGCTATTTCCCGAACAACCGTCTGATCATCAACGATTACGATATCTGGACACCCGGCAGCTACAACGACAGATGCCTTTATTATATGCAGATTGAGCGTCTTCTGCGAAACGGCATTACGCATCTTGACTCCATCGGTATGCAGTTCCATAGCTTTTTCTCAAAGGAAGCAGAAGCGGGCATGGCGAAACAGCGCTACAATCCCGACCGCCTGTACCGTCTGATGGACAATTACGCCAAGCTCGGACTGCCTGAGCAGATCACGGAAATGACGATCTCCGCGTATTCCGGCGAAGCAGAAGACGAAGAAATTCAGGCGGATCTGATCGAGGGTGTTTACCGCACGTTCTTCTCGCATCCTGCAATGGAAGCGATCATTTACTGGAATTATGTCGATGGCTATGCATTCCGTGCGCCACAGGGCGATATGACGCAGGGCGAAAACGTCTTCTACGGAGCACTTCTGCGTTTTGATATGAGCGAAAAGCCTGCCTATAAGCGACTGCGCCATCTGATCCGCGAGGAATGGCATACCGATGTGACGGTTCCCGTGAAGGACGGAAAGGCGTGCTTCCGCGGATTCTACGGGGATTACGATATTACCGTGATTGCCGACGGCAGAGAATATCCTGCAAAGTGGACGCTTTCCAAGGAAGGCAAAAAGCAGGTTACGCTGACGATTTGAGGAGACAGAAGCTATGTTTGATTTGACCGGAAAACGTGCACTGATTACAGGTTCCACGCAAGGCATTGGATATGCTGTCGCAAAATGCTTTGCAGAACACGGAGCCGAGGTTTGGGTGCATTGCTCCCGCGATACGGAAAAGGCGGAACGGATTGCCGTCGAAATTGCGGAGAATACGAGTGCTGCCACACACGGTATCGCCTGTGATCTCGGTGATGCGGATGCGGCACAGCGCATGTTTGCCATGACCGGGGCGGTAGATATTCTGGTCTGCAATGCCAGTGTGCAGATTCGCCGCGCGTGGGAGGAAATCACACTTGATGAATACGAAACGCAGATGAATATCAATCTGCGCTCGTCGCTGTGTCTGATGCAGACCTACATTCCCTCGATGCAGAAAAACGGCTGGGGACGCATACTGAACATCGGCAGTGTCCAGCAGGCGCGTCCGCATACGCATATGGCGGTTTACGCGGCATCGAAATGTGCGCTGGCATCGCTTTCCGAAAACATCGCAAAGCAGACAGCCGCCGATGGTGTAACCGTCAATATGCTCCTGCCGGGTGTGATTGCGACGCCGCGTAACGATGCGGCACTATCCGATCCTGCCTACAGAGAACAGGTGCTTGCAAAGATTCCCGCAGGATATGCCGGTGAGGCACAGGATTGCTCTGCTGCGGCACTTCTGCTGTGCTCCGAGGAAGGACGGTATATCACAGGAAGCGCTCTGTACGTGGACGGAGGAATGCACTTATAAAAATATCATAATTCTAACTACAGAAAGGAACAGAACCATGATGAAACAGATTCCAAAAAACAGATTCTCCCATACCGCACGCATTCTGCTTTTGCTCATGTCCCTTTCCATGATGAATGCCTGCGGTGATAACGGCGGTACTTCGGCGACCGATGCTGTGACCGACGCACCCCAAACCACGGAGGCAGTGACAGAGCCGTCGTATCTGGAACAGTATGACGGTGTGGATTTCGGCGGCGAGGACTACACGCTGGCGGTGCTGGCAACGGAATCCTATCCCAATTATACCGGAGAATCGAATAACGGTGAACCGATCAATGATGCACAGTATGCACGCGACAGCTGGATCGAGGAGCATTATAATGTCAATCTGCAATATGTTGTTTACAGTCAGGACGGAAAAATGGTCGGCGATGTCCAAAAGCAGGTACAGGCAGGAGATACCTCCTACGACTGCCTGCAGGCGGGGCTTAACTGGGATCTCTGTCCGATGTCATCTGCAGGGGTGCTATCGGATCTGCATCAGGTAGAAGGACTTGATCTGACCGCGGAATGGTGGAGTCAGAGCTTTAACCGAACCTTCACCGTCAACAACAAGCTGTATATGTCAACAGGTCCCATTTCGTTCTCCTATTTCTACTCGCCGCGCATCATCGCATACAATCTGCAGCTTGCGGATAATTACAACATTCCCAATCTGTATACGGTCGTTGAAGAAGGAAAATGGACGCTTGACTATATGCACGATCTGATCAAGGATTTCTCCGCCGATCTGAACGGTGACGGCAAGATGACGGAAGACGATCTTTGGGGTGCTTCCGTTGACGAATACTCTGCCGCAGGCTTCTTCCTCAGTGCAGGCGGTGAACAGATGCGCGTAGATGCGGACGGAAAACCGTATTTTGTCATGCAGGACAGCGATAATGTGCAGATCATCGAGAAGGTAGCATCGATGATCGGCAATGCCGATCTGACACAGAAAGCGGAAGAACTGGCAAACCGCAGTGGTACATATGATATCCGCGATAAGGTCTACACCTTCAAAAACGGTAATGCGCTGTTTCTCGGTTACGGTGCGCAGGCGATTGCGTTCTATCTGCGCGATATGAAGGATGACTATGGCATCATTCCCATACCGAAGTATGATGAAGCGCAGACGGAATATATCACCGTCGGCAATCCGTATGTTCCTGCTTATATCGGTATTCCGATGAATAACGAGCGCGGGGAGATGAACGGCGTCATTCTGAACACGATGGGTTATATTTCCCGCCGTGATGTTCAGCCGCTCATCAGCGATGTCATGCTCAAAGGGAAAGCCGCGCGTGACGAAGCGTCTCATAAAATGCTCGATCTGATCTATAGTGATATCTATCTGGATCTGAACTGCAGCTATGACTTTGGCGGTTCGTTTATTCTCCTGCGAGATATCACGATGGGCAAAAAAGAAAATTTCGTTTCACAGTGGGAGAAGATGGAAAAGAAAGCCAATAACGCACTTGAAAAGGTGTATGAACAGTATTTATCGCTGGATCCGTGACAGGAACTCTCATGATGCGATAGGAGATCAAACAGATGCAATACAAAACGGAACAATTTGAATCCATGCCGTATCTTCTGCGGCTGCCGGACGGTTACCGCGAGATCGGTCGATATCCGCTGCTTTTGTTTTTGCACGGTGCGGGAACGCGCGGAGAAAATCTTCAAATGCTGCAAGAAAATCCTTTTTTCAGGATCACAAATGCCTATGAAAATTTCCCGTTTCTGACAGCAGCTCCGCAATGTCGGGCGAATGAAACTTGGTTTGACCGTTTTGAAACCTTGATCGCATTTGCCGAACAGATGGCAATACGGCCGGATGTTGATCCCCATCGGGTTTATCTGATCGGTGCAAGTATGGGCGGATACGGAACATGGCAGCTTGCCATGAGCCGTCCCGATCTGTTTGCTGCCATTATTTCGATCTGCGGCGGCGGTATGTACTGGAATGCGGCACGGCTGAAAAATGTACCCGTCCGCGCATTCCACGGAAAACGCGATTCCACGGTATGTATTGAGGAATCTGAAAAAATGGTGGAAGCCGTCAGGCGCGCGGGCGGAGATGCCCAACTGACGGTTTATCCTGAAAACGGACATGATGCATGGACGGATACCTATCAAAATCCGGATGTGTTTGCCTGGCTTCTGACCAAGCAGAAAACTGTTGACGGATAAATGATCACGAAAATCTGATAATTGGAGCCATGGTTATGAATTATCATCTCTATATCGCCGCCTGTGACGAGCATGGCGGTATCCTGCACTATCGTCTCGGTGAAAACGGGATTCCCGTTTTTTGTGACAGCATCCCGCTTCCGCGCCCGATGTATCTCTGTCTGAACGGTTCGCAGATGCATGTCCTTCTAAGGGCACCGTGGAATGGGAATCAGAACAGCGCACTTTGTACACTGGACATCATACCAGACGGAAGTCTGCAAGGTTCCTCTGACTATCGCAGTACGGAGGGAATTGTAGCCTGCCACTTATCTGCTGTCGATGATATGGTCTATACCGCAAATTATCTTTCCGGCAGTCTGACACGGCTTTCTCTGACCTCATCGGACATTCAAACGGTCACGCATACCGGGCACAGTGTCCATCCGACACGGCAGACTGAGGCACATACCCATTATATCGCACCGATTCCGAACACGGAATATCTTGCTGCGGTTGACCTTGGTGAAGATCGGATTTATGTTTACGACCGTCAGCTGCATTTGATATCCTATGTTTCAATGCCATCAGGATGCGGTCCCCGTCATCTTGCATGGTCAGAGGACGGTCGGTATGCATACTGTGCATGTGAGCTTTCCTCGGAGATTGCGGTGCTGACCTATGAAAACGGGACATTTGTCTGTTATGAACGGTATTCAACGCTGCCGTCAGGGATTCGAGCAGAGGATTGTGCCAATACGGCATCCGCGATCCGTTGTTACGGTGATATTGTCGCTGTGTCCAACCGCGGACACAATTCGATAGCAGTATTCCGTCGTATGAATGGTGGACATCTGCTGATGCTTGGTGCAGTTGACGCAGGTGGGGAATCACCGCGCGACTTTGATCTGTTCGGTGATTTGCTGGTCTGTACGAATGAGAAGTCAAACAATGTAACGGTGTGGAAGGTGACTGTCGGAGCAGAGAGCTGTTCTGTGCAGCTGCGTGCGGATATCCGGGATATTCCAATGCCGTTATGTGTGGCGGCAAGGATTTGCGGTGACAACAACGCGATCCGGAATGGATGATTCGAACAATAGCGTTACAAACGCGCGTCTGAAGAATATCATTTCCCGTTTATCAGTCTGTATGATCTGTTTACGGAATACTGTCGGGAAACAGCGTTGTACTTGATACAATGCTTGCAGACGGTCTTCATCCCAACGATGAAGGGTACCGTGTGATGTTTGAATTGTTGAAGAAGACATTCCATATTTAACGAACCTATTTCTGAAAGGAACAACCATCATGACTGTACTGGAACAAAAAATCAGAGATGCCGCAAAACGAGAGGGGATCGACTTAATCGGCTTTGCACCGAGAGAACGCTTTGACGGTGTGGATGCTGCACATAATCCGTTTTCGATTTTCCCCGAGGGTAAAACCGTCATCATGGTCGGTCGCCGCATCTGCCGCGGTTCTCTGCGCGGTGTCGAGGAAGGCACAAACTTCGGGGACTATGCATTGTTTGGCAAAAACTGGCTCGAGGATGAATTCCTCTCGATCGCCTGCTACGGACTCGTCAATGCCATTGAAGACGAGGGATGGGAAGCCGTTCCGATCTTCCCGAATCCCGCAGAGCTTCCGCCGAGCGGTGTTGCCGTTTCGCCCGACCGTCCCGCGCCGAACGTCTATCCCGATTTTGATTACGCCGCTGTTGCAGCAGGTCTGTGTGAGATCTCCTATAACGGCATTCCGTTCTCCGAAAAGTTCGGCTCCCGTCAGCGCTTCCATATGATTATCACCGATGCGGAGATCGAGGGAACACCGCTTCTTGAAACGGCAGTCTGCGTCGGATGCAAGAAATGTGCCGATGTCTGTCCGCTCGGTGCGATCAGCAAAACGGAAACGGAAGAAGTGGACATCTGCGGCAAGAAAATGACCGTCGCGAAGATCAACTATGATCTCTGCCGTGTCTGCAAGAACGGCGCATCGCCGAATCGCTTCTCCGCGCAGAAGGCAAAGCCCGACCGTATTGCCGCGCTGTGCAACCGTACCTGTATGAACGGTCTCGAAGCGCTCCGCCGTGTCTCCAACAACTTTGAAAATGCGTTCCGTCAGCGCGATGCATGGGCACTCAACGAACAGGGAAAGTACGCAGAGGTCAATCACGAGGCGGCAAACGTTCTCGGAGGCTCCTACAGCAAAGATGGCGATCGTTCCGGACGCTGATCGGAGGTGACCGATATGAAACTCATCAGCCAAATGATCAAGGACCATGCGCGCGAGATCGGTCTTGACTGTATCGCCATCGGCAATATTGAGCGGTTCAAAGACGCGCCGACCCTTCTGTCCCCGCTGACTTATTTCCCGAATGCAAAATCCGTCATCGCCGTTGCCATGCGAATTCCGCGCGGTACGTA
>JAZQWK010000441.1:0-4300 GCA_045632325.1 Eubacteriales bacterium
CGCGCTTTTGCCGCTTGTTTTTGAGGACTTCTTCTTCCCCTTCTTTTTGTCCGTACCGCGCAGATGAAACTTGAACTGTGCGGGAATACACGGCAGATTGTCCAGCGTCCAGCGCGGCTTTTCGGGCGGTGTTTCCTCGTAGTCTTCGATATCACAAAGTGAAAACAGATGCCCGAATGCCCACGTGACGATGTAATCGCCGCCGACAAGGCAGCCATCCTCTTTCTTTGCAGCTCCGAGCGCTGCGGCAATGTTGCGCCCCAGGCTCGGCTTTTCCGCGATAATCAGGATCATATCCCAAATCCCTGCTTTCTTTCCATACGTTGTTTTTTCCATTATATCATAAATTCATCGGAAAATCCATACCTTGGGAATAATTTTCTGTGATTCAGCCAACACTCGTAACGAAAGGAAGGTTCTGTCTTGAAATTCAGCCGCCGTATCGGCCGTTCATTTGTCATATCCGTCTCGCAGCTATACGCCGTTCTGTCAAAGCCGTTGTTTTTTCTGTGTTTTCTGACGGCAATCCTGCCCGGGATACTGCTCGCATCCCTGCTCGGATGGAAAGCGCTGTTTTTTCCTGCCGCCATGCCCCAGCTGTGGTGGGGACTTTTTCTGCCGCTGTGGATCCTCTTTTCCTGCGCTGTTCCGTCGTTCTGTGCGTCTTCCGTACTTTCGGTTCGGTGCGGCGGCGGATTACGGGGACTTATCACGCTCGTTCCGTCATGTACAATGCAGCTTCTGCTTGCCTTTCTTTGGGCTCTGCTTCTGCTCTATCATACGCCGCCGCTCTTGTGTATGCTGACGGCTGCCGTTTGTGCCGTGACGGTACTTCTTTCCGTTGGCAGCGCCTTCAGATGGTATCCTCTGCTCGGCGTTTTGCTGCTCATCGGCGGTATCTGGAACGCACTTTTGGTATTTTTGTGCGCAGACTTCTGATTGGATGTCGTATTCAATCGCTTTGTTTCTTGAACAAAATTATACAACTTGAACAATTAAAAGAGGTTTACAGAAACCTGCCGCGCAGATTTTTAGCGACTTTTTACAAAGTATATTATTTTTCATAAAATACCTATTGACAAAAACGGAATTTCATAGTATAATCTCCCTACGAGATACGGTATTGTCTTATCAAAAAACGGTAAGAAATACCGAAATCAAAAATTATTATGGAGGAAATCTCAAATGAAAAAGTTCAGAATTCTCGCGCTTGCTCTTGCCTGCGTCATGATGATCGGTATGTGTGTCGGATGTTCTTCCGCTAATGACATCACCGTTACGCTGACGTATGTACTTGATGACGGCAGCACCTATTGGTCTCAGGAAATCAAGATCAACGCAGAAGTCCCGACCGTTGAACTCGCTGTCAACGAAGCAAACGCAACCTATCCGGATCTCGGCTGCACCTGGTCCGATCGCTATGAGCTGAGCATCGCAGGCTATCCTGACACCCAGCTGGAAGACGGTACGTTCATGTACTGGGCATTCACTGTCAACGGTGAAGAAGCTACCGCAAAGGCGAACGAAGCTACCATCAAGGACGGCGACGTTATCACCTACACTTATACCGCTTTGAATCTCGAAGCAGCTGAATAATCAGCTTTTAGAAAAAGAGCACTCGTTTTGTGCTCTTTTTCTGTTTCAGAATATAGGAGGATGACCATGATTACGTTTGATATCCGTCTTTCCAAGATGGACGACGTCCGCCGCTTCGTCGCTATCACGTCTGCATCGCCCGTAGATGTCGACCTCGCGGCAGGACGTTACCTCGTCGATGCAAAATCGATTATGGGGATCTTCTCGCTCGACCTGTCCAAGCCCGTCAACGTCCAGATCCATTCCGATGCAAGAAAAGCCGACGCCGAAGCACTTGCCGAAGCACTCAAGGTATTTGTTGCCTGAAAACCGCATAGAATACAGCAAAACCCAAAGCGAAGGAGAAGCCCTTATGCAAAAACGGTTCTGCTGTATTTTTTTATCCCTTTTAACCATTGTTTCTTCCCTTTCCATCCACTTGTTTGCCGTGGAGACGCCCGACGCGACTTCTGTTTTTTCCGAAATGGACGCAAAATCCGTGGTTCTGATGGAAGCATCCACGGGAAAGGTGCTCTTTGAAAAACACGCCGATGCCGCGCTGCCTCCTGCGTCAGTGACAAAGGTCATGACGATCCTTTTGGTGCTGGAAGCCCTTGATGCAGGGACAATTGCACTGACCGACTCCGTACGCATTTCCGATTATGCGTCCACGATGGGCGGCTCGCAGGTCTATCTGAAGGCAGGTGAGGAAATGAGCGTTGACGATCTTTTGAAAAGCGTCGTCGTCGCATCGGCAAACGATGCCGCCGTTGCACTTGCCGAGCACGTCTGCGGCTCGGAGCAGGCATTCGTCGCACGCATGAACGAACGCGCCGCAGAGCTTGGCATGAACAATACCACGTTCAAAAACACCAACGGACTTGACGACGAGGACGTCGGGCATCTGACCTCTGCCCGCGATATTGCGATTATGTCGCGCGAGGTTTTGCGACATCCGAAGATCTTTGATTATACCATGATCTGGATGGATTCGATCCGCGACGGTGCGTTCGGTCTGACCAATACCAACCGTCTCGTCCGCTTCTACCGCGGCTGTACGGGCTTGAAAACGGGCTCTACCTCCAAGGCTGGCTTCTGTATTTCCGCAACGGCAATGCGAGACGGGATGCATCTGATCTGCGTCGTTATGGGCTCCTCCACCAAGGACGCGCGCAATTCCCTTGCCGCATCCATGCTCGATTGGGGATTTTCCGCATGGAGCGTCGTCACCTGCCCTGCAGCCGACGGACCCGCGATTCCCGTGCGCGGCGGAACAAAGGACAGCTGCGCGTCATCCTGCAGTGAAATGACGGTACTGCTGTCAAAAAAGGATGCCGCCAAGCTGCAGACGGAAACCGTATACAAAGAATCACTGACCGCACCGATTGCAGTCGGTGACGTTGTCGGTGAAGTGACCTACAGCGTCGACGGGGAGATCGTCGCCAAAGCAGACGTCACTGCGACCGAGGCAATTCCCCGTATCGGATTTTCGGAATTATTCCGCAGGATGCTTTCTGCGTTTTCCTTTCGATCTGCAAACGACCGTACTGCAGTAACGGAACACGCAAATTGATTTACAATTTGTTCACATTTTCGTTATAATATCCTGTTGCAATTTGATACGGTTTCCTGTATCATTTATATGATTATTCTCGAAAAGAATGATCTGCTGTCAGCATCGTCCGACGGCAGATTTCACCCGAAAGGAACGGTAAAAAATATGGCAATCAAGTTAAACGACAAATTTCTGAACGGCTTTGTCGGCAATCACGAGCTCGGCGCAATCGAAGACGCCGTCAAGTCCGCGCACGACAAGCTCCACAACAAGACGGGTCTTGGCAACGACTTCCTCGGCTGGGTCGATCTCCCCGTCGATTACGACAAGGAAGAATTCACCCGCATCAAGGCTGCTGCTGAAAAGATCAAGTCCTCCTGTGATATTTTGATCGTCATCGGTATCGGCGGCTCTTACCTCGGCGCACGCGCTGCAATCGAGTTCTGCAAGAGCCCCTACTACAACAATCTCAAGAAGGACACGCCCGACATCTACTTTGCGGGCTGCAATATCTCCGCACAGGCAACGGCTGAACTGCTGTCCATCTGTGAAGGCAAGGACGTCTGCCTCAACGTCATCTCCAAGTCCGGTACGACCACCGAACCCGCAATCGCTTTCCGTATCTTCCGCGATATGCTCATCAAGAAGTACGGTCCCGATTGCATCAAGGATCGCGTCTTCATCACCACCGACCGTGCAAAGGGTACGCTGAAGGCATTTGCTGACGAAATGGGTTGTGAAACCTTCGTCGTTCCGGATGATTGCGGCGGACGCTACTCTGTTCTGACCGCTGTCGGTCTGCTTCCCATCGCCGTTGCCGGTATCGACATCGACGGTATGATGCAGGGTGCCGCTGACGCTCGTGAAGCATATGCCGGCTGTGATCTTGCGACCAACGACTGCTACAAGTACGCCGCATACAGAAATATCCTTCACAACAAGGGCAAGAAGACCGAGATCCTCGTTGACTACGAGCCCTGCATGACGATGATGAACGAATGGTGGAAGCAGCTGTTCGGCGAATCCGAAGGCAAGGACAACAAGGGTCTGTTCCCCGCTTCCGTCGTCTTCACGACCGACCTGCACTCCCTCGGACAGTATATCCAGGAAGGCGAACGTCTGATGTTTGAGACGATCCTCTCCATCAAGGATACCGGCACCGAGGTCCTC
>JAZQWK010000442.1:0-1493 GCA_045632325.1 Eubacteriales bacterium
GCACTGCCGATAATCGATTGAAGCGGCGTTTTCAGCTCGTGCGTCACGTTTGCGGTAAATTCACGGCGGTTGCGCTCTGCAAAGGCGCGGTCCGATACGTCAAACACGAGGATGAGTGCACCGAGCGTTTTGCCGTCGGACGCAATGGCGTTGACGGTGAAACGGTATTCTCCGCCGTTTCTCTGCTCGGTATAGGAACCGTGCTTTCCGTTCAACGCATCCCAGACCGCACGACTCATTTTTTCCGTTCGGTCAACGAGCAGAAAATCACTGCCGCGGATATCCTTACTGACGGAAAAGATTCTTTTTGCCGCAGCGTTCATGCTCAGCACCATGCCGTGCTCATCGAGCAGCACCAGACCTTCGTCCATGGAGGATACGATCTGCTCAAACTCGTCGGATCTGCGGCGCAGCGTGTCCATTTGCGCTCGGATCTGCTTGTGCTGTTTTTGGAGCTTTGCAAGAATGGGCGCCAGCTCCTCGTACGTGTCGTTCTCCGCCGGATGCTCCAGATCCAGACGCATCAGGGGCTCCGTGATCTTTTTCGACATCGCAAGTGCGAGAAGAAAAGCAACCAAAGCCGCAATCAAAATGATCGCGCTGATCGCGGGCAGCATGCCGATGATCAATGCACCGACGGTCAGCTGGCTGACGGAAATACGCAAAACGTCACCGTTTTCCAGCAGAACCGCATCGTAAAACGTCTTTTCCGTCAGCGTATACGAATCGCGCGCACCGCTTCCGCTTCCCTTATGGAACGCTGCGGCAATCTCCTCTCGGTCCGCATGGTTTTCCATTTCAGATGCATCGGCGTGGGTATCGTAAAGCACCGTTCCGTCTGCGTCAACGACGGTGAAGCGGAACACACCGGCCTCGAAATGCTCAAAATAGTCGATACCGACCAGGTTTACCGATTCCGCAACGAGAGACAGCTCCGCTTTCAGCTGTCTGATCTGCGAATCGTTGAAATAATCGTATAAAAAGCTTGTCGCGATGCCGATGCAGGACAAAAGAACCACCAGCGCAACCGTAAAAATGGACTGGAAGATCTTTTTCGTCATGCGTGATTCTCCAATCTGTAGCCGACGCCGATGACGGTCTTGATCTGCCCGCCCGACGCACCGAGCTTTTGACGAAGCGTTTTGATGTGCATATCTACCGTCCGCGTTTCTCCAATGTGATCCGTTCCCCAGATCTTGCTCATGATCTTGTCTCTGGAAAACACCATACCGGGATTCTTGACGAACAGACGCAGGATCTCAAATTCCTTATGCGTCAGCTCCACCTTTTCTCCATCCGCGTACACCATATGCTCGTTTTCCTTGAGCGTAATCCCGCCGACCGTATCGTCGGCAGACGGTGACGCCTTCGCGGTGCGGCGCAGAACCGCTTTGATGCGGGCGACCATCTCCATGACGCCGAACGGCTTAACGAGATAGTCGTCGGCACCGGAATTCAGACCGCTGATCTTGTCCATTTCCGTACCTTTGGCG
>JAZQWK010000443.1:0-15622 GCA_045632325.1 Eubacteriales bacterium
GCAGACTCATGGCAAGCGGATCGATCTCTGCTTCAAAATATGCATCGGGGTTCTGTGCAAACAGTTCCGTGCCTTCATCCAGCAGCGGCTTCAGACCGGCTTCGGGTGCTTTTGCTGCAAAAACGACGGGATCGCAGACCAGATTGCAGGCATAGGAGATCGCAGGTGCTTTTTCTGCGATGCTTTCTTCGATAAAGAGATATTCTGCTTCCGCTTTCGACGCGGTATCGGCAAGGTCGGGGGCTGCCCATTCGGGATCCAGCGGAACGAGAACAGCGCCGATGGAAAGGAGCGCGTAGTACAGCAATGCCCAGTCGTAGGTCAGTTTACCGATCACGACACAGTGCTTGCCTGCACAGCCCATGGCAGACAGCTTGCATGCCAGTGCTCTGACGTCGTCTCTGGTCTGAATGAAGGAGACGCTGACAGGCTCCTTGTCGTGTGCGTTGGCGCGATAGGAAAAGAGTGCGCGTTCTCCGTAAAACTCGGCTGCCCATTCGACGAGCTGACGAACCGAGGTGAATTCTCTTTTTTCGTGAAGCTGATGTTTTTTCATAATCTATGATTACCTTTCCTCTGTTTGGGGTGATTGTTTGATTGGTGACGGGTGTCAGGCACGCATGCCGTCGAGCAGGACGCCGAAGCTGTATCGGAAATTCTGCACTGCCACGTCCATGGGGAGATTTCGTCCGACGGCGTCTGCGTTGTAGCCGCGGCAGAAGCACCAGATGGCATAGCTCATCGCGTCGGAATCAATGTCCTTGATATACTTTTTCTCTTTTGCGTAATCAATCAGTTTTTTGATCTCGGTATGCCACCAGACGTAATTGCTCTGGGAGTGCGAGTCGTTTTCAAAAATATACTGATTGAATGCCATTTTGTTTTCGTAGGACATGATCAGAGAGCGGGTGACGACCTCGATGACGTGCTCAAAGAAGTCGGCGGCAGAGTCGATCTGCCCCGGTGTGATGCTTTCTCTGATCTTGACGATCATGTTGCGGTAGATGATCTCCAATACTTCCTCGATGTTATGGAAGCGGTTGTAAAAGACGCGGTTCGTAATATTGAGCGTCTGTAAAATTTTTCGTACGGTCAGCGTGTTGGCACCCTCGGTGGTTGCAAGATGCTCTGCCGTTTCAATGATTTTATCCGCCATTTCGTCACGGATGCGGTCATCCATCTGGGAGATGGGATGCTGTGTGGAATTCAAAGGTTCACCGTCCTTGCCGTGGTTTTGATATCGCGATTTTCTTGTATTGAAAAACGGGAAATCCGATATCAGCACAGTGTGTGCTGATATGGTCATAAGAAACGGCACACAGTGTGCCGAAATCTTAAATATTATACCATACTTTTTGCATGATGTCAATGGGAATTTCTGATTTTGCCGCAAAAAAGCGGAAAAAGGAGCACCGCAAGCTGATTCTGCGGCACTCCTTTGACCATGACGGTTATTTCTTTTTCTTGGTTCCCGTCGGTTTGGGTTTGGCTTTTGCCCAACCTTTTTTGGAAGGTGCTGTGGTTTTTCTGTTTCCTGCACCGCCGTTGTCTTGACGGGTATGGTGTGCGGAAGACGATGCGTGCGGCTTGTTGGATCCGTGCTGTGCGGAGCCTCCCTGTGCACGGGATGAACCTCCCGCAGGACGAACAAGACACTCTTTGCCGAATCCGATCAGATCGGTTCTGCCGCATTTGGTCAATGCCTTGCGGACAAGGTCTGCGTTTTCCGGCTTTTTGTACTGCAGGAGTGCGCGCTGCATCTGCTTTTCCTCATAGTCGGTCGGAACGAAAACGTCCTGCATCGTAAACGGATCGATGCCCGTATAGAACATGACGGTCGATGCCGTACCCGGCGTCGGATAGTAGTCCTGCACCTGCTCGGGAGAATAATCCCACTTTTTCAGATACAGCGCAAGCTCGACCGCCTCGTTGAGCGTAGAGCCGGGGTGCGAGGACATCAGATACGGTACGAGATACTGTTCTTTTCCGCAGGCATTGGAAAGTTCAAAATAACGCTTTTTGAATTTTTCAAAGACTTCGATGTCGGGCTTGCCCATCTTGCGCAGTACGTTCGGTGCACAATGCTCGGGTGCGACCTTCAGCTGACCCGAAACGTGATCGCGGACGAGCTTTTTGAAGAATGCGTCGCCCGTATGTTCGTCGGCAAGCAGATAGTCAAAGCGGATGCCCGAGCGAACGAAGACGCGCTTGACGCCGGGAACCTTTTCTACCTGTGACAGAAGCTCGATATACTCCGCATGATCGGCGCGAAGATTTTTGCAGGGCTTGGGAGCCAGACACTTGCGGTTCGGGCAAACGCCGTCCTTTAACTGCTTTTCACAGGCAGGATCGCGGAAATTCGCCGTCGGACCGCCGACATCGTGAATATATCCCTTGAATCCGGGCAGCTTGACGATCTTGTGTGCTTCGGCAACGACGCTTTCGATGCTTCTCGAACGCACGGTACGACCTTGATGGAACGCCAGTGCGCAGAAGTTACAGCCGCCGAAGCAGCCGCGGTTGTGCGTCAGCGAGAACTGAACCTCGGCAATTGCGGGAACGCCGCCGTCCTTTTCATACATCGGATGGTACGTTCTTGCATAGGGAAGCGAGTAGACCCAGTCGAGCATTTCGCGTTCCAGCGGCGGCATCGGCGGGTTTTGCACGAGCATTTTGTCATCGTAATACTCAATAATTGCACGACCGTTGACGGAGTCCTGATTGCGGTACTGCTCGGCAAAGGCTTCCGCATACAGCCGCTTGTCCGTCTTCAGATCGTCGTAATTCCAGCCGCCGACGTGTTCGTAGTTGATCTTGTCGTCCTTGGCGCACAGATAGACCGTACCGCGGACGTCGCGGATCTTTTTGATCGGAATCCCGCGGTCAAGCAGCTCGGCAAGACGGATGAGGATCGCCTCACCCATGCCGTAGGTCAGAATGTCCGCGCGGGAATCGACGAGGATCGAGCGGCGGACGCGGTCATCCCAATAGTCGTAGTGGGCAAAACGGCGCAGAGAAGCCTCCAGACCCCCGAGGATGATCGGTACGTCACCGTATGCCTGTCGGATGCGGTTGCAGTAGACGATGACGGCACGGTCGGGGCGGTTTCCCATTTTACCGCCGGCGGAATAATAGTCGTAGCTTCTTTTGCGCTTGGCAGCAGTATAGTGCGCGACCATCGAGTCGATGTTGCCGGCAGAGACAAGGAATCCGAGTCTGGGTCTGCCGAAGCGCTTGAAGTCGTCGGTCGTTTTGTAATCGGGCTGACACAGCATGGCAACGCGGTAGCCCTTTGCCTCCAGCACGCGGGAAATGATCGACGCGCCGAAGGAAGGATGGTCGACGTAAGCGTCACCGCAGACGTAGACAAAGTCCGGCTGATCCCAGCCGCGTGCTTCCATATCCGCATAGGATACGGGAAGAAATTCATTGGTTGTGATTGACATAGTTTGGTTCCTTCTTTATCAAAGAAGACGCCGCATGTGAAATACGGCGTCTTGGTTTGTGTTGATCTTAACCGAGTCAAAAATATCCTTTGACAGATACGATCACGGGTCTTAACCGCGCTTGACCTCTTCCATAATGAAGGCTTCGAGAATATCGCCTTCCTTGATGTCGTTGAAGCGTTCCAGACCGATACCGCATTCGTAGCCCTGAACGACTTCCTTTGCGTCGTCCTTGAAGCGCTTGAGGGAGGAGATCTCGTCTTCGAAGATCACGATACCGTCACGGACGATACGGATCTTGGACTGACGGGTAACCTTACCGTCAAGGATATAAGAGCCTGCGATCGTGCCGACGTTCGGAACGTGAATGGTCTGACGGACTTCTGCATGACCGAGCAGTGCTTCCTTGAATTCGGGATCCAGCATACCCTTCATAGCGGCTTCGATTTCTTCGATGCACTCGTAAATGATACGGTAGGTACGGATTTCAACACCCTGATCTTCCGCACGGTCAAGTGCATTCTTGTCGGGACGAACGGCAAAGCCGATGATGATGGCGTTGGAAGCAGCAGCAAGCATAACGTCGTTTTCGGTGATACCGCCGACGGCAGTGTGGATGACGTTGACCTTGACTTCTTCATTGGACAGCTTGACGAGCGATGCCTTGACCGCTTCCACGGAGCCGGCAACGTCTGCCTTGATGATGATATTGAGGTCCTTGACACCTTCCTTGATCTGTGCAAAGAGCGTATCGAGGTTGGCGCGTGCCGTTGCCTTGAAGGTTTCTTCCTTGATCTGGTCGCGGCGCTGTTCTGCGAGCTCGCGTGCCATACGCTCGTCGGATACGACGGCAAATTCATCGCCTGCCTGCGGGATTTCGGAAAGACCGGTGATCTCAACGGGAATGGACGGACCTGCTTCCTTGACGGTACGACCCTTATCGTTCATCATGGCACGGACACGACCGACCGCAGTACCTGCGATCAGAACGTCGCCTGCGTGAAGCGTACCTGCCTGAACGAGCAGGGAGGCAACGGGACCGCGTCCCTTATCCAGACGGGATTCGAGGACCAGACCCTTCGCACGGCGATTCGGGTTTGCCTTCAGTTCCTTCATTTCCGCAACGAGCAGAACCATTTCGAGCAGCTCGTCGATGCCCTGACGGGTCAGTGCGGAAACGGGAACGCAGATGGTCTCACCGCCCCATTCTTCGGGAACGAGTTCATAGTTGGTCAGGCTCTGCTTGACCATATCGGGATTGGCGTGCGGCTTATCCATCTTGTTGATGGCAACGATGATCGGAATATCTGCAGCCTTTGCGTGGTTGATCGCTTCGACCGTCTGCGGCATGATACCGTCGTCGGCTGCAACGACGAGGATCGCGATATCGGTGGACTTTGCACCGCGCGCACGCATGGCGGTAAACGCTTCGTGACCGGGCGTATCAAGGAAGGTAAGGTCCTTGCCGTTGATGTGAACGCGGTAAGCACCGATTGCCTGGGTAATACCGCCGGCTTCACCTGCGGTGACGTTGGTATCACGGATTGCGTCGAGCAGAGAGGTCTTACCGTGGTCGACGTGACCCATGACACAGACGACGGGTGCGCGTTCGATCAGATCCTCTTCCTTATCTGCTTCTTCTTCAAAGAGTCGTTCCTCAATGGTGACGACGACTTCCTTTGTGACCTTTGCACCGAATTCGTCGGCGATGAGTGCCGCGGTATCGAAGTCGATGACCTGGTTGACGGATGCCATGATGCCGAGCAGCATGAGCTTCTTGACGATTTCTGCATTGGTGACGTGAAGCAGAGCGGCAAGCTCGTTGACCTGCAGTTCTTCCGGAATGGTGACGTTCAGCTGCTGCTTCTTTGCCTTTTCTGCTGCATCGCGGCGCATCTTATCCATTGCGTCGCGCTCTTTATCGCCGCGCTTCTTCTTATCGAACTGCGGGCGGTTGTTCTGCTTCTTCAGCTTCTGCTTGGAGCCGGAGAGATCCTTTGCTGCATCCGGTACCAGCGTATCGAGCTTTTCATCGTACTTGGACAGATCGACGTTGCCTTCTGCGCCGCGCGTGTCAATGACGCGGGTAGAGCCGCCGGTAGCGGCAGGCTTGGAATAGGAGGTAGCAGCGGGCTGTGCAGGCTTGGGCGCTGCGGGACGGAACGAGGGACGTCCTTCCTTGGAGTCGCGGTCGTCGTCCTTGGAGAAGCCTCTGGAATTGTCGCGCTGCGGTCTGTCACCGAAGCGCTGACCGTTGTTGTTGTTCTGGAAACGGTCGTTGTTTCTGTCTCCGAACTGGGGACGATCGCCGTTCTGCGGGCGCTGACCGTTGTTCGGGCGGTCACCCTGGGGTCTGTCGCCGAAGCGCTGACCGTTATTGCGATCACCGTTCTGGGGACGGTCGCCGTTCTGCGGGCGCTGACCGTTGTTCGGGCGGTCACCGAAGCGCTGACCGTTATTGCGGTCGCCGTTCTGGGGACGGTCACCGCGGTTGTTGTCACGGTTGTTTCTGTCGCCCTGCGGACGCTGATTGGTGTTCGGGCGGAACTGAACGGGCTGCTGCTTGGGCGCTTCCGTCTTGGGAGCCTCTGCCTTGGGAGCTTCTGCCTTGGGAGCCTCTGCCTTGGGAGCCTCTGCCTTGGGAGCCTCTGCCTTGGGAGCTTCAGCCTTGGGAGCTTCAGCCTTGGGAGCTTCAGCCTTGGGAGCTTCCGTCTTGGGAGCTTCCGTCTTGGGAGCTTCCGCCTTGGGAGCCTCAGCCTTGGGAGCTTCTGCCTTGGGCGCTTCTGCCTTGGGTGCTTCTGCTTTAGGAGCTTCCTTCTTCTCGCGCGGGATATCAACCTCGCCTGCGAGATACTGGGTCATATTGGAAATCTGGTTTTCGCGAGTCAGTGCTTCCATAACCAGACCGTATTCATCTTCGTTCAGCGTTGCGGTATTCTTCTTGCCGGCGATGCCGTTTGCTTCGAGAATATCGATGATAGTCTTGCTCTTAACGCCAAAATCTTTTGCCATATTACTGATGCGGCTGTTGGGAGAATTTATCATGTATTGTATCAATCCTTTCAAATCAACTTCACAAGAGCATCACAAAGACCTGCGTCCGTGATGCCGACGGCGGAAACGCTTCCGCTTTTTCCGATTGCATCGCCGATCTCGGCAATGGTCAGCGGGATATTGTAGAGGGGAACCTCGTAGTAGGTACAGCAGTTGGTGATCCGCTTCCGTGTATTGTCCGAGACGTCCGACGCCAAGAATACCGCATGGGGACATTTGGAGACCGAGCCTGCGCGGATGGAATCTGTTACCAGGTTGGTGCCTGCGATCACACGGCCTGCCTTTTTGGCAATTCCGAGTAATCCGGCGAACTTTTTCTGCTTTTGCAGTTTTACCAGAAGTGCCGCAGCTTCCTTCGGGTCATCGGGAATGCGGACGTCATTTTTTACGTTATCCGTCACAGACTGTCAGCTCCTTTTCTATTGCTGTAATCACGTTGTCCGGGATCTCACATTCGAGTGCGGATTGCAGACGGCGTGCCTTGACCGCTTTTGCAAAGCATGCGGGATTGTGGCACAGATACGCACCGCGTCCGGATTTCTTTCCCGTACGGTCGACCAGAATCTCGCCCTCCGGAGTACGCAGGACACGGACCAGCTCGTTTTTCAGTTTACGTTCATTGCAGCCGACGCATTTGCGTTCCGGCATTTTCTTTTTCGGTTTTTCCTGTGTTGCGGGCATAGGGATCACCTGACTTTCAGTGCTCGCTGTCAGTTGGTTTTGATGTCGATCTTGCAGCCGGTCAGTCTTGCAGCCAGACGAGCGTTCTGACCTTCCTTACCAATGGCAAGAGAAAGCTGATCGGGAGCGACGATGACGCGTGCTGCACGTTCGCCTTCTGCGATTTCCACGCTGATGACGTTTGCGGGAGACAGTGCGGCGCGGACGTATTCTGCGAGATCTTCGGAATACTTGACGATATCGATGCGCTCGCCGTGCAGCTCTTCCACGATACGGTTGATACGCATACCCTTGTTGCCGATGCAGGCACCGATCGGATCGACGTTGTCGTCGGAGGTGGAGACTGCCATCTTGGAGCGGGAGCCTGCCTCACGGATGATGTTCTGAATGGTGACGACGCCTTCCTGGATTTCGGGAACTTCAAGTTCAAACAGGCGTCTGACAAGACCCGGATGGACGCGGGAGAGGGTGACCAGCGGACCCTTGGTTTCCTTCTTGACCTCGGTAACGAGTACCTTGATCTGCGTGTCGGGCGTGTAGGTTTCGCCCGGGATCTGTTCGGAGGAGAGCAGCGTAGCGTGGCTGGTACCGGTGTTGACGATGACGTTGCCGGTGTTGGTGTCGATGCGTTCCACGGTCGCGGAAATGATCTCACCCTGCTTGGATTCGTATTCCTTGATCATCATGCCGCGTTCCGCTTCACGGATACCCTGGATGATGACCTGCTTTGCCGTCTGTGCGGAGATACGGCCGTAGGCCTTGGTCTTCTGCTCGATTTCGCAGACGTCGCCGATGCCCAGACGCTTGGAATGGGTTCTTGCTTCCTCCAGCGTGATTTCGGTCATCGGATCGGTGACCTCTTCAACGACGGTCATCTGCTCGTATACACGGACTTCCTTCTTGTTTTCGTCGATGAGGACGCGGACGTTGGAGCCGCCGCGCTCACGCTTGAATGCGGTGATGAGAGCCGCCTCGACCTTGCCGAGCATGTATTCCTTCGGGATACCCTTTTCCTTTTCGAGAAGGTCCAGCGCCTCGAAAAATTCCTTGTTCATTTTTTGATAATGCCTCCTGTTCCTGTAATAACAACTCTATGTGATGGTGGTTCTGAAACGATTTTAAAAATCAAATGCAGCGTGAACTGCGGCAGCCTTGGCACGCGGCAGTTCGATCTGATTTTCGCCGACGGTCAGATGCAGAATGTCTTCATCCTCGTCGTAAGACGAAAGTACCCCGCGGATCTGCTTGACACCGCCGGCTTCGGGGAGCGGTGCGTACAGCTTGATGGCAATATCGCCGCCGACAAAGCAGGAAAAGTGCCACGGATATTTGAGCACGCGTTCGATGCCGGGTGAGGAGACCTCAAGGTGGTATGCCTGTTCAATGGGATCCGCCTCGTCCAGCGGTGCGTCAATGGCGCGGTGCAGCTTTTCGCAGTCGTCGATGGAGATGCCTTCCTCCGAATCGATGGTAATGCGCAGATACCACTCCGAGCCTTCGCGTAAAAATTCCACGTCCCAGATGATATAGCCAAGCTCCTCGGCGATCGGATCGATCAGCTCCCATACGGTTCCGGCAATATTTCTGACGTTGCGCTTTTCGTTTGCCATGCAAATCCTCCTGTTTTTGATGCAAATACGGGTTTTTGCAAAACAAAGAGAGCAGGCGGTCAACCTACTCTCCAATCTTACAATATTCTATGCTATAAGTATACCACAAAAGCGTGTGGAATGCAAGAGGTTTCACGTTTTTTTCTTGCTTTTCCCATGACAAATTCCGACGGCGTTTGACGGGGGCTTTTGTGCAACATTACGGCGGCGTTCCGGGGCGGTCGGCGGACGTCAGCGTGTTTTTTATGTGAAAAAAATGTGACCTTTGACGGGAAATTCCCGATTTCGCGGAAAATCATTTGGATTAACGGCAATCCGTACCGTTTCGTTCATGAACTGTTCACAAAAACATGATATACTTTTATCATCTGTGATTAAGATGACGGGGATGCTGTGCCCTTTTGCCTGATTTGACATAACGGGAAACGGCGCTCTCCGCAGAAAAGAAAGGAACGCACACATGATCAAAATTGAGAATCTGGTAAAACAGTACGGCGATATCCGCGCCGTGGATAATATCAGCTTCGAGGTCAATGAAGGCGAGATCGTCGGCTTCCTCGGTCCGAACGGTGCCGGCAAGTCCACGACCATGAATATGCTGACCGGCTATCTGTCCTCTACCTCCGGTAAGGCGATGATCGACGGCATTGACATTCTCGAGCAGCCTCTGGAGGCAAAGAAGCGCATCGGCTTCCTGCCCGAACAGCCGCCGCTTTACCTCGACATGACCGTCGAAGAATATCTGAACTTCATTTACGATCTCAAGGGCTGTAAGCTCAACCGCAGAAAGCACCTGCACGAGATCTGCGAGGTCGTCCGCATCAACGAAGTATACAAGCGTATCATCCGTAACCTGTCCAAGGGCTACCGTCAGCGTGTCGGTATCGCGCAGGCACTCGTCGGCAACCCCAAGGTTATCATCTTCGACGAACCGACCGTCGGTCTTGACCCCAAGCAGATCGTTGAAATCCGTAACCTGATCCGTACGCTCGGACGCAACCATACCGTCATTCTGTCCACGCACATTCTGCCCGAGGTTTCGGCGGTCTGTGAACGTATCGTCGTCATCAACAAGGGTAAGCTGATCGCAAACGAAAAGACCGAGGAGATCTCCCGCGTCGTTGACGGATTCCGCCGTCTGTGCGTCAAGATCGTCGGTCCGCAGGAAGAAGTTCTCGCTGCTCTGAAGAACAAGGAAGGCATTGCCTACTGCGAATGTCTCGGTCAGCGTGAAGCGGATTCCTATGCGTACCTGATCGAAAGCCAGCCCGGTGTCGATATCCGCCGTCCGCTGTTCTTCGCGCTTGCCGAAAAGGGCTGGGCGATGATCGGTGAGGAAACGATGGGCACCAACCTTGAAGACGTCTTCCTTGCACTGCTTGAACGCAACGACGAGCGCAAGAAGAAGCGCAACGTCGTCAAGAGCAATATCATCGCAAAGTAAATAAAGGAGAGGTTTATCATGTCTGCTATTTTTAAGAGAGAGATGCGGGCGTACTTTACGTCTCCCATCGGCTTCATTTTCATCGCTATTTTCTTTGTCGCCAACGGTGCGCTGTTCTCCTACCTGACGCTGCAGGCGGGCAGCACAAGCGACATTTCCAGCTATTTCTTAATGCTTCTGTTCCTGTTCATCATTCTGATCCCGCTTCTGACCATGAAGCTGTTCTGCGAAGAACGCAAGCAGAAGACCGAGCAGCTGCTGCTCACCGCTCCCATCAGTCTGATCGATATGGTTGCCGCAAAGTTCTTTGCAGCATATACGATGTTTGCAGGTACTTTCCTTGCCGCTACCGTGTTCAATCTGATTCCGTACTTCATTTACTGTGAAGACGTCAATTTGGCCTCCATCCTTGGCAACATCGTCGGTATTCTGCTCATCGGCGGCGCATTTGTCGCCATCGGTCTGTTCATCTCCGCACTGACGGAAAACCAATTCGTCGCGGCAATCACGACCATCGCCATCATCGCGGCTCTGCTGTTCATCAGCTTTGCAAACTCCTATATCGGTTCCGCACCGATCCGCGTGGTTCTTTCCTGGATCTCCATTTTCTCCCGTTTCTACGATTTCACTTACGGTATTCTGAATTTTGCATCCCTGCTCTACTACGCATCCATCATGTTCGTATTCCTGTTCTTGACCGTCAGAGTATACGAAAACCGCAGATGGGCGTAATTCTCGATTTTCAATCGCTCAATACCGTAAACCAGAAAGGATAACAAAAACCAATGAAGAAGCAGTCCATCTCCCAGAGCAGAAAATTCAAATACGGCTCTGTCGCTGTTCTGTTTACCGCTGCCGTCATTGCGGCGATCGTTGTACTCAACGTCGTTGCAACGGCACTGACACAGAAGCTTTCCTTATACGTTGATATGACGAGCGAGGACCTGTACTCGATTTCCGAGGCGTGTGATGCGATGATCGACGATCTGATCGCGGACCACGAAAACGATGTTGTTCCGCTCCACTACGAGATTCTGTTCTGCGCACCGTACGACACACTGGAAAATACGCAGACCACGAAAATGATCTACAACTTCGCGCGCAAGCTCGAAGCGGCATATCCCGATCTCATTTCCGTCGATTATATCGACATTATCACCTATCCGACGCTTGCCGAGCAGTACACCACAACGACTGCCGCAACTGTCAAGACCACCGACGTTATCGTTAAGAGCACCAACACCGACGGTTTCCGCAAGTATTCCCAGGAAGCATTCTTCGTCACCGCAGAATCCGACGGCTCCGTCTTCGCATTCAACGGTGAACTTAAGTTTGTCTCTGCATTCCTGCAGCTGGCAGGCGAATACAATCCCGTTGCAGTCTTCCTTGCAGGTCACGGCGAAGCAGATGCATCCGCAATGCAGGTTCTCTACGATGCTGCAGGATTTGACGTTATGATGCTTGACTTGCAGAAGGGTACCGACGAGCTTGCTCCCGGTGAACTCCCCGACTATGCAAAGGTTCTCATCATCAACAATCCGCTCTTTGACTACATCGGTGCCAACGAAGACGGTCTCGTCAATGAAATTGCCGTTATCGACGACTTCCTGGAAATCAAGGAAGACGGTACCTCCGGCAACCTGATGGTCTTCATGAACGCTGACAGTGCAGGCAAGCTGCCGGAACTGGAAACCTACCTGCTCGAATGGGGTATTCAGTTCGGCGAAGCAACGCTGAAGGACAGCGCGTCCTCCTCCTCCGTTGACGGTCAGACGATCATTGCATCTCTTCCGACCGAAGGACTTGGCGCATCTCTGCACACCAGCCTCCGTTCCCTGTCTTCCGTTCCGCTGACCATCGTCAAGAACGCCTGCCCGATCTATCAGGTCTTTACCGACCGCGACGGCAGACACGTTTCCTCCGTTCTGACGACGACCAAGTCCGCAGAAGCATATCCCTCCGACGGTGAAGGCGATCCCGTCCGCGGTCAGTTCGATCTGATGACCGTCGTTCAGGAAATGCGTTACGTCAATAATGAAGAATGTGTCTCCTACGTTCTTGCCTGCGGCTCCGCAGACTTCGGCAACTCCACCTATATGGCACAGCGCCAGTACGGTAACTCCGATATTCTGTTCTCCGCGATGAATGCCTTCGGTAAGGACAACGTGCCGATCGACATCGACTTCAAGGTTCTTGACGATATCGGTCTGTCTATTTCCACCGAGCAGGCAAACGGCTGGACGGTTGCTATCGTTGCCATCGTTCCGATTGCCATGCTGATTTGGGGTACCTACGTTTATATCAGGAGAAAGCACTTATGATGTTATTTGCAATGTCCGGGGAACCGGAAAACGAAACCAAAGCTGCGGATACCGCCGCTTCCGTCGAGCCCGAACTGACGGAAGAGGAACGGCAGCTGCAGGAGGACTATCGCCGCTTCGGTATTGAGGGTGAGGACGAGGATTCGATGGACTCCATCGCCGACGTTCTCTCTACCTTCCAGGATGATTCCGAGGAAGACGGCGAAAAGAAGCCCGAAAAGGCAAACAAGCGCTCCGATATCTCCAAAAAGCAGCGTCTGATTCCGATTCTCGCCGTTTGTGCGGTCGTCGGTCTGATTCTCTATTATGTCGTTCTCAAGCCGATGCTGGAAAGCATCACCGAAACGGAAATTCCGCCGATCAACACCTGGCTGACCGAGCAGATGACCTCCGGCGCGATCTCCGAGATCGAATACAACGATCTGTTCAACAAGGGTAAGGTCGAGGTCCTTGGCTCCCAGAACCGTATTCTGATGTTCAACCATACGGAAAAGGCAAACATCCAGTCCGTTGAGGTTCACAACACGTTCGGTACGTATACGTTCTACCGCGATGCGTCCGACAACTTCGTTATCAAGGATGCGGAAACCGCTTCCTATGATAAGGAACTGCTGTCCTCCCTCGTCGTTTCCTCCGGCTACACGCTGTCCATGACCCGTGTTACGGAAAACTGCGAGGATATGAGCGAATACGGTCTGTCTGAGGCTGACAATCCTTCCTATTATACGCTGACCACGACGCAGGGCGTTACCCATACCGTCTATATCGGTAAGCCGATTCCGACGGGTGCGGGCTTCTACTGCTCCTACGAGGACAGACCTGCGGTCTACGTTCTCGACTCCACGCTGGCATCGACTCTGCTTGCCGACGTCCGTGATCTGATGACCGCGATTCTGACCTATCCCGTCACCACAACAGCGTATTACACGATCACCAACTTTGATATGACGAAGAATGGTGAGGAATTCCTCCACGTTGATTATCTGTCCGACGCGGAGCGTGTACAGACCGCATCGACCTCCATTTGGAAGATGGTCTATCCGGAAGGCGGCTATACGCCCTCCTCGACCAACTACGACGCGATGCTGCAGTCGTTCACCAACTTCACGGGCAACCGTGTTCTCGAGTTCAACGTGCTCGGCACGATGGATACCGAGGAGCTGACGGACGAGCAGGCGGCACTGTTTGCGCAGTACGATCTGGCTTCTCCCGAAACAACGATCTCCTTTGACTACACCGACCCGACCGCAGGATATACGATCACCAATGCGGTATGGTTCTCCTCGATGACCGAGGAAGGCCAGTACTACGTTTACTCCTGGCTCTTTGACGTCATTTCCGTCGTTGACGCCGCAACGTATCCGTGGCTGTCCTACGATATCATCGACTTCATCGACCGTCCCGTCTTCCAGCTCAACATCAACAACGTTGCAAAGATTGAGATCTGGGGCGGTGAGATCGGCGAAGAACAGATGAAGTCCGACTTCCGACTTGTCGGCGATGCACAGGAGCTTGTTGTTACCGAAGACCTGACGAGCACGGTCGTTGATACGCAGAACTTCCGTCAGCTTTACAAGACGATGCTGTCCATCGAAATTGAAGACTACACGGAAGATGAATCCACCGATGAATCCAAGTGTATCGCGTCGATGCGCATCACGACGGAAGCGGGCGTTGTCACCGAGTACAAGTTCTATGCGTACGCAACACGCCGCTGCTTCATGACCATCAACGGCGAGGGTGAATTCTACGTCAACCGTGACATGGCGGCAAAGCTCATCTCCGACGCAAAGAAGGTCATTGCGGGCATTACGGTCAACTCCGATTCCAGAAGCTGATTTTCAAGTAGATATTCACAAAACCGAGGTTTCGATTCCTCGGTTTTGTTTTTGCTGTTTTTCTGCAGAATATTGACAAATTTCGGAAAATCATGTAAAATGAAAGCATCAAAAATTAGTGTACAGAAAAAGGAGATTTGCGATGCTTTTCCACGAACAAATCCTGTTTGATACCCATGCGGATCCGCGTTCCAATTACCGTATTCCGTCCATTGTCACGACCAAGCGCGGCACGGTGCTTGCGTTTTCCAACGACCGCCGCGACACTCGCATCGACCATGCGGATGAAGCGCATCTCGTTGTCCGCAGAAAGGAAGCGGACGGAGAATGGGAGGACGAAATCCGCCTGTTTGCGCAGACCGGCTGGACGTGCTACATTGGCGCGGCTGTCTACGACGAGATCACGGATGAGATCATGTGCCACTTCTGGCGTTCTCCCGTTGTCATGATCGAGTTTAAGGAATATACGCCCGAGGAGCTTGCCGAAATTGAACGCCTGCGCAAGGAACGTTCCGAGGCTGCCGGTGTTGAAGGCGGTTCGTTCATCATGTATTCCCGCGACGACGGCAAAACGTGGCAGGAACGACCGCTTGTTGCGACACCGACGGAACTGCACTGTGACGGCAAGACCGTCTATGATATCGGTTCCGCGCACGGCTCTGCCGCCGGTATTCAGCTGAAAAAGGGCAAGTACGCCGGTCGTCTGCTTTGCCCGTCGCGTATTGCATCGGGACGGTATTCCGATATGGCGGGATTGAACAAGCACAGCTATAACAACGCACTCTACAGCGATGACCACGGTATGACGTGGGTTTCCTCCG
Source organism: Eubacteriales bacterium (assembly GCA_045632325.1). Lineage (GTDB taxonomy): Bacteria > Bacillota > Clostridia > Oscillospirales > CAG-272 > RGIG3925. Next base: position 15,216 of record JAZQWK010000443.1, read on the forward strand.
CACCTGTTCAGCACGGTACGGGCGAGGGTACGCTGATGGAATGTGCGGACGGTACGGTTCTTTATAACTCCCGTGCGTATTACGAGGATGCAAGACGCTATCTTGCGACGAGTACCGACGGCGGCGCGACGTGGGGCGATTTCCGCATCGATCCGTTTCTTGTGGAACAGAAGATGATGGGCTGCAACGCATCACTGATCCGTGTCGAGCGTGATGCGCTTGGTGAGCAGGCATCGCTTCTTCCCGAGGGATGTGACGCGGTCACTGTATTTGCAAATCCGTTTTCGGTCAGACGCGAGCACGTTTCCGCATCGGTCAGCTTTGACGACGGCAAGACGTGGTCGTACGTTCGCCGTGTGCATACCGGTCCGTCGGGCTATTCGTCGCTGACTTATTCGGCGGTTGAC
>JAZQWK010000444.1:0-13912 GCA_045632325.1 Eubacteriales bacterium
ACACCGCCGCCGAGTGCGATCAGCCAGTCGGAACGTGAAATATGCTCCGATGCCAGATGTTCCAGAATCTCCCCGTATACCGATAAGCATTTGAAACGCTCCCCGGGCGGGATGACATGGGAAATCACGGAAAATCCGACGGATTCCAGTGCGTCAGTGACAATCTTCCCATACAGGGGAAATACATTGTCATCGGAAACGATGCAAACACGGCAGCTTTTTCCGTCATTCAGCGATTTCAGCGCTTCACCGACCGAGGCAAGAAGGCCTGCGCCGATTTTCACCTGATACGTATTGGATGCGGAAACGGTAATGGTCGTCATCAGCCGTCAACCTCCTCTTTGCGATGTTTGCCGTAATTGAGACGGCTGCGGAGTGCTTCTGCATCTCCTGCGGCGATGGAATTGCGGTAGTCCTGCAGGCAGGCAATCAGCGTATCGATTTCGGGAAGCAGATATTTGCTGTTTTCCAAAAACAATTCGGTCCACATATCGGCATCCAGCCATGCGACGCGCGTCAGATCCTGATAGCTGCCTGCGGAAAAGCCCTTGTGAGAGCCTGCCGTCGGGCTTTGGATATAAGCGTTGGAAACGACGTGCGCCAGCTGTGAGGTAAACGCGATCATGCGGTCATGATCTTCTGCCGTCGTGACGGAGATATGACCGAAGCCCGCCGGTGCGAGCAGCGATTTTGCGCGATCGAGCAGACGAATATCGTCAAAGATCGGCGGTACGAGTACCATCGGCGCACCGACGAACAGATTGCCTCGGCTGTATTTGAAGCCGGAATTATGCGAGCCCGCCATCGGATGACCGCCGAGGAACAGAAATCCGTGCTCCTTTGCCATCGGGAATACCGCGTCACAGACAACGCGCTTCGTTCCCGCGCAATCGATCAGCATCGGATGCGCGGTGAAATCGTCCGCATGGTCGCGGATGAAGCGGACGACCGCACGCGGCGGGATCGCAAACAGAATCAGGTCACAGATACGAAGGGTGTCGCGGGTCAACGTGCCGTCAAGCACGCCCGACATCAGTGCAAATTCTTTGGTGGAAGCATCCAGGTCGTAGCCGAGAACGGTCGCCTGCCCGGAGCTTTTATACGCTTTTGCAAGAGAACCGCCGATCAGACCGAGTCCTACAATACCGACAGTCATCATATCAGTTACCATGGCTTTCCTTTGAGAAAGCCTTCCTTTCTTTGGGGCGTTGTGGGTGGGGTGCAAAGCAAAACGTAATTCAGATGGCGGTCACAACCTCGCGGATCTTCGTCACGCGGTGCATGGTATCCGCAAACTGCTCTGGGGTCAGCGACTGTGCGCCGTCACAAAGTGCGTTGGTCGGATCGTTGTGTACCTCGATCATCAAGCCGTCACATCCTGCCGCAACTGCCGCCTGTGCCATCGGCGCGACGAGCGTCTTAGCACCTGTCGCATGGCTTGGATCGACGATGATCGGCAGATGGGAAAGCTCGTGCATCATCGGAACGGCAGAGAGATCGAGCGTATTGCGGGTGAACGTCTCATAGGTGCGGATACCGCGCTCGCAGAGGATGACTTTTTCGTTGCCGCCCGCCATGATATATTCCGCGCTCATCAGAAATTCCTTCATCGTAGCGGCAAGACCGCGCTTGAGCAGAATCGGCTTATCGATCTTTCCAAGCTCCTTGAGCAGCTCAAAATTCTGCATATTGCGTGCACCGACCTGAATGACGTCAACGTCCTCAAACAACGGCAGATGCGCCGGATTCATGATCTCTGTGACGATCGGCATACCGGTTTCCTTCTTTGCCTGCAAAAGCAGCTCGATACCGTCTGCCTTTAATCCCTGAAAATCATACGGAGAGGTTCTCGGCTTGAACGCGCCGCCGCGCAGAAGCGTTGCGCCTGCCGCCTTGACCGCCTTTGCAACACACAGCACCTGTTCTTCCGTCTCAACGGAACACGGTCCCGCAATGACGGCAAAATGACCGCCGCCGATGCGAACCTTGTCCGTTGCGGCAGAACCGATTTCAATCACAGTGTCCTGCGGCTGGAATTTGCGGGAGCACTTCTTGAACGGCTCGGAAACGCGCTTGCAGGAGTCAACGATGTCAAGCGATGCGACCAGATCCATGTCAATGTGGCTCGTATCGCCGATCAGACCGAGTACGGTCAGCTCGGAGCCGCGGGAAATATGAACCTCAAGGTTTTTTTCACGCAGCCAATCAATGAGGGACTGCATTTGTTCGTCGGTCGTACCTTTTTTCAAAACAGTAATCATATCAGGAATTCTCCTTTTTGTATGTTCGGTTATCGCAAACAATCAACAAAAAAAGCAGCGTCGGCAATCGCGTCTGTGCGCGTTCCGTGCTGCTGGCTGTTTCCGTTTGCAAGAGGAGCTCCGCGGATGAAATCCGATGCCGTTTCAGGCACGTTCCTCTGTTTTCAGGCAGCACATAACGCGATTACCCTTAAAATAAAAGTAACCGTAGCCGTAATATGCCTGATAACAGATGGCGGTGTTCTTCATAAACGGATTCTCCTTCGGATGGAATATGTGTATTATACACCTTTTGTTCCGAATTGTCAATAGATATTCGCAAACTTTTATAATTTCAGGTTTTCGGTGGATTTTTATACAGCTGCAGAAATACAATCACAAAGATTGCAAAAGTCATACTTGCATTTTTCTCAACAGTATGCTATAATGAAAGCAAACAGAATCAACGAAAGGATTACCATCATGACTCCCTCAAAAGTATATTATTCCGACTTGCGCGCAAAGCCGGGTCTGAATCTGCTGCAGAAGCTCAAACGGCTGATGCACGCGGCCGGCATTGACAGCATCGATTTTAAAAACAAATATACCGCGATCAAGCTGCATTTCGGCGAGCCGGGAAATCTCGCATTCCTGCGTCCGAACTATGCGGAAGCCGTTGCATCCGTCGTCAAGGAGCTCGGCGGTATGCCGTTTCTGACCGATTGCAATACGCTGTACGTCGGCGGACGCAAAAACGCGCTCGACCACATCGATTCCGCTTACAAAAACGGCTTCGTTCCGTATGCAACCGGCTGTCATATTCTGATCGGCGACGGTCTGAAGGGTACCGACGAGGTCTGCGTACCCGTCGACGGCGGCAAATACGTCAAAGAAGCGAAAATCGGACGCGCCGTGATGGATGCAGACGTCTTCATCTCGCTCAACCATTTCAAGGGTCACGAATGTACGGGCTTCGGCGGTGCACTGAAGAACATCGGCATGGGATGCGGGTCCCGCGCGGGCAAGATGGAAATGCATTCTGCGGGCAAACCGTACGTGGAAACGGACGCCTGCGTCGGATGCGGAAAATGTCTGCAGATCTGTGCCCACGATGCACCGACGATTACCGACGGCAAATGTGAAATCAACCATAACAAGTGCGTCGGATGCGGACGCTGTATCGGTATCTGCCTGACGGATGCGGTGCAGGCGTCGATGGATGAAGCAAACGACATCCTCAACTATAAGATCGCCGAATACACAAAGGCTGTTCTTGACGGAAGACCCCACTTCCATATCAGCCTCGTCATCGACATCTCGCCCAACTGCGATTGCCATTCCGAAAACGACGCGCCCATCGTTCCCGACGTCGGTATGTTCGCATCGTTTGACCCGGTCGCGCTCGACGTTGCGTGTGCCGATGCGGTCAATGCGATGCCGCCGATCGAAAACTCCCAGCTCGGTCATATGCCGCACGTTCACGGCGACCACTTTACCGATTCCGCGCCGACGACCAACTGGCGCGCCTGCGTCGAACATGCCGAAGCGCTCGGTATCGGCACGCAGCAGTATGAACTGATCAAAATTTAATTCTATATTATACAAACAAAAAGAAAGGACGTAACCCATTATGAGAATTTGTGTACCGATTCCCTGTTTCTTCGGAGGTATGGACTTCTGTGACGCGATCAGAAAGGTCGGCTCCCTCGGCTTTGATTGCGTCGAAACGTACGGCTGGAAGGGACTTGATCTCGATCTGGTCAAGAAGACGACCGAGGAGACCGGCGTTGAACTGCTGTCCATGTGCACGACGGAATTCCGTATGACTGATCCCACCTACCGCCAGGCTTGGCTGGACGGTCTGAAGGAAAGCTGTGAAGCCGCTAACCGCGCAGGCGCAACCCGTCTGATCACGCAGGTCGGTCAGGACACCGGTGCTCCGCGCGAAGCACAGCACGAGGCAATCGTAGAAACGCTGATCGCAGCAAAACCGATCCTCGACGCACACAACGTCATCATCATGATCGAACCGCTCAACACGCTCGTCAACCATCCCGGCTACTATTTGTGGCAGGCAACCGAAGCGTTCGATATCATCCACGAGGTCAACCATCCGCTGGTCAAGGTCGTTTATGACATCTATCATCAGCAGGTCATGGAAGGCAACATCATCCCGAACATCGTGAACAACCTCGATTGCATCGCCCATCTGCATTCCGCAGGTCACCCCGGCAGAATCGATCTGCAGTTCGGCGAAAACGATTATAAGTTCATCTTCAAGAAGGTCGACGAAGCGGGCTATACCGGTGCCTGCGGTCTGGAATTCCGTCCGACCTTGGGTGCTGAAGAATCCCTGAAGGAATTCAGACGCATTTATCTGGACAACTGATTTTCCATAAACCATCAATATAAACTGCATACCACCGCCTGTCTTTGGTTTTCAACCGAGACAGGCGGATTCGTTTTCCGGACCGACATCGAAAACGTTCGATGGATAAATAAAATTTCATAATTTTTTCTCAAATGTTTACAACTTCTTCATACTTGTATGTTATACTGAAAATGGCGTTATTTGTTTATTATATATAGGTAGTTTTTAGTTTAATCGTTTTCAACGATACTCGGTATTTTTATCAGATAACATCTGTAACGTATGAGGCAATTCATGAACCAAACTTATTTTCTCGGCATCGACGTCGGTTCCACGACCGCGAAGCTTGTCCTTGCCAACAGCCGCGACGACGGTACCGCCGACGTAGAACACGTCGTATACGAAACCTACGAGCGACACTTCTCCCGTGTCCGCGAAAAAATCCTCGATCTGCTCGATGCACTGCCGCTTGACGGAGAAGTTGCCGTTTCCGCCGCAATTTCCGGCTCTGCGGGCTTGGGACTTTCCCAGGCAATCGGTGTACCGTTCGTTCAGGAGGTCTTTGCAACGGGTGAGGTCGTCAAGATGCTTGCGCCCGATACCTCCGCCGTCGTCGAGCTCGGCGGTGAGGATGCAAAGATCATCTTCTTTGACGGCGCGATGGACGAGCGTATGAACGGTACCTGTGCCGGCGGTACGGGTGCATTCATTGATCAGATGGCGACTCTGCTCAATCTCACACCAAGTGATATGGATGCATTGAGTTTGGAGCATCAGCGCATCTATCCGATCGCCTCCCGCTGCGGTGTCTTTGCCAAAACCGACATTCAGCCGCTGCTCAATCAGGGTGCAAACAAGGCCGACGTTGCCGCCAGCATTTATCAGGCAGTCGTCAATCAGACCATTGCTGGTCTTGCACAGGGACGACGCATCGGCCGTGATAAGGACGACAACCCGCAGAAGGTACTGTTTTTGGGCGGTCCGCTCTTTTTCTGCCGCGGCTTACAGGAGCGGTTTATTGAGACGCTGCATCTGGAACGTGACAAAACCGCACTGTTTCCCGCTTGGGGTCCCTATGCCGTTGCACGCGGCACTGCACTTTACGCGGCAAAATCTCTGCACCGCATCACGCTGAACAATCTGCGCGCAGCGGTCCGAGGCAGCCTCGGCGAACGCGCGGTTCTTGATACCCTCCCGCCGCTGTTCTCCTCGGAAGAAGATTACAATACCTTTACCGCTCGCCACGCAAAGGCATCCGTGCCGACGTCCGATATCGCCTCCTACACAGGACGCGCGTGGCTCGGTATCGACTGCGGCTCCACGACGACAAAGCTCGTTGTCATCAGCGAAGACAATGCCCTGTTGTACCAATATTACGCCTCCAATCAGGGCAATCCCGTGGAAATCATTCGCAGTGAGCTGCAAAAGATCTACGCCCTCTGCGGCGATCGCATCACGCTCTGCGGATCAGCCGTCACGGGATACGGTGAGGAACTCATCAAGAGTGCCTTCGGCGTGGATCTCGGCATCGTCGAAACGATCGCACATTTCACCGCCGCGAAATACTTCCTGCCGGAGGTCGATTTCATTCTCGATATCGGCGGACAGGATATCAAGTGCTTCCGTATTGCCAACGGCGCAATCGATTCGATCATGCTCAACGAAGCGTGCTCTTCCGGCTGCGGCTCGTTTTTGGAAACCTTTGCGAAAAGCATGGGCTTTACCGCCGCAGAATTTGCCGACAAGGGAAGATTCTCCTCTCATCCCGTCAATCTCGGTACGCGCTGTACCGTCTTTATGAACTCCTCGGTAAAACAATCCCAGAAGGACGGCGCATCTCCCGAGGATATTTCCGCAGGTCTTTGCATTTCCGTCGTCAAAAATGCCATTTATAAGGTCATTCGTGTCAACTCGGCAGAGGAACTCGGCCGTCACGTCGTCGTACAGGGCGGTACGTTCTACAATGACTGCGTTCTTCGTGCGTTTGAACGCGAGCTTGGCAATGAGGTCATTCGTCCGCAGATCGCCGGTCTGATGGGTGCCTACGGTGCCGCGCTGTATGTCAAGAATCACGCACTGACGGAATCCACCCTTCTGCCGCCGCGTGCACTGGAAACATTCAGCCATACGGCGACGGCACCCGTCGGCAAACGCTGTACCAACCATTGCCGTCTGACGATCAATACCTTCTCCGGCGGCAGACGTTTCATCTCCGGCAACCGATGTGAACGCGGTGCGGGAGCGGAAACGAATGACACGGCACTTCCGAATCTGTATGCCTACAAGCGCGATTATCTCTACGGTCTGCAGTCGAAACCCGGTACCCGCGGTACAATCGGTCTTCCGATGGCGCTCGGCATGTATGAGCTTGCAGTCCTGTGGCATAAAATTTTCACGGAACTCGGTTATGAGGTCGTTCTGTCCTCCCCATCCCGTCGGTCTACATACGAAAAAGGACAGTTCTCCATTCCGTCCGATACGGCATGCTATCCCGCAAAGATCATGCACGGCCACATTGAGGAGCTGATCGAGCGCGGTGTCGATACGATTTTCTATCCGTGTCTGTCCTATAACATTGACGAGCATCAATCCGCAAACCACTATAACTGTCCGGTCGTTGCGTATTATTCCGAGCTTTTGCACGGCAACATGGACTCCCTTGCCAAAACGGATTTCTTCTATCCGTATCTGAATCTCGACTCCGAAAAGATTCTCTCCCGTACGTTGTCCCGCGCATTCCGCGAAAAAGGAACGCCGATTGCCGACGGTGAGATCAAAAAAGCCGTCCGTGCAGGCTTTGCCGCATATCACAAGTACATGGACGACGTCCGTGCCGAGGGTCAGCGTGCCCTTGCCTTTGCAAAACAGCATGGAAAACGCGTGATGATTCTTGCCGGAAGACCGTACCATATCGACCCGGAAATCGGTCACGGCATCGACGGTCTTGCAGCCTCCCTCGGTTTCGTCGTTGTTTCCGAGGATTCCGTCTCCGAGCTTGCACAGTCTCCGTCTCTGCACGTCCTCAACCAGTGGACGTACCACGCACGTCTGTATCGCGCAGCGATGTTCGCATCACAGAATCCCGATGTGGAGCTCGTTCAGCTCGTTTCCTTCGGATGCGGTATTGACGCGATCACAACGGACGAGGTTCGTGAGATCCTCGAATCCCGCGGAAAGTTCTACACACAGCTGAAAATTGATGAGATCACCAACCTCGGTGCGGTCAAGATCCGCCTGCGTTCTCTGATGGGCGCGCTTGACGACCGTGATACCGATCACCGGGAGGGAGGACAGGCATGAGCAAAAAACAGATTCCGGGACAAGACTACATCTCCTTTACCAAGGAAATGAAGAAGGATTACAAGATCCTGGTTCCGATGATGCTTGAAATGCATTTCAAGCTGCTTTGCGGCGTTCTGCGCAACTACGGCTACGACGTCGAGCTTTTGGAAACCACGGGACCGCACATCGCGGAAGAAGGTCTGCGGCACGTTCACAACGATGCCTGTTACCCTGCGATCATCGTCATCGGTCAGTTCATCGACGCCATCAAATCGGGAAAATACGATCCCGACAAAACGGCGCTCGTGTTCTTCCAGACGGGCGGCGGCTGCAGAGCATCCAATTACGTCTCCCTTCTTCGCAAGGCTCTGAAGAAAGCAGGATACCCGCAGGTACCCGTCGTTGCGCTCAGCTTTGTTGGGCTTGAGCATCATCCGGGACTTTCCCTTTCCGTCCCGCTGATCCACAAGATCGTGTATGCATTTCTCTACGCCGATCTTCTGATGCTGCTCATCAACCAGTGTCGTCCTTACGAGAACGTCCCCGGTTCCGCGCAGGTGCTTGCTGACCACTGGACAGAAATCCTTGCCAATCAGCTGACAGAGAAAACGTTTGTTTCGTACAAGCAAGTCAAGGAAAACTACCGAGCCATTCTCTGTGATTTTGAAAAGCTGCCGAGAACGCTTCGTCCTGCCGCCCGCGTCGGTATCGTCGGCGAGATCTTCGTCAAATATTCTCCGCTTGCCAACAACGGTCTGGAACAGTTCCTGGTCAATGAAGGTGCAGACCCCGTCGTACCGGGTCTGATGGATTTCTTTATGTATACCGTCTACGCAAACGTCATCGACTATCAGCTCTACGGTCTGCATCCGCTCAAATACCGCGTTTTCCAAAGACTGTTTGATTTCTTCAACAAAAAGAAGAACGATCTGATCGCCGTAATTGAAGAACACGGCATGTTTGAGCCTCCTGCACACTTTGACCACGTCATTTCTCTGACCAAGGACTACATCGGCGTCGGCACGAAAATGGGCGAGGGTTGGCTTCTGACAGCAGAAATGCTGGAGCTTGCCGAAGCAGGCGTTGACAATATCGTCTGCACACAGCCGTTCGGTTGTCTGCCCAATCACATCTGCGGAAAAGGCATGATGCGTCCGATTAAGGAGCGTAATCCCGACGTCAATATCGTTGCAATCGACTACGACGCGGGTGCCACCAAGGTCAATCAGGAAAACCGTCTGAAGCTGATGCTTGCCAATGCAAAAAAGAGCAACGTACATCAGAAGAATCCGTAATTTTATAAGCGAAAGAAAAGAACAGCCATTCACTGTGGCTGTTCTTATTTGTTGCAGTTTTTTGAAAACCGCGTGATAAATTTTTTCGAAAACCTCTTGCTTTTTGCGCAAAATCCATGTATAATGTAAGAAACCGTGTCTTAATCACTCGTTTACCTCCAATACGAAAGGACATAGAGTATGAAAACCATTACATACAGCGATTATTACAATCGCGTTTACGGCTGTTTCCTCGGCAAATGCATCGGCGGAACGGCAGGCGGTCCCGCAGAAGGCAGAAAAGAACTGCTCGATTATCCGCTCGACGAAGCAATTCTGCATACGGCACTGCCGAATGACGATCTCGATCTGCAGATTCTTTGGCTGGAAGTCATGGAAGAAAAGGGGCTGTATTTTACAGGCAAGGATCTGGCACAATCCTTTTACGACAACGTTCCCTACGGACCGGGAGAATACGCTTATTTCAAGAAAAACTTCGGACGCGGAATCATGCCGCCCGTCTCCGGTTCCTTCAACAATCGCTTTTACAAAAACGGCATGGGCTGTCCGATCCGCTCGGAAATCTGGGCGTGTATCTGTCCCGGCGCTCCTGCACGCACGTGGAAGTACGTCGAAATGGACGGTACGATGGATCACGAATACGATTCCGTGCTGGCGGAATATTTTCTTGCCGTCACCGAAAGCATGGCATTTTTCCGGTCCACCGATGACAGCATCGCCGCGCTTCTGTCCGACGCACTGACGTATCTTCCCGCCGATGCCAGGATCACGCAGGCACTCGACAGAACGCTGATGCTCTGTGCAGAGCAGCGCGATTGGAAATGGATCCGCTCCGATATCATCCGCAGATACGGACATCCCGACTGCACCAATCTTTATCAGAATATGTGCTTCACAATGATCGCTCTGCTGTACGGCGGCGGGGATATGCGAGAGACCATCCGTCTTGGCTGTGCGATGGGCTACGATACCGACTGCATCTGTGCTACAGCCGCATCGATCATCGGTATTCTGCGCGGTGCCGAACGCCTGTTGACAGAAGACGGCTTTACCGATACCGGTATCAAAGCGGCGGTCAAGCTGCGCCGTGCAGACGGCTCCATTGCCGATCTCGCACGAGACGTCGCGCGTGTCGGTCTTACGCTGTGCGACGCAATGCCGTGCGACGTCTGTATCACGGACGCACCGGATTACGTCCCGATTCCCCATGACATCCCGCCGATTTCGCCGCTGACCATGTCCGTCGACTATTGCGGCGATCCCGTACTGCGGACCGATGCGGAAAAAACGGTGATCCTTCATCTGCGTACCGCCGACCGTCCGATGAGGGGAACGCTGTCCTTGATCACGCCGCCCGAAATCTGCGGCTCTGTTTCCGAACAAACGCTGTTCCTTGCAGAACATTCGGTGAAAGACGTTTCTATGTCCTTTGTTATTGCACCCAACGCGAAGCGACTTGCGCAATCCAACCGCATCACCGCTGTCTTTACCGCCGAGGACGGCACGCATTACGAGGAAACCTTTGGGCTGAACGGTGCAGACGTCTGGTACTGCTACGGTCCGTTCTTTGGCAACAATTACGATCTGACGCACGTCTCCCCGTACGAGCCCTACGGTCCGCATTTCCGAATCCCTGACGGTATTTCGTGGGAAGACCCCGTGCGCGACTATCATCTGAACCGATTTGCCGCCCTCGACGATCCTTATCTTGACGAATCCGCGTTTTTCAAAGAGGATTCCCCGACACTTCCGACCGATCCCACCGATGCAAGAAAAGAACCGCAGCCCGTCTGTATCTGTGAGGATTACTTTGAAGCAGGAGAACTCTACGCCTCAACGGGTCCCGCAGTTTCCTATCTTTACCGTCTGATCGAGTCTCCCGAGGATCGCAACGTCGACGTCACCGTCGGATGTGAAGGTCCGTTTCGGCTTTGGATCAACGGGACGTTCGTCGGAGAAGGTCGGGACGTCTGCGGCTGGACGCTTGAAAACAAGCATTTTTACAATATTCCATTCCGAAAAGGCACCAATCGCATCCTCTTCAAGCTCGTCAATCCGACCGGTCGTGCGGGCTTCAGCCTGATCTATCGGATCCCGGGTGCATCCTGGCGTCAGTATGAGGATTTCGCGTCGATTCTTGTCGATCTTCCTTGATTTTTGTTATTTTATCTTAATTGCAAAAAGCAACAGCGATATGTTTTGTGCATATCGCTGTTTCACGTGAAACATATTCTGTTGTGATACCAAAATTTCAAAGTCTATACGGTCCATAGCCGCTCAAGCTGAAATTCTGCCCGCAGGCCTGAAACAGAATCGATCCGAGCATCGCCAAAAGCGCGATCCAGACGAACACACGCATCAGCGTCTTCTTGATCTCTGCACGCCGACGCTGCCGTACCGCTTCCTCAAACGCCTTTGCCATACGGTCCGTACGCGCACGGGCATCCTCAGCCGCTTTGGCGTCGTCGTATTCTTCCCAGTGTCCTCCATCCTCCGTCATACGAAAATCCGAGGTGAATCGGGTTTCGTCGTACGACGCACCGACGTCTTCCTTGAGCAGATTATACGCTTCATTGACTTCTGCCATGCGTTTTGCCGCCGTCTCATCGCCCGGATTCAGATCCGGGTGATATTTTTTTGCAAGACTTTTGTAGGCTGCCGCAATTTCCGTTTGTGTTGCACCGCGCGGGACTCCCAGCACCGCATACGGATCTAAAATCGCCATGATTGTCCTCCCGTTGTATCTCTGTTATTTCTGTTTCTATTTTACCGCAACTTTTTGAACTGCGTATAAACATCGACAGATTTCCTTGACTTTTTTGCCCAAACATGGTATCATATTAGCGTTCAGAATAATTGTCAAAGGATTCTCCGTTATCATGAAGCAATGTATCATCGCCGACTTTGAATGGTGCGTCACACCGCATCCGACAGGCGACCGTTTTCAGTATTTCAACGAAATTTTATCCGCAGGTGCAGTACGCATCGACGAAACCGGGTCTGTGACCGACCGTTTTTATGCGCTGATCCGCCCGGAATGTGCCGAATATCTCCATCCCGTCGTGCTTTCCTCCCTGCGCCTTGATCGAGCGGCACTCGCCGAGGCACAGCCCTTCTCCGAGATTTTCCGTCAATTTCTTATATTCGTCGGCAATACCCGCGTTTTTACCTGGGGATGCGCCGACCGTTCCGCACTGCTGCAGAATCTGCGCATCAAAGCGGGATATTCCGCAGAACAGGCAGGATCTGCCGTGCCGCAGATGCGTGACCTGCAGCCGCTTTTGTCCCGCGGAGCCGGCATTGCCCCGCCGTACCCAAGTCTTGCCGCCGTTCTCTCCGCCCTTTCCATCAAAAACGAGAATCGTCATAACGCCATGGCTGATGCAGAGGATACCGCCCGTATCGTCAGCACACTGTACGCAAAGGATCCTGCCTTGATCCGACCTTTATTTACACAGAATACTTCTGCCCGCACCGCCGAAACGGATAATGCCGAGCGGGACGATACCGATACGCCAACCACGTTCCGTACGCCCGGAGAAGCACTCAACGATGCCCGCAGACAGCCACGCTTCTGTCCCGTCTGTCAGACGCCGACCGGCGTCGGCACATGGATCCGCGCCTCAAAGACGGAGATCATGACGCTTTGCTCCTGTGAGCAGGACGGCAGATTTCTGTGCACTGTAACAGCCGCAGAGACGCCCGATGCGCGATTCGACACAAAGACCGTCATCCATACCTTTGAAGGTGCGCCAAAGGCCGCCTACGAAGCCGCACGGCGCGAAGCACGCAGCCGACGACTCAAACAACAGGCAAAAACGCCTGCCGACGTATGCCTCTCTCCTTCCCAAACAGCCCTTCCCCCGTCCGATCTGCAGCCGACCGACCGGAAACCTGAACAGAAAAACATTTGAATCAAACAAAAGAAACCCGGTACTCCGTTCTTTGCGCGGAATACCGGGAATTTTTATGCTTTTATCGGGGATCAGAGCTTCTTGACGGAAAGGGTTACCTTTTCGCCGTTGATGTTCCAGCTCTTTTCGTTATCGGTAACGGTGTCGTAAAGAACGGCGTCGCACAGCGTATCAGCACAGATGTCAGCCTCGTTCTTCTTCATGACGGACGCAATAACGTCGTTGCCGGAGACGCCGACGTGAATGTGGTCCATAACCTCAAAGCCGCTGTCCTTACGCATGGTCTGGATCTTGGAAACGATCTCGCGGACCATACCTTCCTCGAGCAGTTCAGGCGTCAGATTGGTATCGATGACGACCGTGATGCCGTGGTCGGAAACGGATTCGTAGCCGGACTTCTGCGCCATATCGATGAGCAGATCTTCCTTGGTCAACTCAGCTGCGGTACCGTCGGGCAGATTCAGCGTCAGAATACCGGTTGCATCGAGTGCATCCATGGCTGCGTTTCCGTCGATCTCACCGAGCAGATTGCGGATCGCGCCGAGCTGCTTGCCGTACTTCGGACCGAGCGTACGCATCTGCGGCTTGAAGGAGTAGGTCGTAAAGTCACGGACGTTATCGGTAAAGACCACGTTCTTGACGTTCAGCTCGTCTTCAATGATCTCACAGCAGAACTGCGGCAGCGTAAAGTCGGACTTGACGTAAACGAGACCGACGGGCTGGCGGTTCTTGATGTTTGCCTGGTTGCGGCATGCACGGCCGAGAACGACGACTTCGAGAACGTCTTCCATTTCCTTTTCCAGCTCCGGC
>JAZQWK010000445.1:0-6365 GCA_045632325.1 Eubacteriales bacterium
CTGCCTGCTGCCAAGCGAGCTCGGTACCGACTTCAACGCCGGCCTTACCGTCGACGACGATCATCGCGGCGTCAGCGACACGCATGGTCTGGTAAACTTCACCGATGAAGTCCAGGTAACCCGGAGCGTCGAGCAGGTTGATCTTGATACCGTTCCACATAACGGGAGCGACAGCGGTGGATATCGAAAGTCCGCGCTTGATTTCTTCGTCATCAAAGTCACAGACGGTGTTGCCGTCAGCAGGATTGCCCAGACGGTCGGTAGCCTTCGTCAGATACAGCATTGCTTCTGCAAGGGAAGTCTTGCCGGCAGACGAGTGACCGACGAGTGCGACGTTTCTGATTTCTTTGGATGTTAATTTGGCCATGGTAGGTATTCTCCTTTGCTATTGTAAATCGCATACCCGGCTCGGTACTCCGACGCGCGGGGTGCGTTATCGACGTTTCTGTACGGGAACTTCTCTACGCTAAAGTGCTAAAAAAGAACCCTGCAATTATTATAGCAGACTTTTTCCGATTTTGCAATAGGTTCGTTGTGTTTCGTGACCGTCAAAATCACGAAATGTGGGCATCGTATTTGTGCAAGGTAACCAAAACCAAGGGGCGCTGAAAGAAATCAAACAAGAATTTATATTTTACAATCCGATTGCGGTGAATCTGTTGACGAAACATAAAGAATATGGTAAAATAAATATATGTGTTGCAAAGGAGGAAAATGTCATGCCCGAACTATCGAGATTCTATAATATCGTTATCAAAATGCTGTATCAGGATAACAGTCAGCACCATAAACCGCATTTCCATGTGTATTATGCTGAGTATGAAGCATCCGTTGGTGTTGATGGAGAATTACTGTCAGGTTGTCTACCTGTCAAGCAACTAAAGCTTGTTCAGGCATGGGCATTGATTCACGAGGATGAATTGTATCAGGCATTGCGCCTGAAATGCTGTATGAGGAGAGTATTACGGTAAGCGGTGCTCCCAATAGTCACTATGTCAGAGCTTCCGATGCGGCTGTTTTAGGAATACAAGCTATATAAACACAAAAGAGCGATTGCCGGAATTGGCAGCCGCTCTTTTATACTTGTGCGTTTAAACCTTCGCAAACGCGAACTTGTCGTCTTCCGTCAGACCGAGCAGATCGATGATCGCTTCGGCATTTGCCTTCTGTGCGTCAAGACCGGGCGTCTTGTGTGCGTCGGAACCGATGTAGAACTTACAGCCACAGTCCTTGGCAAGCAGGTAAGGACGAAGCTCGTCGGCATCGTTTTCCCACGTCATCTTCACGCCGTCTTTGTTCACTGCAGTGAAGTTCAGCTCAATACCCATACCGCGGTCGGCCGCCGCACGGAACAGACGCAACATGTCTGCATCGGGAATCGAGCGCAGTGCAAGACGGTAGTCCATCTTGTACGCGATCAGAGAGCAGGTCATGTGCGCAAGACCGACACGCTCAAACGGCAGATCGGCGCGGAGCAGGTGCTCGAAGCGGGAAACCCACAGCTTGGCGCGCTCGTATTCGTCCTCGTCACCGCGGCAGGTGAAACCGCCCATGTGCAGGTGCGTCGTGGGAACAACGACAAAGTCGAGCCATTCCATCGTTTTGCGGTCAACACCGATGGTACCGTCTGCCGCCATGTCGGTTTCCGCACCGAACAGGAACGTGACGTCATCATCCTTGGGCATAGCACCCCATTTGCTGATCCATGCGGTGTTCTGCTGCTGGTACCAGTTCGATGCGCCGGGAATGCGTTCGTCCCAGTAATGGTCGGTCAGAACGATCTTTTTGAGGTGGTTTTCCTTTGCATAAGCAAGGATGCGTTCCGGATTCTGCGCGGGATCACCGGAGCAAAGGGAAAGCTGGGAGTGAATGTGAAAATCGTGGTCGTAAATGAATCTCATAGGTTGGCTCCTTTCTATTTTGAGGCTCCCTCCCCGAGGGAGCTGTCAGCCGAAATTTCGGCTGACTGAGGGAGTAATAATTCGTACTTTCTCTATAAAGTTCTGCCGCTACTCCCTCCGTCGCGCTTTTGCGCGCCACCTCCCTCGGGGAGGGAGGCTTTTTATTTACACCGGCAGCTTCTGCAGTGCTCTTGCCGCTGCCTCGTTGTCATACGCTTCCTGCATACGACCTTCAAACGCCAGCTTCAGTGTTGTGCGGCAAAGCTCGTTGTGCGCCTCACAGGAGAGCAGATTGCGCAGAGGTGCAATGTTTTCGGGAGGATTCTTCGGGTCGTAATACTCGGGCTTTGATACCATCGCGCGGATGTAGCCGAGACCCGATATGATGCACCAGCCCATATAGTGGCGGCGCATATAGTGCTCATCGTGCAGAAGCAGGGACAGACGGTCGACGTACGCCATTAAAGTCTTTTCATCGTCTTCGGAGAACAGCGAAATCTTGGAGCCGTCCGCTGCGGTGCGGTAAGGAATCAGCTCGTACTGCGGATTGCGTCCGTGCTCCAGCTTTAGCATCGTCATATAGCCGGTCTGCCACGGAAGATCTTCGCGGAAGACGCCGCCGGACGACCACGGGAAGTAGAAGTTGCCCATGGAGTAGATAATCGGCTTGCCGTCGTAGTATTCGCGTCCCTGAACACAGTGCGGATGACCGCCGATGACCGCGTCCGCACCGAGACGTACGAACATCCGCAGACGTTCGCGGCACATCGGCGAGGGCAGGGGATTGTGCTCACAGCCGCCGTGGTAGACGACGATGACGAACTCGGAGACGGCTTTCTCTCGCACGATCGCATCGGACAGCCGCTCCATCGAAAAGCCCGCAGAACCCGCCTTGTCGTGTTCCGCAATGCCAAATTCATTTTCACAGACGGCAATCACGGATACGGTGATGCCGTCTTTGGTATACCGCCACGCGCGGTATGCTTCGTCAATATTCATTCCCGCGCCGCAGTAGGGGATACCTGCACGGTCGAGGTGGTCAAAGGTCTGAAACAGTGCCTCGTCGCCGAAGTCACCCGTGTGGTTGTTGGCGAGAATCGCACAGTCACACTTTGCTTCCGTTAGAAATCCGAGGTTGTGCGGACGACCCGTCAGATTTGGTCCCGACTTCTTGATCGGCGCACCGATACCCTCATCAAAAATTGGTGTTTCCAGATTCATGACGCGCACGTCGGCTGAATCAAACACGCCCTTGACGTCCGCGAGAATTGCGGTACTCATGGCAGCATCTACGTCAAGTTTATAGTTGAAGCAAATATCGCCGGTAAAGAGGATTTTCATGTGGTTGTCCTATGATCCTTTCTTGGGAATTTGATGTTGTTGCAGATAGAAAGATAGGGTTATGGGAGCACCCGGATCCAAGCCTTCCCTGGCGAGGGAAGGTGGATTTCGGCAAGACCGCCCCTGCGGGATTATCGAAAGACGGATGAGTCGTAAAACGTATCAAGCCCGTACATTGCATAGCAACAAGAACAAAGTATCATGCATAACTTACCATTTGGGAATTTGCGGCCGTGTGCGTTGAACGACGACTCATCCGTCACGCCTGCGGCGCGCCACCTTCTCTCACCAGGGAAGGCTTGGAATGGCTCCTGCACAATCTCCCGAATAACAAAAAGGCCTGCTCTTTTTGAGAGCAGACCTTTGTATTCATCTTAGTGAACGATGCACTTTTCGGTGTCCTTATCAAAGATGTGCATTCTGGAAACTTCCATAGCAACCTTGATGGTGTCGCCGGAACGAGCGGTAGAACGGGAGGAAACACGAGCGGTGAGGGTCTGCTCATCGGTAACGAGGTACAGATAGATTTCAGCACCCATAAGTTCGGTAACTTCAACGTAGGTCTCGATAACAGATTCGGGCATAGCGTTGAGAATACGTTCTTCGTCGTGGATACATTCAGGACGGAGACCGACGATAACTTCTTCACCGATGTAGGGCTTGAGATCGGGGTTGTCGACCTTTTCAGCCGGCAGCTTGAGGGAGTTCTTACCGAAGGTGACGTAAACGTCTTCACCCTTCTTTTCGAGCTTCGCATTGATGAAGTTCATCTGAGGAGTGCCGATGAAGCCTGCAACGAAGATGTTTACAGGATAGTCGTAGAGGTTCTGAGGAGTATCAACCTGCTGGATGACACCGTCCTTCATAACGACGATACGGGTAGCCATGGTCATAGCTTCGACCTGGTCGTGCGTGACGTAGATGAAGGTGGTACCGAGTCTCTTGTGGATCTTGGTCAGCTCGGTTCTCATCTGAGCACGGAGCTTAGCGTCGAGGTTGGACAGCGGTTCGTCGAGCAAGAAGACCTTCGGGTCACGGACGATTGCACGACCGAGCGCGACACGCTGCTTCTGACCGCCGGACAGAGCCTTCGGCTTTCTGTCGAGCAGGTGAGAGATGTCGAGGATACGAGCTGCTTCTTCGACCTTACGCTTGATTTCTTCCTTGGGAACCTTGCGGAGCTTCAGACCGAATGCCATGTTGTCAAAGACGGACATGTGCGGGTACAGAGCGTAGTTCTGGAATACCATCGCGATGTCTCTGTCCTTAGGAGCGACGTCGTTAACGAGACGGTCGCCGATGAACAGTTCGCCTTCGGTGATTTCTTCCAGACCTGCGATCATACGCAGAGTGGTGGACTTACCGCATCCGGAGGGGCCGACGAAGATGATGAATTCCTTGTCCTTGATTTCCAGACAGAAATCGGAGACAGCGGTAACACCACCCGGATACTTCTTATAAATGTGTTTGAGAGATAAGCTTGCCATTGTGTTCCTCCTGTACTTTGTGAAAAGGGATTTTTTTTATTATCCCATTTTTTGCTTGTACTTTTTTACGATGTATATTATATCAAAAAATCTCCGTTTTGGGAAGAGGCTCATGTCACAAAATTTGCGGTAATTGTTTGTGTACTTTTTACAAAACAATGGAAAATTCACGGGAAAGTGACCGATTTTGGGGGTGATTGGATTTAATAAATTAAAATAAAATAAAAATGAGGATGGATGCAACCGTGTCCAAGCCTTCCCTTACCAGGGAAGGCTAAGACGCGGATGTGCCGTCACGCGATCTGCCGACCATGCACAGCATCAGACCTTTCTGTTTATCACATCTTCATCGTCAGCGCAATGCGCTTCTTCTTCAGATCGACCTCCAGCACCTTGACCTCGACGACGTCGCCGACGGCCAGAACCTCGGAGGGGTGCTTGATGAATTTCGATCCGATGCGGGAGATGTGTACAAGACCGTCCTGGTGCACGCCGATGTCAACGAACGCGCCGAAGTCGATGACGTTGCGGACAACACCCGTCAGCACCATGCCGGGGACGAGGTCTTCCATACCGAGAATGTCGGAGCGCAGCTGGGGCTTGGGCAGACCGTCACGAATATCGCGTCCGGGCTTTTCCAGTTCCCCGATGATGTCGGTTAAGGTCGGGACGCCGATACCGAGCTTCTCTGCCAGTGCTTCGAATCCGTGTGCTTCCGCTTTGGTGCGCAGATCGGTCAGAGAACCGTTCTTGACGTCCGCCGTGGAATAGCCGAACGTGTCAAGCAGAGCCTTTGCCGCGTCGTAGGACTCGGGATGGACGCCTGTGTTGTCAAGAATGTCGCGTCCCTCGGGAATACGTAGGAAGCCTGCGCACTGTTCAAACGCCTTGGCACCGATGCGCGGCACCTTCTTGATCTGCGCACGGGAGGTAAATGCGCCGTTTTCCTCGCGGTACTTGACGATGTTCTTTGCGGACGTCGCATTGATGCCTGCAATATAAGAAAGAAGGGAATAGGAAGCAGTGTTGACGTCAACGCCGACCGCATTGACGCAGTCCTCGACGACACCCGTCAGCGCTTCGTCAAGACGCGCTTCCTTCATGTCGTGCTGATACTGACCGACACCGATGGACTTTGGGTCGATCTTGACCAGTTCTGCCAGCGGATCCTGCAGTCGTCTTGCAATCGAAACGGCAGAACGCTGGGTGACGTCAAAGTCGGGGAATTCTTCCGCACCGAGCTTCGATGCCGAGTAGACCGACGCACCTGCCTCGGAGACGACGATATATTTGCAGTGGACGTTCTCGGCTGTCAATTCCGCCAGTGTGTCGGCAATGAAGATTTCCGACTCCTTGGAGGCAGTACCGTTGCCGATCGCAATTGCGCCGACGTCGTACTTCTTGACGAGATTCTTGACCACGCGCTTGGAGTCTGCAATGCGCTCCTGCGGCTTGGTCGGGTAGATGACCGCCGTGTCGAGCACGCGTCCCGTTTCATCGACAACCGCCAGCTTACAGCCGGTTCTGTAGCCTGGGTCGTATCCCATGACGGTGTAATTTTTGAGCGGAGCTCCCATCAGAAGGTGTTTTAAGTTGACGGAGAAGTTGGAGAGGGCACCCTCGGACGCACGGTCAA
>JAZQWK010000446.1:0-2069 GCA_045632325.1 Eubacteriales bacterium
CTTCTGATTTTGTTTGCGGCTTTGCTCTGGGGTACACTCGGCGTGTTCGTCACGTATCTGCGGCAGGCGGGATTTTCCACCCTGCAGATCGTCTTTCTGCGCGCCTCTGTTGCTACACTTTTGCTGGGCATCTATATCGCCGTCCGTGACCGCTCCAAATTCCGCATCAAACTGCGTGATTTCTGGATTTTCATCGGCACGGGTCTTGTCAGCTTCACGCTGTTCACCGTATGCAATCAGATTTCGATGCGGCTGTGTTCGCTGTCGATTGCCGCGGCACTGCTCTATACCTCCCCTGCATTCATCATGATCTTCTCGGCGTTCATCTTCCGCGAAAAGCTGACGCTGGCGAAGCTCACTGCCATCGCCGTCACGGTCTTCGGCTGCTTCCTCGTCTCGGGACTGCTGACACCGGGTGCCGTGATCTCCGTTCCCGGTATTTTGGCAGGTGTCGCATCGGGTCTTTGCTACGGATTGTACAGCATCTTCGGTCGCTTCGGTGTCGAAAAATACGACTCTTTGACCGTGACGTTCTACACGTTTCTGCTGGCAACGGCAGCGTGTATTCCCTTTGCCGACTTTGCATCAATGCCCGCCGTTTTCGCATCTGCCGATTGGGTATTGCCGCTTGTGCTGACCTTCGGACCCGTGACGTGCCTTCTGCCGTATCTCTTTTATACCGCAGGTCTTGCGGGAACGGAACCGGGTACTGCCGGTATTCTTGCGACACTGGAACCCGTTGTCAGCGCACTTCTCTCCGTCATCATATTCGGTGAGGCCATGAACTGGCAGAAGGTGCTCGGCATTGTCTGTATCCTCGGCTCGGTTCTGATCGTGAATCTGAGGTCGAAGGCAAAACGGCAAAAAATTGAAGCCGAATGAATAAACACAGACCGCAGACGGTTTTTCCACGCCGTTCTGCGGTCTGTTTGTTTTACATATTTTTGTTCGTTCGTGATCGTTCCCACCGTGTAGGGACAGGCGTCCTCGACTGTCCCGTAGTTCAATACGTTACAGGGACAGTCGGGACGCCTGTCCCTACAGTAGTTCGTTTCAGACATTCATTCAGCAAACCACAGGCTCCCACGCAAACGGCAGTAAGTCTCTGGCTTTCACCTTGATCAGTTCCCCGTTTTCATCGTTTACAATGACCTTGATGTCTGGGCAGTATTCGTAGAGCATCTGACGGCAGTTGCCGCACGGCGGGATGACACCGTTCAAGTGCTTTTCGTGTACGGCGACAATGGTATCAAATTCCCGCTCGCCGCTCGAAACCGCGATCCCCATGGTGACGTACTCGGCGCATGAGCCATGGATGCCGTCACAGTTCACGCCCTTGTAAATTTTACCGTTTTTACACCGCAGCGCACAGCCGACTGTATGGTGATAGATCCCGTCATCAAAATTTTCGGCAAGCACCTGCAGACCGATGCGGATCAGTTTTCTGTCCTGTTCGGTAATGGGATATCGTTCCATGATGACTCCTTATCGGAAAAGCTCTGCCGCCAGCTTCATGCGCTCGGCAATCTTAACCCCAAACGGACAGCGCTCCTCACACGCCTGACAACCGATACAAGCATCGGCGTGGACGGCAAGACCCTCATAGTGATCTCTGACCGACGCGGGAACCTCCGCCTGTACGGTCGCAAGATCGTAATACTTGTTGACCATTGCAATGTCAATGTCGACGGGACAGGGCTTGCAGTGACCGCAGTAGGTGCACTGACCCATATAGGCATGGCGCGGCGCGTTGGCAAGGACGGTTGCATAGTCCTTTTCGTCGTCGGTCGCATTTTCGTACTTCATTGCCACGTCAACGTGCCAGACCTCCTCGCATCCGACGAGAACCGAGCCGACCGCAGGCGTGGTCAGACAGTAATGGATGCACTGCTCGGGTGTCAGCGCAACGCCGAACGGAGAACGCTGTGCATCAAACAGACGGCCGCCGCCGTATGCCTTCATGACGGTAATGCCGACACCGCGTGCTTCGCAGATGCGGTACAGCTCCGTGCGTTCCTTTGCGATGCCGCCGAGGGATGCGTCGTATTCGTCCGCGAAATAGTCTTCGA
>JAZQWK010000447.1:0-9028 GCA_045632325.1 Eubacteriales bacterium
TTGAACCTGCGGCCTCTACCACCCCAAGGTAGCGCGCTACCATCTGCGCTACACCCAGACATCTTACGTTGTCTTTGCGGTTTCCCGCTCAACGTATATTATTATACCACAGCACAATCGATTTGTCAATAGGTTTTTAAAACTTTTTTCAAGTTTTTGCAATTTTTTCTTTCAAATAATTTTTGAGGAAAAAAAACGAATAAAATTCACAAAATCATCTTTACGGCATACAAAAAATCATGTATAATAGAAGCAGACTATTTTGACCGATCGGAGGAATCATCCATGCCACAAACCACACGTCCGTTTTACCGCTATGAAGACCTTCCCTATCTTGCAATGGAGCTGCCCGAAACCGTCAAGTCCTACCGCTATGCCGGTGACTTTGAAGGAGAAATTGCTTACATCGAAAAGCTGCTTGCCGACGGCATCCTGCACGCCAATCCGCTGACCGACGCCATGCGCCGTCGTCTGATGCTGGAGCACGCCATTGCCGTTGAGCTTTCCCGCGATTACAGCGTCACGGCAGAAGACCTGCTGGCGCGTTTCCGCGAGACCTATCCCGATATGCAGCTGCACCACATCGACGCACTGATCGCATCGGGACACGCCGACTACATTCTCCGCGCGGGTGTTCCCTATTTTCAGCGTGCGGCATATTCCAATCTGATGAATCAGTGCGGAGATCTGCTTCGCCGCGTACAGGAGCCGGACTACGTTTCCCCAACGCCCAAATTCGGCCGCAATGCGATCATCTGCGGAATGAAGAAGCACGGCTTCCTCTCGCGCTGGTACCATATGCGCATGACCATCAAGCCCTCTGAAGTACACGAAGATCAGATCGGCAAGACCATCCGCGTCCATCTTCCCTATCCCGCACCGTCTCTGTCGCAGTCGGAGATCAAGCTGCTCGGATCGTCCCATCCCGTGAAGATCAGAAAAGCGGAGCAAACCACCG
Organism: Eubacteriales bacterium; assembly: GCA_045632325.1. Classification (GTDB taxonomy): domain Bacteria; phylum Bacillota; class Clostridia; order Oscillospirales; family CAG-272; genus RGIG3925. The sequence continues at coordinate 959 of JAZQWK010000447.1, forward strand.
CGTATATCGAAACCGAATACCGTCCCGATGAGGAATACTGGGTCGAATATTCCTACGTCAACACCGCACGCTATCATGATCTGAACACGGCGGATGCCAAGCGTCAGGCAGCAGAACACGCAGCCGATCCGATGCCCGATGCGCTTCTTCCCTATATCGTGGAGCAGTATCCGCACATCCGATTCACGCCGTATATGATCGCGCTCGCAGAGGAGATCGCGGGCAAGGAAACAAACCCCTTGAAGCTCGCCCGCCGCGTATACGATTGGGTAACGGAGCACGTCCGCTATTCCTATATGCGTTCCTATTTCGCGCTGGAAAACATTCCCGAATTCGCGGTGCTTCACGGACGCGGTGACTGCGGTGTACAGGCGCTGGTCTTTATCACGCTGTGCCGCATTCTCGGCATTCCCGCAAAGTGGGAATCGGGTCACGGTGTTCATGACCGCGGACACGGAAAAGCTTCCATGGGTTCACACGACTGGGCAATGTTCTGGATTGCACCGTTCGGATGGCTGTACTGCGATCCGTCCTACGGCGGAGATGCTTTCCGTTCCGGCAACAAACAAATCTGGAATTTCTATTTCGGCAATCTTGAACAGTGGCGTCACGTCACCTGCAATGACTTCCAAAAGCAATTTGTTCCCGCAAAAGCATTCCCGCGTATCGATCCCTATGACAATCAGAACGGTGAAATTGAATTTGAGGATTACGGTCTGACGGCATGGGAGATTGATGACAGACAGGAAATCTTGGAAACAAGCGCATTATAATACAGAGAAAGGTGCACAAACGATGTTCTCGCTTGAGCACCTTATGTTTTTCATTTATTGAAATCCGAATTCCCGCAGGACAAAGTCGCCCTCCAAAAACAGCCAGATCGCACGCCGTCCGACAATCTTCGCCATCGGTGCTGTCACAGTTTCAAAATCATCTGCCGCAAAGGATACTGCGCACACTTCTCCATCCTCGGTTTTCACCGTGATGCTGCCGCTGCCTCTGACACAGAACGATGCCTTGGAAACAGAACCGTCTCCGAAATCGATGTAGCGATATTCCGCCCAGTCGCGCTGTCCCCAATGATTGCCGCCGCCGGATTGCAGAACCTCTCTGCCGTCACATGCGGTGATATAGCATGCACCCATCATACGGCAGGTGCTTCTCGCGGGAATCAGATGCGGGGAAAGTGCCCATTCCGCCCCGGATGACGTCTGCTGCACTTCTGCAATCATGCCGTTTTCATCAAAGAAAATCGGTTCCGCACAGACACGGCGGGAAGTATTGCTGTTATGGGAGGAACGGTGATAGAATACATACCACTGTCCGCCAAAACATTCGATGGAACCGTGATTGTTCCAGCTCTGAGGGTCACAGTAAACATTGTCGATGATCACACCGCCTTTGGTGTACGGACCAAGCGGATGATCCGCCACGGCATAGGAAAGACACGTTGCTCGTCCGCGCGCAATGTCGGTATAAACAATATAATACTGCTCTCCGCGGCGGCGCAGACTGGAGCCCTCATGGAATCCGTGCTCCCACTCGGTCAGAATGTCGGTTTTCTCGCTGCCCGGGATGATGGTTTTCATGTCATCGGCAAGCTTACCGCCATGCAGGGAAAACTGTCCCCACAAATAATACGCCTGACCGTCCTCGTCGACAAAGATTGCAGGGTCAATTCCGCGTCCGTCCGCTCCGACAACGGGTTCCGCATCGGAAAACGGTCCTTCGGGTCGGTCAGCGACAGCGACACCCTCCTCGCCATGATCGGCACAGACATACAGATAATACTTTCCGTCCTTGTGAATGGCATCGGGTGCGTACAAAAGCGGATTGCTGCTCCATGACATCCCGCGGTGGTTGTCAGAGTTTTCAAAAATGACGCCGTGATCGGTAAAATGCACCATATCATCGGTGGAGAAGGTATGCAAAACGTCCGAGCAGTAGTACGGAGTCCCGGAAATATCCCAGGAACCGTAAAGATACAGCCGTCCGTCGGGCATCACATGCGCTTCCGCGTCAGGCATACAGCAAAGTTCGGGTAATAATGGATTCATATATGTCCTCTGAAATCAATTGTTTTTCATATCTTCATACGCCGCAATCACCTTATTCAGCGTCTTTTCGGCATTATTCTTCTGCGCTTCATAATAGGATGCAACGCTCTTATTGGTTTTGAAAATATCCTTTATCAGTGCACCGAACCGCAGATCATAGGAGCGGGCATACGGCAGAATCCGGGTATCCGCAATCAGCTGCAGCATTTCTGCATCATCAGCCGTGTCTGCTGTACGGCTCTTCATCGCAACGTCAAAGTATGCGGGCAGAACATAGAGATAGTTGCGGCAGGACATCGCCTCAACAACTGTGCCGATGATGTCACCCTGCTCTTCGGAAATGGTATTCGGAATCGCCCAGGGCATATCCGTACAGCAGTTCAGATAACCGTCCTGTGCTTCGTCAAATTTGGGTGAAGGCAGGAAGCCATAGGAAAAGTCACATTCACGGTAATAGTTATAAGCATCGCCGATCTGACCGAAAACCATCAGAAGATTGCCGGTCATGAAGTGCTTTTCGGCAAACTGTGTGGAGGTATCGAGCAGAAAATCGCCGCTCTTTTGGAATTCACGCAGTTTGGTCAGCACAGTATCGGCGCGATCGATGTCCAGATCAAGAACGATGCTGTCATCTGTACGGCGATACGGCGTGATACCAAGTGATTCCTGCATACAGTACAGCGTTTCATCCCCTGTTGCAAATGCAATTTTGTCGACTGTTGAATCCAGATTCCCGTTACCATCAATGTCATTGGAGGAATTCTTGACAAATGCCATCATGGCATCCAGCGTCCATTTGCCCTCGCGTACAAGGTCATACGGCATTTCAAGGTCAATGGAATGCATATAGTCCTTGTTGACCATCAAAGCGCGTGTCCAGTGAAGACCGGTAAAGGAAAGATAAGACGACGCAAAGTACAGATCCCCAAGGAAATCAAGTCCTATTGACGGCTGCCACCACGGCTTGTCAAAGTTGAACTGCTCAATATCATAAATATTATAGAAAATTCCCTGCTGTGCCATGGAACGCATAATGCCGTCATGTCCGACGGCAATATCAAATGCATCCTCGCCGCCGAGAACAATGTTTGTCGTATTACCTTCCATCTGATACGGGTCGCCGCCGTCAATCATGACAACGTCACAGTTGAAGCGCTCCTCAATGTACAGCGTGGATTCATGCAGCGCGTCATTGACGGGATTGCCCGTATATTCATCGTACATCATACGGTGCGCACCGTAAGTATTGTCAAACGTCCAAAGCTCGGAGTAAATACGGAACTGATAACCGCCGAGATCCAGATCGGGCATATCGTCGGTGTATGCCGGAAGTTCCTCGGTTTCGATTTCGGTTACATTTGATGTGACAGCGGCAGTTGTGTCAGCGGAAGTCTCAGCAGGTGTGCTCTCATTGCCGCAGGAAATGACGGAAGCTGCCGCAAGCAGGGACAGGACAAAAGAAACGGAACGGATATAGTTCTTTTTTGTCATGGTTTTCAAACTCCTATTTCTGATTCGTATTGTGTATTTTAAGTTTTATTTGGACATTATACCACTTTGTTATTGACAATTCCAGTCAGAACTGGTATAATCATAGTCAATATTTATCCTCTTTTTGATAGGAGCGGTCATCATGTTCTACGAACTCAAGCATTTTGTCGGTGCCGATTATTTTCTTATCATCCGTGACGGTCAATTTTCGTTTCAGCCGCACATGCACGGCTGCTTTGAGTGTATTGCACCGCAAACAGGTACAATCAGTGTAACCGTGGACAACAGCACAGTTCAGATTCAACCGGGAGAAGCGGTGATGATCTTCCCGCATCAGATTCATTCCTTTGACACGCCGCTGGATGCCAAACACCTGATCTGCATTTTCTCCCCGCAGCTGGTCAGCACATATGCAAAACTGGTTGCAGACAAGCACCCGACATCGAATCGTTTTTTGCTGCCGACTTCCTGTACAGAGCAGATTTATGCGCTCTCGGAGGACGATAATATCAGCCTCATCAAAGGCACACTTTATACCTTATGCGGCATCTTTGACCGTCAGGCGGATTATTCGGACACACCGGAAGCGGATAACTATCAGCTGCTCTATACCATTTTTTCCTTTATTCAGAATCATTATCAGGATGACTGTTCTCTGCAGCAGCTGTCGCGCTCCCTCAATTACAGCTATACCTACCTTTCAAAATACTTCCGTCAGAAGGTCGGTACCTCGTTTACCGCCTATGTCAATGACTACCGCATCAGTGAGGTCTGCTGTCGGCTCGATGATACCGATGAAAGTATTCTCAAAATCAGCGCCGACTGCGGTTTTGCTTCTCTGCGCACCATGAACCGCAACTTTCTGCGTCAGACCGGGATGACCCCCGCGGAATACAGAAAACGTAAAACAGCATGTGAAATCAAAGCATAAAAAAAATCGGCACTCCGCAAAACAGTCGGGGTGCCGTTGTTTATTTACAGTGTCGGCGGATCGTCGCACATTTCCAGTTCCGTCGCCGCACGGTGATAATACCACAGTGCGCTGATATACAGAATCCCAATTGTGGAAACAAGCCACAGCACCGTGCGCACAGCGTCTGTGCTCAGCAGAATCTGCAAAAAGACCACGACAGCCGCTGACCGGTTGCGCATAAGCCCGCGTGACAGCCGCACCGCCCAGAACCCGTCGGCAAAGCAGGCAAGGGCAATCCATCGGCAAAGCGGCAGAAGCAGTCCCCATACCGATTCCCCGAAGAACCGCCACAGCACGGGACTGATCGCCGTCGCCGACAACAGAAGGCAAACAAACGACAGCCCAAACGCCGCCGAAAACCCGCCGTGCAGCAAACGCAGACGAAGTGCACCCCACAGAAACGGAACACCGCCGAGTGCCGTCATCCATTCAGGTTGTCCTGTCACCGTCAAAACTGCCTGTACCGCCATGCCGCACAGACACAGCCTGAACGCACCAAGCCACGCAGAGCGCATACCCATCCCTCCGAATCAAAATAGGGGAAGCACAAAGCTCCCCCTGCAAATGATTTCCTTACTTTTTGCCGAACAGACCGGACAGCTTGCCGATGACTTCCTTTGCATCGTCAATGTTGATCTTGGTCTTGACGATCTCGACGATCTTTTCCAGAATATCGTCGGGCAGATCCACGTTCAGAATCTTTTCCACAACCTTGATCGGGTTTTCCTTGAAGGATTCGAGCAGATTGTCGTCGCCCTTGATGGTGTCGATCGCCTTTTCCGCCAGTTCCTTGATGTCGATGCCGTCGTCACCGCCAACCTTATCAAGAATATTCTTCAAATCCAGTGCCATGTGTGTTTCTCCCTTTGTGATTATACAGTTTCGTCAACGATTTCTGCGTCAGCGGCATTCTTCTGAACGGATGCAACACCGTTTTCACAGCCTGCAAGTGCCTTGTAGCCTTCGGAAACTGCGATGACCTGACCGTTGGTCGCCTTCAGACGGAAGCGGAATTCGCCTGCCTTGTCGTTGTAGATTTCAAACTTCGGATTCTTGACCGTTTCAAAGCCTTCGACGGTCTGATTTTCGACACCTGCGACGGGAGCGTTCTTCTTAACGGACTCGACGCCGTTCTTGCAGGCTGCGAGAGATTCATAAACCTCGGAGGTAGCGATGACTTCGCCGTTGCCTGCCTTGAGATCGAACTTAAAGCCGGTATTGGTTGCGCGAATGACAAATTTTCCCATAAAAGTTTTCCTTTCTGTAATTAGAAATTCTTGTTAAAATAATTATACACGATATAGAGAATAAATGCAAGAGATATCAAAAATCTTTCACAATTTTTTCTGTTTTGTCACAGGTATCAATCTTCAACGATAACCTTCAGGTCAGGCAGCAGCGCCATATTCGGGCAGATGACAGGTTTTTTGCCGCTGACGCAGTGCAAACCGCGCACGGTCAGCGTTTCGGGACGGACAAGGCCGAACGGTTCCTCTGCATCCATGGCGTTGTCCGCTGTGACGCGGCGGTTGAAGTCGGAGAGAATGACGAGTCCCTGATAGTCGCGCGGGACGTTGGTATCGACGACCGTGACGTTTTCAATCGTGATGTTGGTCGGCAGATAGACGGGATAACCGAAATCGTGCATACCGTCGTTGTACGCATACAGCATCGTCGGCGCAAAGGTTCTGCCCGGATGCGGTACCCACGTGACGTTGCGGATCGTCAGATTGCCGTGCCAGGTGCAGCCGTAGTCGTAGCGGAAGCCGATCATGTGGTCACAGTAGCAGGTCGTGTTTTCCAACAGCATTTCACCGAAACCGATGGTATTGGTTCCCTGCCAGCCGATGACGGAGTTTTTGATCGTGTAATCGCGGACACCGCAGTGCGCGTCGGTACGGGAAATGATACAGTCATCAAACACAATCTGCTTGCAGAAATTGGAGCCGAACACACCCCACAGCGTACGGTTGAGAATATCGTCCTGACGGATGCCCTCAAACGTGATGCCGAGGACGTGTCCGCAGTTGATATCATACGAGCCCATGGAAACAGGCTTGCCCTGCGCACCGATCGTATCGTAGATCTTATGACCCGTGACGTAGCAATCCTGCATTTTGATGTATGCACAGGAAGAAAAGCCATAGAAGCCGGAATACGGCGCACCGTGATCGCCCTCACCCTCAACGGTATGGTGAACATTGCGCACCGTCGTATTGGAACGGCGAACGGAAAGTCCTCTGCCGTAATAGGTATACTTCGATTCCGCCTGATTGGCAATCGTCTTGAAGAAGCCGCCCTCGATGACAAGCTCGTCTTCATCAATGGCAACGGCGGAAACAGACGTGATGCGCGTATAATTCCAGTTGATGCCCGAGAGGATCGTGCCGTCCTTTTTCAGAATGAAGCTGTCGGTCTGCGGAGAGCCGGAGTCTTCATTGAGTCCCAGACGGATATACTGCATCCTCTCGTCGGACTTGACCGTGACGTACATATCCGACGCAAGCGTAATGCCGAGCGCGTCGAGATCGATCGACATCTGACCCTCCTTCAGCGGCGGAATCGGCAGATCGGTGATCCACTCGCCGGATGCGGGAACCTCAAAGACATTGACGCGGTAGTTTTCGACCTCGCGGTCGTCGATGATAAAATGAGAGGTCGTCCAGTCGGTGTGTGTGCGGATGACAGCGGGACACGCACCTCCGCCGATATAGTAAACGGCATCGGGCTTGGTTTTAACGGGAAGGTTGTGTTCGTTTGCATACGCATGGGCGGCAGCAATGGCAGCGGCATCGTCGGTCTTGCCGTCGCCGACAGCACCGAACGCTTCATAAGTGACAAATTCGTTCATGATCGGGGTACTCCTTTGCGATCGTATTTTTCTTCATCATACTCGATTTTTCGTGAAATGTCAAGTGTTTTTTCGTATTTGCTTGATTTTTTCACAAAATGATGGTATAATATTTTTGATATAAGCAATATGATCCATTTCATGAAACTGCGTTTTCGTTATCCGCGTTGTCCATAAACAAACCGATAAGATTTCAGGAGTACCTATGAAACGATTCCTCGCACTTTGTCTGATCCTGTCAACGATGTTCTCCGTCACTGCCTGCTTCGGTGGGGACAGCGGAGATCCGATTGACAAGCGTACCTATATTACCTCTCCTCTGCCGGCAGACGCACTGGAGGAAAACAGTATTCTGCGCCGTCCCGATGCCGCGGCTGACGCAGACGATTACGCCGCCGTCACGGAAACTGCGCCGCCCGCTGAAACCGAAGCACCCGCTCCGATCACCGTTGCACCGTCCACGGAGATCGATATTCCGACGATTCCGCAGGAAACCCGTCTTTCCTTCGTCGCCGTCGGTGACAATATCATCCACTCCGCGATCATGGAAGACGCCAAGAACCACGCGGGAGCCGGTGAGGAATACAACTTCAAATACATCTATGACAACGTCCGTGACGAAATTTCCGCAGCAGACGTTGCATTCGTCAACCAGGAAACACCGCTCGGCGGCAAAGCCCTCGGCTACTATGGCTATC
>JAZQWK010000448.1:0-5053 GCA_045632325.1 Eubacteriales bacterium
ATCAGGGCGATCTTGGCAGTGAGCGCACCAACCGCGCAATGTCAAGCTGGATGCGCAACCAAACGGGCGGACTCTTGAAGGATCGCACGGGCAACGTGCAGCTGGACCCGCACGATCAGGTGCTCACCATCGCATCCACGATTTATTTCCAATCGAAATGGGCGGATGAATTTGATGCCGCCGACAACACGCAGGGGGTCTTCCATACCGCCGCAGGAGATACGGACGTCACCTATATGAACAAGGACGAATACCATATGTACTACTACTGGTATGAGGACTTCGGTGCGGTGCAGATGTATCTGGAAAACGGCTCGTCGATGTGGTTTATCCTGCCGGATGAAGACAAGACCGTCGATGACGTGCTCGATGACAGCGACTTCATGACGATGGCGACAACCGAGCACCCATGGTCAGAGGATGCGGAAAACTGCCGATATATGAAGGTCAATCTCTCCGTGCCGCAGTTTGACGTATCGGCGAGTACCGACTTGAAGGACGCACTCCGCGCGGTCGGTGTGACCGATATCTTTGAGGTATACGGCAACGACTTTTCCCCGTCCATCATCCGCACAAACGAGGACAACGATCCCGCGTATCTTGACAGCATCACGCAGGACACCCGCGTGAAGATCGACGAAAAGGGTGTCGCCGCGGCAAGCTACATCGAGCTGAATTTCGCTTGCGGTGCCGCAGCACCTCCCGAGGAGATCATCGATTTCGTCCTTGACCGCCCGTTTCTCTTCGCCGTAACGAAAAGCCGAATTCCGCTGTTCGTCGGCGCGGTCAATGCTCCGTAAACAAAAAAACAGGAAGACCGGCGAGGTCTTCCTTCTTTTATATGCATCCAATCACCATATCAACGGCAGCAAACGGTACCGCACGCGGCGGCAGTAATCCTCATACCCCGCAAGGAAGGATAGGAGCAGTGCCTCCTCATTGCGGATGCGAACGACGATGACGGGAATATAGAACAGAAAACAGACAAGGGACCACCATGAGCCGAGCACCACGGGGATCGATAAAAACAGCACGACGGTTGCCGCGTACATCGGATGACGGACGATGCCGTATAACCCCGTGTCAACGACCGTCTGACCGTCCTCCACGCGGACGGTACGGGAAAGATAGGCGTTTTCCCGCATGACCTCCACGTATGCGCCGTAGGACAGAAGCAGCAGCACCGACGCCGCCGCGACCGCCCAAACGGGAACGTGCGACCACCCGAAGCGGAAGTCAAGACCCGCGATCACGAATCCTGCGATAAAGATCAGTGCCGCCGCCGCAACCACGCCGCGCTGTGCGGTCTCCGTTTCCTTTGCGTCCAGGCGCTTTTTCAGAAGCTCGGGTGCAAAGCGCAGAAGCACGGCACCGAACAGAAGCATCGGCAAAAACAAAAGCCCGCAGAACAGCCAACCGCCGACGTACGACAGCGTGCCCGCAGGAAGAAAGACAAGCATCCCCACAAGCAAAAGTCCGCAAATAAATTTCGTCAAAGCACTGAAAAACAGTTTCATTGCCATCCTCCGCACGTCATGTATCGTTTTTCGCATATTTATTATATCATACCGACGGCAATCACGCAAGCCCTGTGCGGAAATCCGTATAAAAATCTGCATAACGATGCATGAAAAATCAGATTTCCCTTGACAGAAATATGGTTTTGTGCTATAATCTTTGTCAGATATTTTATAATTTCAATATTTCCCGAAAAGGAGATTCATCATGAAAAAGACACGTATTGCCGCATTCCTTCTTGCGGCTCTGACCCTCGTTCCCGCCGTTATGACGTCCTGCGGCGGCGATGACACCGCAGCAACCGAAACCAAGGCTGACGGCAGCGATGCCGTTACGGAAGCGGTCACCGAGCCCGTCGACGCACTCGAAGCGCGTAAGCTCGTTGACGACGGCGTTGAGACCAAGGACTTCGGCGGCGCAGCGTTCCGTATCGTCACTTCCGACGGTCAGTCCGGCTATTACTGGCTGGAAGCAGAGACCGGTGACGTCGTTGACGACGCGATCTTCCGCCGCAACTCCAAGGTACAGGAACGCTTCAACATCAATATGGAGATCATCTACGACGACGCGTACTATGAAACGACCAAGTACATCACCAGCGTTGTCAGCGCAGGTGACGATGCCATCGACCTCGTTGCCATGCACGTTGTCGAAGCGGGCAAGCTCGCCATCAACGACGTATTCCAGAACTGGTACGACGTTCCCAATATCGACTTCTCCCGCCCGTGGTGGTCCGTCTCTACGACGCGTGACCTGTCCTACGAGGGTGTTGCTCTGCTCGCCATCGGTGACTTTATCGTAACCGCAACCTCCGGTACGTACTGTACGTATTATAACAAGTCCCTCGCGGCTGATTACGATCTGCCCAACCTGTACGACGTTGTCAACGAAGGCAAATGGACGTTTGACTACATCGTCAGCATCGCAAAGGACATCTACGCTGACGTAAACGCAAACGGCGAAGTCGACGCAGAAGACCTCTACGGCTATGCATCCTGCGGCAGATCCGCTATGGACGCATTCCTGTGGTCGTTTAACAACCCCGTCTTCACCCGCGAAGACAACAAGCTCGTTTACTCCTATAAGTCCTCCAAGATCAACGACATCGTTGCAAAGCTGGTCAATACCTTCTCCTCCTATCAGGGTATCTCCACCGACTTCTCCGGCGGCTGGAACTACGGTATCAACGCATTCTCCCAGAACCGCGCCGTCCTTGCTACCGGTAACCTCGGCTCTTCTCTGTGGGCTCTTGCTGATATGGAAGAAGATTTCGGCTTCCTGCCCTACCCGAAGTGGGATGAAGCACAGGAAGAATACTATACGATGGTTGACGGCTCTCACCAGGCACTCGCCGTTCCCACCACCGCAGCCAACCTTGAAATGATCGGTTCCGTTACCGAAGTTCTCAACGCAGAATCCTGGAAGCTCGTCACGCCTGCATACTATGATGTTGCCCTCAAGGTCAAGGCAACCCGTGACATGGAATCCGTCGAGATGCTCGACAGCATCATCAACAGCCGTATCTTCGACTTCGGTTACGTTTACGACGGTTGGGAAGGTCCCTGCTTCATGCTCGAAAACCTCGTCCGTTCGAAGAACACCAACTTCGAATCCGAATACGCAAAGAAGGAAAAGACCATCACCAAGCGTTACGAAACGGTTATCGATTTCTTCGAAAATTACGAGGGCTAATTCCCATAATAGCAATCCATACGGGCACTTGTCAAAGTGCCCGTGACATTTTACAAAATAGATCGTTTACAGCATGAAAGGAACTATATCATGAAAAAGACACGCATTGCCGCTTTTCTGCTGGCGGCTCTGTCCCTCGTGCCCGCCGTTATGACCTCCTGCGGCGGAGACGCTCCTACCACCGAAACACAGGAAAACAACGATAACGTCGGCACCGAAGCCGTCACGGATGCCGGCACAGAACCTGCTGACCCGCTGGAAGCGCGTAAGCTCGTGGATGACGGTGTCGAAACCAAGGACTACGACGGTGCACCGTTCCGTATCGTCACCTCCGACGGTCAGACCGGTTACTACTGGATCGAAGCGGAAACCGGTGAAGTTGTTGACGACGCGATCTTCCGCCGCAACTCCAAGGTCGAGGAACGCTTCAACATCGATATCGAATTCGTTTTTGACGAAGTTTACTGGGATTCCTCCAAGTACATCAACTCCCTTGTCACCGCAGGCGACGATGCCATTGAGCTTGTTGCGATGCACGCCATCGAGTGCGGTCTGCTCGGCATCAAGAATATGTTCTACAACTGGTACGATATTCCCAACGTCAATTTCAATCAGCCGTGGTGGTCCAAGTCTACCATTGAAGACCTGTCCTATAACGACGTCGCTCCCGTTGCTATCGGTGACTTCGTCCTTTCCGCAATCGCAAGCACCTACTGTACGTTCTACAACAAGACCCTTGCCGCAAACTATGACCTGCCCGATATGTACGAGGTCGTCCGTGAGGGCAAGTGGACCATCGATTACATCATCGAAACTACCAAGGACATCTACTCCGACGTCAACGGCAACGGTCAGATAGATTCCGACGACTTCTTCGGCTATGCATCCGATACCCGTTCCAACATGGACGCTTACCTGTGGGCATTCGACAACCCCATCTTCAAGCGTGACGGTGATAAGCTCGTCTATTCCTACAAGACCGAAAAGATCAACAACATTGTTTCCAAGCTCGTCGATACCTTCACCACGTATCAGGGTATCTCCGGCGGCTTTGAAGCATCCTGGAACTACGGTCGTGACCTGTTTATGGTTTCCCGTGCGATCTTCGCAAACGGTACGCTTAACCACTCCCGCACGTCCCTGGCTTCCATGACCGACGATATCGGCTTCCTGCCCTATCCGAAGTGGGATGAAGCACAGAAGGAGTATCACACGCTGGTCGACGGCTCCCACCAGGCACTTGCTGTTCCGACAACGGTCAGCAACCCCGAAATGGTCGGTGCGATCACCGAAGTGCTCAACGCAGAATCCTGGAAGACCGTTGTTCCCGCATACTATGACGTTGCACTCAAGGTCAAGGCTACCCGTGACCTCGAATCTGTCGAGATGATCGACCTCGTCGTCAACAGCCGTAAGTTTGACTTCGGTTATATCTACGACGGCTGGAGCGGTCCCTCCTTCCTGCTCTCCGGTCTTGTTCAGGCAAAGAACTCCGACTTTGAATCCACTTATGCATCCAACGAAAAGGCGATCACCAAGCATTACGATACGGTTATCGAATTCTTTGAAGATTACGTAGGTTAATATTCTGATGGTTCCATCGGGCTTCCGTAAGTTTTGCGCTTACGGAAGCCCCGAATTTATCACGTCCGTTTTCGACAATGAAATGTAATAACGCATCTTTCTTCACATTATTTCAAATATCCCCTTGACATTGTGCGCGGCATTTGTTATAATAGGAAACACAAAAAAATCCATCCGAAAGGAAACTTTTCCAAACGAAAGTTGGGGTAAAAAAGATGAAAAAGACCCGTATTGCCGCTTTCCTGCTCGCGGCGCTGAC
>JAZQWK010000449.1:0-9100 GCA_045632325.1 Eubacteriales bacterium
TGCTCCGAATGTGTCTCCCCACACCCCGTACACGTCCATACCCCGACACCCGCCGTATAATCCTCGTTCCATTTGATTACACCGCTGTCCCACGCATGGGCAGTGCACGGTTCAGAAGCCTCCGCTGCTGACACCGTTCGAAGAAGCATCACCGCAGTCAACATAAAGATCAAAATACAAAGCTGTTTTTTCATTGCATATTCGCTTCCTTTCTATTATAGAGCTCCGATCGTCAACAAATCAACGTATGAATTGTCTTTTCCTTTATTATAACGCAGATCGCAGGAAAGGTCAATATCCTATCCGCGAAATTTGTCTTATTTCCGTAATCACGACAGCACGTTCCGTTTCAAAAAATGCCGTCATCCGATTGACAATTCCCATCGTTTATGATACAATAAACAAAAATCAGGAAAGCGAGTCAATTTTATGAAACTGCGGCATCTACTACTCTGCCTTTTGCTTCTGCTCTGCGTACTCTTCTGCTGTGCCTGCACGGACAACACCCCAAAGCTTCCGCCGCTGACGATTCTCGGTGAGGGTACACCTGCCTATACCGTTGTCCGCGGCGACAACGCTGCCTCGGGTGACGTTGACGGTATGGTGCTGTTCAACAAGTATATGAAATCCTGCGGCGTATCCCTTGCCGTCACGACCGACTGGGATCAAAATCCCGTTTCGGAATACGAAATCGTCATCGGAGAAACGCTCCGCGACGACGACGATCCGAGCATGACCATTGATCCGCGCGATCTCGGTCCCGAAGGCTGGTTCGTCAAGGTCGCAGGAAACCGCGTCTATATCTGCGGCGGTACGCCCGCAATGACCGTAACGGCAGTCGAATATTTTCTGACCGAATTTTTCGGCTATACAGGTGATACCGAAACGCCTGCCGCTATCGGCACAGTTATCATTCCGGGCGAATACGAGCATATCGAAAAGCAATCGTTTGCGCTGTCAGACATCACCGTCAACGAGGTCTCTCTGCGTGATTACCGCATCACGTGGAACGCAGAAGCATCTGCCTCCCGCGCAAAAGCCGTTGCCGAGAGCCTGCAAACCGCGCTGTTCTATGACTACGGCATCTGGGTTGACGTCGATGCAAAGAACGAAGGGACGGCGCCCGCCATTCTGATTGCGGATGCTGCAGACGGTTCGTTTGCCATTTCGTGCACGGACGATGTGCTGTGCTTAACGGCTGACAACGCGTCCTTTACGCGCGGCTGGCATAAATTTGAAAAAGAACACTTATCCGAAAAAGAAGGAGTCTGGAACATGGAAAACGGATTCAATTTCTCCGTTGATACGGCAAGTGCTGTTTACTACAGCGAGTTCGGTGCGGTTGGTGACGGCAAGACCGACGACTTCGCCGCCATCATCGCCACCCACGAATATGCAAACAAATACGGTATTCCCGTCAAAGCCGATGCGGGAGCAACCTATTATATCGCATCCGTCGGCACTGCCATCATCAACACCGATACCGATTGGACGGACGCCTCCTTCATCATTGATGATAAGCAGGTTCCGCTCGAAAAGCGCAGCACGGTCATTTTTGACGTCACAACGTCCAAGGAAACGTATCTGATCACGGACGAGGTCAAGCCGCCCAGGGCAGGACAGGAAAACCTCGGTATCACGCTGCCCGAAAAGTCAATGGTTTTTCTGACCGATTCGAACACCAAGCGCTACATCCGCGAGGGTGTCAATGCCAACTCCGGTTCCAATCAGACCGACATTCTCGTCGTCGATACCGACGGCTCGGTTGATCCGCTCGCACCGATCCTTTGGGATTACGAGCAGCTGACCGAAGTCAAGATCGTCCCGATGGATGCCGAGACGCTGACGATTAAGGGCGGTACGTTCACGACCGTCGTTGCCGACAACATCACCGACCCGACGTATTACAACCGCGGTATCCGTATCCGCCGCTCCAACGTCGTCATTGACGGCGTGGTACACTACGTCGAAAACGAAACGGTCGAGATCGGCGCTCCGTACGGCGGTATCATCATCCCGCAGGATTGTGCCAACGTCACGATCCGCAACTGCGTCTTTACCCCGCATTTTACGTTCCGCTATCATCTTGCGGACGGATCTCCGTTCACGCAGGGCACCTATGATCTGCTTCCGACCCGCTCCGTCCATCTGACCGTCGAGAACTGCTCGATGACCGTGGACATCAACGACAACCGTTATTGGGGTGTCACAGGCTCCAATTTCTGCAAGAACACAACCTATAAAAACTGTTCTCTCTCCCGTGTCGACGCGCATCAGGGCGTTGCCAATCTGACGGTCATCGGCTGTGAGATCGGTCACGGAGGACTCAGCGTCATCGGTTCGGGTACGCTGCTGCTTGAGGATACCAAGCTTTACGGCTACAGCATGATCAATCTTCGCTCCGACTATGGCTCCACCTGGGACGGCGATTTCATTATCCGCAACTGTGAGTGGACACCGAATTGGGGCAAGGAATTCTCCGAAGCCGCCGTTGTCATCACCGGCAGCTACAGCGGTTACCACGATTTCGGTTACGAATGTCATATGCCGCACAACATCACCATTGAGGGTCTGCATATCCACGACAACAAGGCACTCTCCGGCTGGAAGGGTATGTATCTGTTCGGTAATATCACCCCGGCACATAAAGATGCATCGTACGAAAAAGACGTCGCCGCAAACGGCTATCCCTATGATATCACCGATACACTGACCATCAGCGGCTTCTCCTCTGATTCCGGTAAACATTGGAGATTGTCCGCAAATGAATTTATGTACCGCACGATGGAGATCGTTGAAAAGTAAGCATCCCGTGTGTGATCGGAGATAGAAATAAACTGCAGAAGGGTGCACACCATCGGTGTGCACCCTTCGTCTATTTACATGATATTATACTTCAAGATAATTTTTTACAAGCGCATTGAGCAGCTCATCGCGATCGATCTTACGAATGAGACCACGCGCGTTGTTGTGGTTGGTAATATACGTCGGATCTTCGGACAGAATATAGCCGACGATCTGGTTAATGGGGTTATATCCCTTTTCAATCAACGCACGGTAAACCGCCTGCAGCGTCCGCTTCATTTCCAGTTCCCGTTCGTCTGCAATCGAAAACGTAATCGTCTTATCGTGTTCCAAATTCGCCATAACATTCACTCCTTATCCTTACTGCTATAATCATACCGCAAATTCCCCGAAATTGCAAGGGGCAGATTTTATCTGTATCAAAATTGTTACATTTAGAAGAACCGTGCTGCCGCAATCGACTTACTGTCGGAACAGCATCTGCGGATCCGACGGAACGAAGAGCAGCGATGCATCCGCGGCGTTTCTTGCCTCTAACAATCCCGAGACAAATCGTTTTGCATGTCCGTTCAGATACGCCGCAACGACCGGTTCGGGGCGCAGATCGGAAATCAGACAACGGATCGCGTCGGTCGTCATATGCTCAAGCTCCCGCGTAGTCTTTCTGTGCAGCTTGTCCGTCAGATACGAAATTTCCTGCTCCGTCAGAACAAGGATACCCGGATACTTGCCGAGGATTGCCGCGCCGAGCGCGTTGCGAACGATGATCTCGTAGAGATTCACCCGCATATCCCGCGTCGTCGTACGGTGCCGTTTTGCGTAAGACTCAAACAGCAGTGCTTTTTCTTCCGGTTCAAACAGTGCCGCAAAATGATTTTCCGTCACGAGCCGCGTGAGATAATCGCGCAGTCTGTGGATTCCCGGCATCGGTGACGGCATATCGTACAGCTGATACGTCATCGGACAAACGACTTCCTGTCCTGCGCGACGGTAATCATACCCTTCGAGAAACGTATGAATTTCTTCATTGAGCGTAACATTATACGCGGTATTGTCCGTTGGTATGCGGGATTTTTTTGCCTGTACGTGAAGTGCCACCGATTCGCACACAAGTGCCTTCACGGCCTTTTGTCCCGCGCGGAACATCTCATCCACCGCCATCCCCTGCAATGCATTGATCGCATACAGCGGATCATGGAAACCCATCAAATACGTATCGAGAGAGTAGAAGATCGAATCGAGCATTGCGCGCGCCATTTCTTCATTGACGGCAGGCACCGACGTCCCGTCCGCCATATCGGCAGCAGGAGCCGTTCTGACAAGCTCACGGCGTACCTGGCGCAGATGCTCCTCCAGAACACCGCGCACCTGCATCTGGATATCGTCAACAAGCTCGATCGGGATCATACCGACGCGAAGCGCCTCGGAGATCAAGGTCTGGGTATAACGGGATGCATGGATATTTCTGCGGTTGATCAGCTGAAACCGATCGTGCGGATGCGTCATGCTGTCCGATGCTGCTGCATAAGCCAAAACGAAAACCCTCCTCTCATCCAAACGGGGGTTAAGACCGTACGGTCTTAAATCGAGGTCGGATGCACAAGATGCAAACGCGGTGATCATTTTCATCGCAAATTTCATCAAAGTCTTGACACCGTTTGCATTTCATGCTATAATAAATCGACCCAATATCATATTTTGTGCATTGTATCTATACATCATTATATCATTCCCAAACTAATTTGTCAAGATTATTTGCGGAACTGTACGACAAATTCACGATTTTTTTGAATTTTGGGCGTTATTTTTCAATTTTATCACCAAACCATGCATTTCATAACACGAAAGTGAGGATATATCACATGAAAACATTACCTGTTGCCGTTCAGCTGTACTCCATTCGCGACGATGCTTCTGCCAATCCCGAGGCAGCACTTCGTGCCGTCAAGGAAATGGGCTACGACGGCGTTGAATTTGCAGGTCTTTACGGCTATGCTCCCGAAAAGATCAAGGCGCTCTGCGAGGAATACGGTCTGACTCCCATCTCCGCACACGTTCCGCTGGACGAGATGGCGGCTGATCCCGAAGGCGTCATCGGCGCGTACGCCGTCATCGGCGTCAAGTACATCGCCGTTCCCTATCTGCAGGAAGAGCGCCGTCCCGGCTTTGCGGGCTGGGAAGGCACCATTGCCGACATCAAGCGCTGTGCGGAGGTCGCACGTGCAAAGGGCATCAAGATGCTCTATCACAACCACGACTTTGAATTCGTCAAGATCGACGGCGAATACGCACTCGACATCCTGTACAACACCATTTCCGAAGACCTGCTCGCAACGGAAATCGACACTTGCTGGGTCAACGTCGCAGGCGAAGTTCCCGCCGACTACATCCGCAAGTACACCGGTCGTTCTCCCGTCGTCCATCTGAAGGACTTCTACAAGGCAGGCGAAAAGGCTGAAGGCATGTACGAGCTGATCGGCATCAAGCCCGAAAGCGAAACCGCAAGCGAAGAATCCTTCGGCTTCCGTCCCGTCGGTCACGGTTTGCAGAACATCCCCGCGATCCTCGAAGCATCTGTCGATGCAGGCGCGGAATGGGTCGTCGTCGAACAGGACAGACCCGCACTCGGTCTGACCCCGATGGAATCCATCAAGACCAGCCGCGAATACCTCAAGTCCCTGGGTTGGTAATTCCCACATAAAAGCAAACGATACAGCTCCCGCACAGAACTGCCGCTCGACGGCTCTGCTGCGGGAGCTGTTTTGTATTGTCTTACCGTTTTTTTCGTCCGATCTCCGCAATCGGGATTTCGGCAATCGCAGGATGCTGCCTTAAAACGGAGCTGTCGCGGGTAAACCAACCGCACGCCGTATCCCATCCTGCATCCTCACAGGTCTGATACAGCGCGTTGTCCGCAACCTCGGAGTAGGTATACACCGACTCTGCGATTTCGTACATGGCACCGCGCGGTGCGATGACGACGTTGTCCTTCACCGAAGAATAGGCGGGATTGATCGGGAAATCGATATCGTCGGGATCCGTCTCAAACGAGGTTTTGATCGTCTGCATCAAGGGATAGCGCGTTTTCCACGGTTCCTCCCGATACGGAACAGCCGCAAGATGCTGCCAGTGCGGCGCATCGGGCGTATTGGTTGCCGCACGCGCCCAGCCGCCGTGGACGAAGCCGTCACGGTTGCGGTCGTCGTACTGGAGTGCCGCACGTCCGCTGTCAACGATGACGTTTCCCGTGACGTGGTTTTCTCTGCCGCCGCCGACGAGGAAGCTGTACTTTTTGACGTTGATCAGAACGTTTCCGTAGGCAGTCTGCCCGGAATGACCGTCATCCCAGTAAATACCGTCGGGCGTAAAGCCGCCAGCCCCGATATCGCGCAGTCTGTTATAGCGGACAACGCATCCGTGTGCCGCCCAATCAAAGCCTGCGTAGATCGCGCCTGCGTCAGACGACAGCAGTACCACGTCGTGAATGTCGTTGTACTCGATCAGATGCTCGTTGCCGCCGTAGAAGATCGCCGTGTGAGGAGAGTTGCAGATCTCGTTGTGATCGGCGATGTTGCCGACACCGCGCAGATCGATGCCGCCCTGATAGGTCAGATAGATCTCCGAAAAATCGTGAATATAGTTGTTCGTCACGCGGTTTTCGCCGTGTGTCAGGGTCGCGCGGTCGCCGCCCGTGACGTGAATACCGCCCTTGCCCGTGCGCGTGATCTCACAGTCGGAAATCAGATTGCGGTAACCGTTGACACGAATGGCAGTTCCCGCAACGTTGCGTACCGTCAGACCGGTCAGCACCATATCATCCCCCGTGACGACCATACCGTCGCTCATCGTCGCGGTGAGGGTAAAGCCCGAGAACGTAATATGATGCGTTCCCTCACAGGTGATCAGCGGCTCACCGTAGCAGGAAAAGTCGGCAGTTTCCGCACCGTCCCACGGCCAGAAGTAGAGATTGCCCGTGTCGCGGTCAAGATACCACTCACCCTCAGAGTCCAGTTCCTCTGGGACGTTGTAGAAATAGTAATTTGCGCCTGCGCGTGCGGCAAAGCCCGAAACAAACTTCGGATAGACCACGCGGTTTTCGATTTTGAACGTGACGGGAGTCGACGAATCCGCCCAGTCCCAGTAAAAATAGCCGAACATCCACGCCTTGTCCGCTTCCTGCCAGCGCTCGACGCGTTTTGCCGTCTCACGGTCAATGATATACGCGCCGCCGCGGTGGTTGCGCCGTTCGAACCAGTCGCGGTGATAGTTCTGCGGCGGGAATTCGCGAACGTCGCCGACGTCCATGACCGCCTCAAGCTGTGCAAATCCCTCATTGGGATACCGCGCTTTGATCATGCGTCTGCCACCCGAGAAAAACTCACAGCCGCAGCCCTTTGGCGCATCGTCGTATCTGGATGAGGTCTCATACGCACCGATGGCAATTTCTTCTCCCCAATCCTCGGCAGTCAGACCAAGGGCGGTGAGGGAGATCATGCGGATGTGCGGGCGGGCATCGTCGCAAAACCGCTTTGCCATGTCCTCATCGGGCAACAGCCAATACTCCCGTCCGACCGAAACTCCGCCGTGCAGGGTGACGTCACCGTCGGCGGTATAGGTGATCGGGCAGTCCGCAGTACCGCTGTCACGCGCGTCAAAGGTGATACCGTGTGTGCGGTATTCACCCGCGCCGATGTGGACGGTGATGGGGTCGGAGAGTCCGTTTGCGATGATACAGCGGACAGCATCACGCGCACCGGTCAGGGTGGCGAATGGGGCGGTCTCGGTGCCGGGGTTTGAGTCAGAGCCGGTGGGTGCAATATAGAAATTCATGGATTGCTCCTTTTTTTGCAAATGATGTGGTTTGATTCCATTCAGGATTGATTCTTTTTGGTCAAATCATCACGGTCTTTCAAGCGTTTCTTTTTTCCGAAATACGCGCCCGAAATGACAGAGATGATATACAACGGATAAACCGCAAGCATCGACGCGATATACAGCGATGCAGGCACCTCATAATAAGCAACGCTTCTTGTCGAATCGTAAAGATAGAGCGCAAGATAATGTCCTCCGGCACCAGTATATACCGCAAAACGAAGCAGTGCTGCATAGATCAGCTGCAATCCTGCCGCAAGTATCATGGAAATCAACAGACGGATTCCGTGGAATTCTTCTTTTTTGTATGCTCGCTTATATGCAAAGACAAACAGAAGCACGCAAAGTATCAAAATACTGGAAGCAATTTCGGTAATTTGGGCACCGGAGCCGTTGAAAATGAAATAAACGAGCAGAGCGAAAAAACCGTTGCCCAATAAAAACGACGGCCAAATAAAAATGGCAATCTGTAACCAATACAGAAACGCATCTTTAAGTATGTTTCCGATTATTTTCATCGCTGCAAACCACCTTTTTTGCTTAATCTTTGGTAAATCTATGAGGGGTATACATTTGCATTTTTTGATAACGGTACTTCTCGGTTAGCTGAAAGATAACTCCCTCCGTCACGCTTTGCGTGCCACCTCCCTCGGTGAGGGAGGCTCCACAAATTATCCGCGCACAACCTTACCGTCGGGATATACAATCTCAAACGTATCCGCATCAAAGTCCGCGGTGACTGTCGTACCGTCGGAGAATACCGAGCGGCGGGCTCTCGGATTGCCGTCGATAAACGTGTGGGAAACGAGGTCACAGAGCGCCACGCGGCGGTTCAGCTCCAGCGCGATCTTGCCGTATTCGACCATTTCAGGCGTTGCGGTGATGTCATAGTAGATCGTATCGCCGCACAGCAGTGCCCAGAGGAAGCCGCGGTCAGAGCCTGCAATGCCCCAGCCGCCCTTGTGCTTCATACCGAACCACGGAATGACGACGCAGTCATGGTAAACGAGGTTCAGAAGCGGAATCGGAATACCGACGTTGACGGCTTCGGACGAGCCGAGGTTGGAGGTAAAGAACGGTGCATGGTGGCAGAGCACCTGCGAATTGACGATACAGCCGAGCACTTCCTCAGACGACGGAATGATACCGCGGTCGGAGAGGATGTCAAGACATTCGCGGCGTGCGCGTGCACACTGCTCGCGTGTCATCGGGTGGTCGGGATTGAAACATTCATCGAGCCGTACAACGGAGAAAACGTCGAGATACGAGCCGTCGAGCTTGATATCGAGTTCCTCAAACGTATTGTAGTTGCGGCGGACGTAGTTGGGGGCGAGTTCAGCACACAGGAAGCTGTGCGGACCGCCGAACCAGACGGAGCAGTAGGGATGACCGCCGTCAATATCCATAATGGCATTGTCAAAGG